>JAMPIW010000007.1:1575000-1890000 GCA_040183005.1 Gammaproteobacteria bacterium
GATGCCATAGACGTTCGGATAGCGCACTGGCGGGGAGGCGGAGGCGAAGTAGACCTTGCGTGCGCCGGCCTCGCGGGCCATCTGGATGATTTGCTGCGAAGTGGTGCCGCGCACAATGGAGTCGTCCACCAGCAGCACGGTCTTGCGTTTGAATTCGAGGTCGATGGGGTTGAGTTTCTGGCGCACGGATTTCTTGCGCTGCTTTTGCCCCGGCATAATGAAGGTACGGCCGATGTAGCGGTTCTTGATAAACCCTTCGCGGTATGTCACGCCCAGCCTGTTGGCCAATTGCATGGCGGCGGTACGGCTGGTGTCAGGGATGGGGATCACTACGTCGATATCGTGATCCGGCCATTCGCGCAAAATTTTGTCAGCCAGTTTATCGCCCATGCGCAGGCGCGCCTTATACACCGACACATCATCAATGATCGAGTCTGGGCGCGCCAGATACACGTACTCGAAGATACACGGTGAATATACCGGGTTCTCGGCACATTGCTGGATATGAAGCCCGCCCTCAAGGTCAATAAACACCGCCTCGCCGGGGGCGATGTCGCGTACCCGCTGAAAACCGAGTCCGTCCAGCGCGACGCTCTCGGAGGCGATCATGTATTCCGTGCCCTTGTCTGTCTCACGCTTGCCGAAGACAACGGGGCGGATGCCAAAGGGATCGCGGAAACCGACGATGCCATGGCCGCTGATCATTGCCACCACGGCGTAACTGCCACGGCAGCGCCGATGTACACCCGCCACGGCATTAAAGATATCCTGCGCGCCGATTTTGAGCTTGTCCTGCTCTTGCAATTCATGCGCGAACACATTCAACAGGATTTCGGAATCAGAATCGGTGTTGATGTGACGCCGGTCTTCAAGAAACATATCTTGCTTTAGCTGACTGGCGTTGGTCAGGTTGCCATTGTGCGCAAGCGCAATGCCGAAGGGGGAGTTGACATAGAACGGTTGAGCCTCGGCCGAGGTAGCGCAACCTGCCGTCGGATAACGCACATGGCCGATACCCATGTTGCCGCGCAGATTGAGCATGTGCCGGGAACGGAATACATCGCGCACCAGGCCGTTGTCCTTGCGCAGGTAAAACTTGCCGCTGCTGTCGCAGGTGACAATTCCCGCAGCGTCCTGTCCACGATGCTGGAGGACAGTGAGGCCATCATATAAGGCCTGATTGACACTGCTGTTAGCGACGATACCGATAATGGCACACATGAGGATCACCTACCCATTGGGTTTACAAAAAACAGAGGAAATTCGGGATATGCTCAACGCTTCAGCCCATCAATGAAGCTACGGGCGACGCCATGCGGCAGCCAGTCGCGCACCCACAACACCATACCCTGAAAATAATCTACGAACGCTGACGTTTTCCACCACTGAGCCTGAACCAGTGGCGTTACGCCAATCACCACCACCAGCACAGATACCACCAGCACGCCCCGCACCAATCCGAAGAGCATGCCGACTGAACGATCCGTGCTGCTGATTACGCTTTTGCGCACCCAGCTTGAAATCAAATACTTGAAAATGCCGCCAAGAATGAAGGTGGCTAAAAAAAGCGCTGCAAACGCCACGGCAAGGCGCATGGAAGACATGGCTATGTGATCGGCAAAAAGGCCGTCAAGTTTGGAAGCATAGTTTAGCGCTATCCAGAAGGACAACACCCATACCACCAGAGAGAGCACCTCGCGCACGAAACCACGGATTATGCCTACCAGTGCCGAAAGCCCAAGAATGGCGAAAATGGCGTAATCAACCCAGCTCATAAACAACCCTATCAGGCCCTATTCCAATTTGTGTTAAAAACGACAATGATGTTGTAGGGTGCGTTCCACGCATCAATGATAATGGGATAATGGTGCGTGGAACGCACCCTACGATATTTCACTTTTTATTACGAATATTTAGAATTAAAGGGCTGTTAGCAATTCCTGCCATACTGCAAAAATCATGGGGGATGCGAGAGCACACGCCCGCGCTAAAGAAGCATTTTAGCAAATTATGGGGCTATGCAAAAGACAAGAGATACGAAGAGCGGGCGTGAAGCTTGCGCCGTAACCCACCTGATGTGCCGCCAGGCACCCATTGAATAATGCGTTGTGTTGCTTGCAACGCTTGGTGGGTTACGCAAAAAGCGCGAACCCACCCTGCATTTAGCCCGGCAGACATCAACGATGGGCGTGCGCCCCCATCACCGCGCATCCTTCGCGCAACGAACCCCGACATCGCTATAGGTGGCGTTAGGATCAAGAATGCCGCGGTACGCTGTGCGCTGGAACAGGCTCAGGGCATAATGGCCTTGACCGCCTGACCCCGCCCCTCTTACAACCTTGTATTTTTCACCGAATTCCTTGGCCTTATAGGCTGCGCCAGGATACGCCTTGTACCAGTCCGCCACCCACTCCCTGACGTTACCGCCCATGTCGTAAACATCATATGGGGACTTGTCGGTTTTGTAGGAGCCCACTGGCGCGGCGCCGTATTCCCATGATTCTTCACCGGTGTTGGAGAGGCCCGCCTTCCACTCATCGCCCCACGGGAATTCCTGGCCATGCTCGCCGCGCGCGGCCTTTTCCCATTCCGCCTCGCTGGGCAGACGCTTGCCCACCCATTTACAGTAGGCGCTGGCGTCCTGCCAGGACACATAGGTTACAGGCAGCTTGTCGATAGCCTGAAATTTCTTTTCGATCTCCTTCAACAAATCTTCCTTGCTCATGGCGCGGGTATCCATATCCAGATGAAAAACCTTAACCGCCGTCTTTCTTAACTGCTCCACCTCCAGCTCTTGAAGCTTCTCCTTTTTCATGCTGATGATGTACCCCGTTTCCATCCAGTGATCCGGCGGCGGGGCGTTGTTTTTGGTCATGAAGTCTTTGTACTGCACGTTGGTGACTTCATATTTGTCGATCAGGAACGCCTTGAGATTGACTTTGCGCTCGGGATGTTCGTCCTGATACCAGGGCTTGGTGGCGCCAAATTCGCCCGCCTTCTTGGAACGATCCACCTTGTTGCTGCCCATCACAAACTCACCGGCGGGCACTTTTACCATGTCTGCGTCATGAATCGCCGTGACTGCTTGCACGCCCGGCGAAAACAGCATGGCTAATACTGCGATTTTTTTTAGTTGCACGCCTGCTTTCATTAAATACCCTCCCCTATCATTGAACCGGTTTTGCATCTTTGGCGCATCTGAATCCGAAGCTCTTGTTTTTGGTGTTTCTCAAAAAGAAGGAGCGGTTATACACGGGCGCGGAGATGCCGCATTTATAGAACGAGCAATCCCACCACGAGCCACCTTTCAGCGTCTTGTACTTTTCCCCGTAATTTTCCGTTGGCTTAGTATTCCCCGGATAGGCCTGATACCAGGAGTCCGTCCACTCCCACACATTGCCGGACATATCATGGACACCATAAGGGCTGACGCCACCCTCGAAAGCACCCGCCGGCGTGGTGTCACCTTCGAGCTTTAGTGTTGTCCAGCGTACCGGGCTGTTTACTTTGTCGACATCAAAAACATTGCCCCAAGGATAGGTTCTACCGTCCGTACCACGCGCTGCCTTTTCCCATTCCTGATCGGTGGGCAGGCGCTTGCCTGCCCATTCGCAATACGCATTGGCGTCGTACCAAGTGACGAAAACAACCGGGTGATCCGCTTTGCCAGGCGGGAACGTCCTGTTTTCAAAATGATCGGGGGATTTGCGATGGGTTGAGTCTATAAATTGCCCGTACTGGAGGTTCGTGACTTCATACTTGTCGATATAGAAATCACCCAGGGAAAGGGTGTGCTGCGGGCCTTCATCGGACAAACGCTGGTTCGATCCCCGGATAAACTCGCCTGCGGGGATCAGCGCCATCTCATTCGGCGCCGCGCCTATTCTGGCCTGCTCATAATACATGGACACACTCATGCCTGGCCCCTGGCCCTCGGCCTTCGGGAAGGACTTCCCTGCCTGCGGCGGCTCGGGGGGTATTTCCAATACGGGATCCGCCTTGGGCTTGAGCACACGCCGCGCAGTCTTTTGCAGGCCACCCGGTAACCCCTGGCTATGACATGCCAGGCACTCGCTGGTGAATACTGCCATGGAAACAGGGTGCTCCTTATCCTGATGACACTGCGCGCACGGCCCTTGCGCGGGCCGAGGCGTCACGCTCGCCGCACGGCGCGACTGGGCAGCAGCAACACCGCCGATGACCACCAGCAATAATGTCAAAAGGAAACCATGGAAACACCATGTGTATCTAGTACGCCACATACAACCCTGCCCCCCTCAACCGTACGCCTCTTGTCACAGCATTCCGGTCAACTATAAGGAACCAAGCATAAAGCATCCAGGCAACCCTTGCCTACTATTGCGGCCAGCCATTATCCACAAACACTAAAATTCATTAGCTTTTTCTAAAGCTCTTGTGTATAGTGCGCTTCGTGCCGTAACAAACGGACACTCCTCGTCTCTGACCTCTCCGCTGTCTAGTGCAGCATCATATTGGTTGGCGACGTTTCAGCAACCAGGCGGTCGCCACCAGCCACAGCGGTACCCGCCCTGCCAGATATATTTTTTATCTGGCCATACACATTCATTCATCAATAATTTCCGTTCTGTGGCGGCGGAAGAGGGTATTACTTTGTCTTTCCAAGAACTTAACTTAAGCTCCGACCTTATGCGCGCCATTGAGGCGAGCGGCTACACCACTCCTACCGAAATCCAGCGCCAAGCCATTCCTGTCGCTCTTGCAGGCAACGATCTGATGGCCTCCGCCCAGACCGGCACCGGCAAAACAGCATCCTTTGTATTACCTGCACTGCAAAAATTACAGGAACCCTCCAAGGTTCAAGGCCGTGGGCCGCGCGTGCTGATCCTCACCCCAACCCGCGAGCTGGCTGCGCAGATCCAGGAGTCCATCAAGCGTTACGCCCGCTTCACCAAGCTGAGCTGCGGCTCCATCGTGGGTGGCGCGCCCTACCCTCTCCAGGAACGCCTCTTACGTTCTCCGCTGGATCTGCTGGTCGCCACACCTGGCCGATTGATCGATCACATGGATCGCGGACGGGTGGATTTCTCCCGCCTGGAAATGCTGGTACTGGACGAAGCGGACCGCATGCTGGATATGGGCTTCATTGAGCCTGTTGAACGCATCAGCGCGGCCACGCCTGCCACACGCCAGATCCTGTTGTTTTCCGCAACGTTCGAAGGCAATGTGGAAAAACTGGCGCGGACCCTGCTCAAAGATCCTGTCCGGATCCAAATCGCAGGATCGAAAGAAAAACACACGCAAATCGAACAGCGTGTTCATCAGGCGGACGACTACAAACATAAACATCTGTTGCTGAGCCATGTGCTGAATTCCCAGGATCTCAGCCAGGCTATCATCTTCACCTCGACCAAACGCGGCGCCGATGAACTGGCCGGCGAGCTGAGTGAGCAGGGTCACACCTGTGCGGCATTGCATGGCGACATGAAGCAGGGTGCCCGCAATCGCACTGTGCAGCGTATGCGCCGCGGTGATGTAAAAGTCCTGGTTGCCACCGACGTGGCGGCGCGCGGCCTGGATATCACGGGCATCACGCACGTCATCAACTTTGACCTGCCGATGGTGGCTGAAGATTACGTGCATCGCATTGGCCGTACCGGCCGCGCCGGCGCCTTTGGTGTGGCAGTTTCGCTGATTGGCCCGCAGGATTGGGGCAAGCTGGCGCAAATCGAGCGGCTCACCGGGCATCGCCTGGAGCGCAGCGTTCTGCCAGGCCTGGAGCCGACCCGTTCGGAGCCTAGAGGCGGTGCCGGCGGCGACAAGCCCCGTGGCGGCCGTCCGGGCTTCGCGCGCAATGGCGCCGGTGCCGGCGCAGCGCGTCCCCGCTCGTCATCATCAGCACCTCGCTCGCCGTCCTCAGCCCCCCGAGGAGGGCAATCCCGCAGCCAGGGCGAGGGCTTTAGCCAGCCTTATGCACAACAACGGGCAAAAAGCACTGGCTATGGCAACGGAAACACAAGCGGAAATGCAAACGGGAACACGCGCTCCAATGATAACGGCGCCCCCCGTCCCAGGACATCGGGCGACCGTCCGAAAATCTCCTTTGCAGCGCGGCCACAGAAACGGCCCGCACCGCGAAGCTTCTGATAGCTAGAGGTTTCTGAAAACCCTTGAGGGTTTCAGGTAAAAGGGGCGGGTTCATACCCGCCCCTTTTTTTGTCCTTCGGAAAACAGCCCTTAATTTAACCGCCGCTGTGATTTCCTATTTGTACCGCATCACGATACCCTTCAGTTTCATCTCCTGCTCCAGCTTCTGTTGCAATGCCTCTGCATTGGATCTCAACAGTTCAGGGCCGATACGCACCCGGATGGCCGCACCCTCCCCCTCGGCAATACGTTCAACAAACGCGGTATAGCCTTTGGCGCGCAGCCGGTCACGCAGCACGAGCGCATTCTGCTCACTGGAAAAACTGCCAAGCTGCACTACCCATGCGGTAGGAACGTTGACAGGACTCGGGCTGGGATGGGGTGTCGCCACCGGTTTTGACTCTGCCGGTTTAGGCGCCACTGTTTTTGGCTTCGCGGGCTTGGGCTCAACCGACTTCGAGGACTCGGATGCGGGGATTGAGGTTATCGAGGGCTTTGGCTCGGCGGGAGGTGGCGTTGAGGAAGGCGCGGGGATTAGCGAGTCCACAACAGTGTCTGCCGTAACATCCATAGCGGGGGTGTTTTCGCCTGGCGCGCTGCCATCCGCATCTCCCGGCGCAGGAAAGGCTTGCGCAACAGAACTCTGATCTGGCAAGGAAGGCGCGGGAGGAACAGCAGCGATCGGCGCGGGCCCCTGCTCTTTTTCATTATCAGGAAGGAACAGCGGAATAAGTATGACGGCCAGCGAAACCAGCACCAGCGCGCCTATCAAGCGATGTTTCAATTGATTTTTTTCCATGGGTTATGACTCGGCAAGTTCGGCTAAAAGTAACGGTAATCCGGATTCGGTGATGAAAACGACATTGACTGTGGAGATATAGATTTTTCCCGCCTGGCGCAATTCCGCAACAGCATCGGCATCGACCCGGGCATCAACACAGTAAAAATGCTCGCCTTCGATGAAGCGGTGCTGCATACGCTTAAAGGCGCGAAACGCTGTCCCTTTGGGGCGGCTCAGCATCTCGTCGATTTGCTTGAACGTTTTCAGGTGAGAATTTTGGAAAAGATCAGCACTGATTTTCACGCGGGTATCCGTGGGAATCATCCTGAAAACGGTGATTATACCGCCTGCTTCATTGCCTCTGCCACAGTATAAAAGGAGCCGAAAGCAAGTACCCGATCCTGCGGTTGTGCGCCAGCAACAGCTAGAGTATACGCAGTGGTGACATCGGCGTAAGTATGTACGGGGGATTGCACGCCTGAAGCCAGCAAACGTTCGGCAAGGTATGCACCTGATGCACCGCGCTTGATATCGAGGCCTGCCACGTGCCATACATCAACAACATCACGCATGGCGCTTATCACGCCATCAATATCCTTGTCCGCCAGCATCGCCAGCACCGCATGAGTTTGACCCGTGCAGGGATGAGCACGCAGCGTTTCCGCCAGCACCTGTGCGCCGTGTGGATTGTGCGCCACGTCGAATATGCGTGTGACACCACCATCGGATATCACCTGAAAACGTCCCGGTAAATATACCGTCTCCAAGCCATGGCGCACGTCATTCTGGCTGACAGGCAGGTGGGCCTCCAGCAACTCCAGCACCATCAGCACCGCCGCTGCGTTCTGCAATTGGAAAGCGCCGCGCAAGGCGGGGTGTGGCAATGCCGTGCGGCGGCGCGCAACACTCCACCATGACCACCCTGCCCCTTCTACTGTATAACCGAAATCACGTCCGGCGCGATACAGTGGCGTCCCCAGCGTTTCAGCATGCTGCAGCAGCGTTACCGGGGGATCGAGGTCGCCACAGACGGCGGGCCGTCCGGGGCGAAAAATCCCAGCCTTCTCGCGAGCAATCGCCTCGCGGGTATTCCCCAGCCACTCGGCGTGATCTATGCCGATGGATGTCACCAGCGCCACATCGGCATCCAGCAAATTAACGGCATCCAGGCGGCCACCCATACCCACCTCAAGGATGGCGACATCCAGCAGCGAGCGAGAGAAGATTTCCAGCGCCGCAAGAGTGCCGAATTCGAAATAGGTCAGCGAGATGCCATGACGCGCCTGATCGACGCGCTCAAACGCCTCGCATAACGCGGAATCCCGAACCTCCACACCGCATATCCTGACACGTTCGTTATAGTGCCGCAGGTGCGGCGAGGTATACACGCCAGTCCGGTATCCGGCGGCTTCAAGGATGGACTCCAGCATGGCCACACTCGACCCCTTGCCGTTGGTGCCGCCGACCGTCACCACGGTAAATTCGGGGCGCCCCAGACCCATACGCTCCAGCACCGGCCGCACCCGCTCCAGACCCAGCTCGATTTCCGCAGGGTGGAGTGTCTCTTGCCAGGTGAGCCATTCGTTGAGAGTAGTGAATCGCATTGCTTACAAGACCTTTCTTTGTATGCGTGAATTATGTCATGAATCGGCATGAAAGCCACCCGTGATGTTATCATTGATAACCATGACCCCCGCACTGCAAACACTCCACGCCGTTTTTGGCTACAGCGAATTCCGCGGCAATCAGGCTGCGATTGTCGAACATATTATCAACGGCGGCGATGCGCTGGTGTTGATGCCGACTGGCGGCGGAAAATCATTGTGTTACCAGATCCCGGCGCTGGTCCGGCGTGGCGTAGGGATCGTGATATCACCACTAATTGCACTAATGCAGAATCAGGTGGATGCCTTGCTGCAGGCAGGCGTTAAGGCTGCGTTCCTCAATTCCAGCCTGACTGGGCAAGCAGCCTCACAGGTCGAACAGCAACTACTGCGTGGTGAGCTGGACCTGCTGTATGTCGCGCCGGAACGTCTCATGACGCCGCGCTTCTTGCAATTGCTGGAACGCGCCGAACTCGCGCTGTTCGCCATTGACGAGGCGCACTGCGTCTCGCAATGGGGGCACGATTTTCGCGCCGAATACTTGCAACTCTCTGTGCTGCACGAACGCTTTCCTGACGTGCCGCGCATTGCCCTCACCGCCACTGCTGACACGCCTACCCGCCATGAAATCGTCGAGCGCCTGGGGCTGTCCGAGGCACAGCAATTCGTCTCCAGCTTCGACCGCCCCAACATCCGCTACCGCATCGTGCAAAAGGCCAACACCCGCCAGCAACTACAGGCCTTTCTGGAGACAGAGCATCGCGGCGACGCCGGGATTATCTATTGCCTGTCGCGCAAACGGGTTGAAGAAACCGCTGCATGGCTGGCAGAACGCGGCTGGGATGCCCTGCCCTACCACGCCGGACTGGACAGTGACACACGCCAGAAAAACCAGCAACGCTTTCTGCGCGAAGAGGGTGTCATCATGGTCGCCACCGTGGCTTTCGGCATGGGCATCGACAAACCCAACGTGCGGTTTGTCGCGCATCTGGATCTACCGAAAAGCATGGAAGGCTACTATCAGGAAACTGGACGCGCAGGACGCGACGGCCTGCCCAGCAATGCCTGGATGGCCTATGGGCTGGGCGATGTCATCACCCTGCGTCAGATGGTCGACAGCGGCGAGGCCAATGAGCAACGCAAGCGGCTGGAACGGCAAAAGCTCGATGCCCTGCTCGGCCTCTGTGAGAGCACGCTGTGCCGCCGCCAGGTGCTGCTCAATTATTTTGGCGAGCAATATAGCGCGTCCTGCGGTAATTGTGACAACTGCCTGGAACCCGTGCAGACCTGGGACGGCACCATCGCCGCGCAGATGGGATTATCCTGCGTTTACCGCACCGGGCAGCGCTTCGGCGTGGGACACCTGACCGATGTGCTGCTTGGCAAATCCACCGACCAGGTGCAGCGTTTTGGCCACAGTAAACTAAGCACCTTCGGCATCGGCAAGGAATTCAGCCAAACGCAATGGAGCGGCATCTTCCGGCAACTTGTGGCAGCGGGAATGCTGGCGGTGGACATGGAAGGGCATGGCGGCCTGAGACTGACCGATGAAAGCCGTCCCCTGTTGCGCGGCGAACAAAAAATCGCCTTGCGCAAAGACCCGGAATCCAGCGGCAAGAAACCCAAATCCTCGCAATCCGCGCTTTCATCCAAAGCGGCATACCACTTTGACTCACCCGAATCCGAGGCTTTGTGGCAAGCACTCAAGTCAAAGCGTATGGAACTAGCCCGCGAGCAGGGCGTGCCACCCTATGTAATATTCCACGACAGCACCTTACGGGAGATGGTAGAGCGGCGCCCGCAACGACTGGCACAACTCGCCGCCATCCCTGGCATTGGCAAACAGAAACTCGAACATTACGGCGAGGAATTTTTGGAAGTGCTGGTGGATTTTGCTTAGGCGCCCATCGGCATCATGAAGGGCACCTAAGCGTTTCACCACCCGCATTGTGCCTACTTCTCGACAAAAGCACGCTCGATAACATAGTGGCCTGGGTCGCCGATGCGCGGCGATACAACAAATCCTCGTTTATCCAGTAACGCACAGGTTTCAGCGAGCATGCCGGGGCTGCCACAGAGCATCACCCGATCATGTTCCGGATTCAGCGGGGGCAAACCGATATCTTTAAACAACTTGCCGGTTTCAATCAGATCAGTGAGTCGCCCCTGGTTTTCAAAGGCTTCCCGCGTTACGGTGGGATAGTAAATAAGTTTCTCGCGCACGCTCTCGCCAAAGTATTCGTTTTGCGGCAGATGGTCTTTGATGAAGTCGGAGTAGGCCAGTTCGTTGACGTGGCGCACGCCATGCACCAGCACAACCTTTTCATACCGCTCGTAGGCTTCAGGATCCTTGATGATGCTCATGAACGCGGCCAGGCCCGTTCCGGTGCTCAACAAATACAGCGTTTTTCCGGGCAGCAGATCATCCAGCACCAGTGTGCCGGTGGGTTTGCGGCTGACAAACAGCGGATCTCCCACCTGCAAGTGTTGCAGACGTGAGGTGAGCGGGCCATCCGGCACCTTGATGCTGAAGAATTCGAGATGCTCTTCGTAATTTGCGCTGACGATGCTGTAGGCGCGCATCAAAGGCCGCCCATCGACTTCCATGCCAATCATAACGAATTGGCCATTCTCAAATCGTAGCCCTGGATCACGCGTTGTAGTAAAGCTGAACAGCGTGCTGTTCCAGTGATGTACGCTCAATACGCGCTCAGTTGAATAAGTGGCCATGTTTCAATCTCGACTATTTTAGAGGTTGTGTTCCAATTCTTTTACCGTTTCAAACAGGTCCGCGACCAACCCATAGTCCGCCCATTGGAAGATCGGGGCGTCCGGGTCGTGGTTGATTGCCACGATCACCCGGCTGTCCTTCATGCCGGCGAGATGCTGCACGGCGCCGGAGACGCCGACGGCGATGTAAAGATCCGGGGCGACGACCGTGCCGGTTTGTCCGACCTGCCATTCGTTAGGGGCATAACCGGCATCGACTGCAGCGCGAGTTGCCCCAAGTGCCGCATTAAGTTTGGCCGCGAGCGGCGCAAGAACCTGCTGGAACTGCTCGGCGCTGCCCAGCGCCCGACCACCGCTGACGACGACGCGGGCAGTGGAGAGTTCTACGCGATCGGTCGGCTGAATTTCGGTGCTGAGCCATGCCGAAAGACCAGCATCACCTGTCGTCGGCAGAGTATCGATTGCCGCGACACCACCGTCGGGGGCGGCCGGAAACGAGGTCGCACGCACAGTGAGCACCTTGATCGCGTCGGTGGTTTGCACCGTGGCGTTCAGATTACCGGCGTATATCGGCCGCACAAAGGTGTTCTGATCCACAATCTGAGTGATTTCCGACACCACCGCCACGTCCAGCAAGGCGGCTACGCGTGGCAGCAGGTTTTTGCCAAAACTGTCGGCGGCCGCCATCACTGTGGTGTAATCCGGCGCGATGCGTACCAGCAGGGGGGCGAGGTTTTCCGGCAGGCCATGGGCATAAGCCAGATCATCGACTACCCGAACCCGGGTGACGCCCTGCACCTTGGCGGCGGCCTGAGCCACTTTATCCACGCCATGGCCGGTTATCAGGAGATGAATATCGCCGCCCAAGGCCGTCGCTGCGGTGACGGCCGAGCGGGTGGCGGGTTTGAGTTCGTGATGGTCGTGTTCGGCAACAATGAGGATAGTCATGGCAACACCTTGGCTTCATCGCGTAGTTTTTGCAGCAGTTCCGATACGCTGGACACCTTGATTCCCGGCGCTCGTGCAGGCGGCTCCGCCACCCGCAGCAGCTTCAGACGCGGCGCCTGATCTACACCCAAGTCGGACGACTTTAGGGTTTCAATCGGTTTTTTCTTGGCCTGCATGAGGTTAGGCAGCTTAACGTAGCGTGGCTCGTTGAGCCGCAAGTCAGTCGTAATCACGGCTGGTAGTGGCAGCGACACCTTTTCTTGTCCGCCGCTGATTTCCCGCGTAACCACCACGCGGTCGGCCGTCAATTCGAGTTTCGAGGCGAATGTACCCTGCCCGACGTTAAGTAGCGCCGCCAGCATTTGCCCGGTTTCGGCAGCATCGTCATCGATGGCCTGCTTGCCGATGAGGGTGAGCTGCGGCTGCTCACGCTGCACGACGGCCTTGAGTAGTTTGGCGGTTGCCAGCGGCTCAGTCACCGCGTCCGTTTCGACCAGAATCGCCCGATCCACGCCCATAGCCAGCGCGTGGCGCAACACATCCTGGCTCTGGGCGGTGCCCACCGCCACGGCGACGATCTCGGTGGCGATGCCCGCTTCCCTGAGGCGCAACGCCTCTTCCACGGCGACTTCGTCGAAGGGATTTATGCTCATTTTGACAGTGGCGATATCGACATCCGAGCCATCCGCCTTGGGCCGCACCTTGATGTTGTAGTCGACAACACGTTTTATTGCAACGAGTAGCTTCATTAAAAACTCCAATGCCCGAACACGGTCGCGATAAACTTACACAAGCTATTTACGGCGATTCTAATAGATAGTAGAATATTTGTTAAGTTAATTATATTAATATTATTAATCAATTTTATTTATATGAGATTTTCGCTACGACAGCTTGAAGTTTTTGTCGCCATCAGCCGTTACGACAACGTCTCGCGCGCGGCGGAGGCGTTGTCGCTCAGCCAATCCGCAACCAGTATGGCGCTGATCGAACTGGAAAAACAGTTTGATACCCGCCTCTTCGACCGTGCCAGCAAGCGGCTGCAACTCAACGAACTCGGCCACTTATTGTTACCGAAAGCCATCGAATTGCTGGATCGGGCCAAGGCTATTGAAAGCCTGTTGGCGGGTGATGCCGGGTTCGGGCCGCTGCGGATTGGTGCGTCGTTGACAATAGGCAATTATCTCGCCACTTTGCTGATCGGGAATTTCATGCAGCAACATCCGAGCTGCCATGTTCATCTGGATGTAGCCAATAGCGCCTCCATCATCCAGCGCGTGGCCCATTTTGACCTTGACCTGGGGTTGATCGAGGGCGATTGCCAGCACCACGACCTTGAAGTCATCCCGTGGGTCGCAGACGAACTGATGATCTTTGCAGCTCCGGAGCATCCCCTTGCTCAACAGTCCGAAGTCTCTTTAGACGACCTGGTATCCGCTAAATGGATCGTACGCGAGCCAGGTTCCGGTACGCGCCAGACCTTCGATCATGCGATGCGTAGCGTATTATCCCAGCTTAATATCCTACTCGAACTAGAACACACTGAAGCGATTAAACGAGCGGTAGAGTCAGGATTGGGGATTAGCTGCATCTCCCGGCTCGCGCTCAAGGACGCGTTCCGGCGTGGCAACCTTGTGCCGCTGACGGTGAAGGGTCTCGATTTCGGACGCCATTTCCATTTCCTGCTGCATAAGCAGAAATTCCGCACCCATGGTATGCAGGAATTCCTGGCGCTCTGTCAAAAGGTCTCAGTCAACGTCCGTTACAGCGACGAGATCGTCCTGCCACGGCCGACGTGAGCGTTATCCCTTTGATGAAAGATTGTCCATTAGCCCCAGAACCGTTCGCCCTGAGCCTGTCGAAGGGCCGTTCATGGTTCGACAAGTTCACCACGAACGGCGTTGTGCGCTCTATTTGCCTAATGGACAATCTGGAATGAATATATCCAACTGGTATGGAGTGTAGTATGGAACGTGAATCAATGAGCTATGACGTGGTGATCGTCGGCGCCGGCCCGGCCGGGCTTGCCGCAGCGATTCGCCTAAAACAATTGGCAATCGAGAGCGGGCAGGAGCTTAGCGTCTGCGTGCTGGAAAAAGGCTCGGAGGTGGGCGCGCATATATTGTCCGGCGCCGTGATCGATCCTATCGCGCTGAATGAGCTCATCCCTGACTGGCAGGCCAAAGGGGCTCCACTCCATGCCCCTGTCACCGAAGAGCATTTTCTCGTTCTCACAGAGAGCAGCAGCTGGCGAATCCCGAACGGGTTGCTACCGCCACTGATGCGCAACAACGGCTGCTACGTTGCCAGTCTTGGTGACCTCTGCCGATGGCTCGCACGACAGGCGGAGGAAATTGGCGTGGAGATCTACTGCGGCTTCGCCGCTGCCGAGGTCTTGTACGACGCCAACGGGGCCGTCACAGGGGTTGCGACTGGCGACATGGGCATCGCCAAGGACGGCAGCCACACCGCCAACTACACCCAAGGCATGGAGCTGCACGCGAAATATACCCTGATCGCCGAAGGCGTGCGCGGCTCACTCGCACGGGAAATCGAACAGCGATTCAAGCTGCGCGACGACATTGAGCCGCAGAAATACGGGATAGGCTTTAAGGAGTTGTGGCGGATCGATCCCTCCCGACACCAGTCTGGATTGGTATTACATTCACAAGGCTGGCCGCTCGGCAGCCATACAGGGGGAGGCTCTTTCCTCTACCACCTGGCGGACAATCTGGTCGCCGTCGGCTTCGTTGTGCATCTCAATTATGAGAACCCACACCTCTCTCCCTACGACGAATTCCAGCGATTCAAGACCCATCCCGCGATCCGCAGTTTTTTCCAGGGTGGGCAACGACTCGCCTACGGTGCTCGCGCGGTTAACGAAGGTGGCCTGCAATCCATCCCCAAACTGTGCTTTCCGGGCGGTGCCTTGATCGGATGCTCAGCGGGCTTCGTCAATGTGCCACGCATCAAAGGCAGTCACAATGCCATGAAGTCCGGCATGCTGGCGGCGCAGGCCATAGCCGACGCGATCATGGAAGGCCGCGCCAACGATGAGTTAACAGCCTACCCTGAGGCGCTTAACGCCTCGTGGATTCAGAAAGATCTCTACAAGGTGCGCAATGTTAAGCCGGCCTTGACGAAGTTCGGCACTGTGCTCGGCACGCTGTATGGCGGCCTCGACATGTGGCTGCACTGCCTCGGCGTAAACGTGCCGTGGACGCTGAAACATGGCCAGCCAGATCATACCAGCCTGAAACCGGCCAGCGAGACCAGCCCTATACACTACCCTAAACCAGACGGTGTGCTCACCTTCGACAAGCTCTCTTCCGTTTACCTGTCAAACACGAACCACGAAGAAAATCAGCCCTGCCACCTGCGCCTCAAGGACGCCAGCGTGCCGATTGCGGTCAACCTCGCACGCTTCGACGCGCCGGAGCAACGCTATTGCCCGGCGGGCGTGTATGAGATCGTAACGGAGAGCGGTCAACCCCACTTACAGATTAACGCCCAGAACTGCGTACACTGCAAGGCCTGCGACATCAAGGATCCGACGCAGAACATTGTCTGGACAGTGCCGGAAGGGGGCGGCGGGCCAAACTATCAGAGCATGTAGAGTAAGATCGATGCACGCGTTAACAATCGGGATTAACCCCAATACTAACCGTTCGCCCTGAGCTTGTCGAAGGGCGGAAAACTAGCCATTCATGGTTCGACAGGCTCACCACGAACGGCTTAAGTGAACAGTATTGGGATTAACCCGTTAAACAAGCGATTCCGCCGCGATCAACGCCTTCAACTCAGGAATGCAGGAGCCACAGTTAGTTCCTGCCTTGAGCGCCTGGCCGATGGCATCGGTGGTGACGAGGTGGTCTTTGCGTATTGCCTCGACGATGGTGTTGATGCCTACGCTGAAACAGGCGCAGACGATGCGGCCTGCGTCGGCCTGACCTTTGCCGGGGCGGCCTGCGAGGATGCTGGGGCGCACTTCGGGCGATAACTCTTCTTCTGCGAACAGGCTGGCCAGCCAGGTACGTGGTGGCAGATCAAAGCTGGGTGCGACGAACACGCAGCTTTCCAGGCGATTGTTGACGATGCGCGCGCCGCGATAGCGTCCGGCGGCCTTGTCCATATATTCGATCCATTCCACCTTGTCATCGGCTGCGCACAGCAAACTCCGCGCCCAGCGCGCCCATTCCTCTGGCTTGTGTTCACCTGCCAGCTCATAGCGCCAGAAGCTCTTGCCTGCGGCGCTGACCCAATAATCAACGCCCTCGAAGACCAGAAGACTCCGCCGCGAGAGCAGGAAGCCATGCCAAACCGGGGCATAGGGTTCGACGTGCACCGGCGTATGCTTGAGTTCGGGTTGACCAGAAATGGGGTCGGTAACAGGGTTGACCAGCGCATCGACGCGCCCGCTGCTGGCGAACTGGTCATTCCAGTGCATAGGCACAAAGACGCTGCCACGCCGCTGATCCGGCGTGACTTTGACGCGTGCGATCATCGAGCCCCAGCGACTATTGAGACGTGCCAGCCCGCCGTCTTTTGCGCCGATCTGCACGGCATCCTCAGGATGCAGCTCGGCATAGGGTTCAGTAATGTGCACTGACAGGCGTGGCGATTTGCCAGTGCGTGTCATGGTATGCCATTGATCGCGCACACGGCCAGTGTTGAGGACTAATGGATATTCAACATCAATTTCATTGCGTGGCGGACGCGGTGTGATGGCAATAAAACGCGCCCGTCCACTGGGCGTAAAAAACCGCCCATCGCCAAACATGCGTTCGGTGCCGCGGGGCTGCTTCGCATTGACCGGCCATTGCACAGACGTCATCGCGTCATACTCGGCATCGCTGTGGAGTGCCAAACCGCTGATATCAAAATCACGGCTACCTGCGTTGTCCACACCGGATAATGCAGCATACTCGCGAAAGATCTGCGCCGGGGATTCGTAGTGAAAGGCCTCGCCAAATCCCATACGCCTGGCAACCTCGTTGATGATCCACCAATCGGGTTTGGCTTCACCGGGCAAAGGCAAGAATGAACGTTGACGCGAGATGCGCCGTTCCGAGTTGGTGACGGTGCCGTCTTTCTCGCCCCACCCCGTAGCAGGCAGCAGGATGTGTGCGCATGCCGTGGTGTCGGTGCTGCGGATGCAATCTGAAACCACTACCAGCTCACAACCCTGCAAGGCCCGTCGCACCGCATCAGCATCAGGCAGGCTGTCCACCGGATTGGTGGCGATGATCCACACCGCTTTGACACGGCCCTCGCCGATGGCCTGGAACAAATCCACCGCCTTGAGTCCAGCTTTATCGGCGATCACTGGTGCACCCCAGAAGCGCTGCACGATCTGCCGGTGCTGCGGATTCTCAAGCTCCATGTGCACTGCCAGTTGATTGGCAAGCCCGCCCACCTCACGCCCGCCCATGGCATTGGGCTGGCCGGTGATGGAAAACGGCCCCATGCCGGGACGCCCGATGCGGCCCGTCAGCAAATGACAATTGATAATGGCATTGACCTTGTCGGTGCCGCACGAAGACTGATTTACACCCTGCGAATAGGCGCTCACCACCTTCTCTGTGCGAGAAAACCAGCGGTAAAATTGCGCGACATCGGTCGCGGCGAGACCACAGTGTTGAGCCACTGCATCAACGGAAGGCGCACTGGTGATGGCTGCATCCAGCGCGGCATCCAGGCCTTCGGTATGCGTGGCGATAAAGTGGGAGTTGGCGTCGCCATTATTGTTTAGATACGTAAGCAGCCCATTAAACAGCACCGTATCCATGCCCGGCTTGATGGCGAGATGCAAATCCGCGATATCGCAGGTCTGGGTGCGGCGCGGGTCAATTACAACAATTTTTAAATCGGGATTCTGCTTTTTGGCCTGGGTGATGCGCTGAAAAATCACCGGATGGCACCACGCGGTATTGGAGCCCACCAGTACGATCAGATTCGCCAGCTCCAGATCGGTATAGTTGCCTGGCACCGTATCCGATCCAAAGGCGCGCTTATGCCCTGCAACCGAGGAGGCCATACACAATCGTGAATTGGTGTCAATGTTGGCCGAACCAATGAACCCCTTCATCAGCTTGTTGGCGACATAATAGTCTTCGGTAAGAAGCTGCCCGGAAACATAAAACGCCACGGCATCCGGCCCATGCTCGCGGATGATACGCATAAAACCCTCGGCCACGGCACCCAGCGCGGAATCCCAATCGACACGCTTGCCGCGTATCTCGGGATAAAGCAGACGTCCGTTGAGATCAACCGTCTCGCCCAGCGCGGAACCCTTGGAGCATAAGCGCCCGTAGTTGGATGGGTGCTGTTCGTCACCACGAACTTCCACGCTTCCGTCGTGCGCAACGCTGGCCAGCACACCGCAGCCCACGCCACAATACGGGCACGTGGTTTTTATAGGCGCGCCGGCCTCGATGACATTGATCATTACCTTAGGCTATCAAGTGTGCTGGCGCTGCAATGAAAGCCGCACGATGCCATCTTCAACCTTGACCGGGAAACAGGCCGTATGACCCTGGTCTGGTGCCACGGCGGTGCCGTCGCTCAATTCAAGTACCCAGTTGTGCAGCGGGCAGGTGACGCGCTTGCCATGCACGATGCCTTGCGACAAAGGGCCGCCCTTGTGCGGGCAGGAATCATTCAACGCAAACACTTCATCCTCCGCAGTGCGAAAGACTGCTATGTCGCCCTGCGTGGTGCGCACCACGCGCGAACCCAGGCGCGGGATATCCTCAAGTGTCCCGATTTCAATCCAGTCAGTCATTATTTCAACCATTTTTCTTGCAGCAATAGCGTTCATAATTGTGTATTTTTATCCCCTCTCCCTAACCCTCTCCCCGCAAGCGGGGCGAGGGGATATGTTTAATGGAATTGGAATTAACCCACCAATTTAAGCGGAACAAATTCATGCCGCTCCACATCATGGCTGGCACGCTCTTCCCACGGGTCAACCTGAGCATACTTCTGTGATTCGACAAAGCGTTCGCGCAGCGCCTTGCGGCCTTCCGCATCTTCCACAATGCGTTGTTTGACATATTCTAACCCAACACGCTCGATCCACGGCGCGGTGCGATCCAGATAATGCGCCTCTTCGCGGTAGAGCTGGATGAAGGCATAGCAATATTCCTCCACCTCGGCGTCGGTGGTAACCTTGCACAGCAGATCAGTTGCGCGCACCTTAACACCGCCGTTGCCGCCAACGTGCAACTCCCAGCCCGACTCCACCGCCACGATACCGAAATCCTTGATGGTGGCCTCGGCGCAGTTGCGCGGGCAGCCTGACACTGCCATTTTAAACTTGTGCGGCATCCACGATCCCCAGGTGCGTTTCTCCAACTCGATACCCATTGCGGTGGAATCCTGCGTGCCGAAGCGGCACCACTCTTTGCCTACGCAGGTTTTAACGGTGCGCAATCCCTTCGCATAGGCGTGTCCCGACACCATTCCGCCTTTGTTCAAATCGCGCCACACGCCAGGCAGATCCTCCTTCTTGACACCGAGCAGGTCGATACGTTGACCGCCTGTCACTTTCACGGTGGGGATTTTATATTTATCCGCGACATCCGCGATGGTGCGCAGCTCATCGGGCGTGGTGACGCCGCCCCACATGCGCGGCACGACGGAGTAAGTGCCATCCTTCTGGATGTTGGCATGGACGCGCTCGTTGATAAAACGCGACTGCGCATCGTCCTTGTATTCGGCAGGCCAGGCGCACAGCAGATAATAATTAAGCGCGGGACGGCATGAGTGGCATCCATTCGGGGTGCGCCACTCCAGATAGCGCATTACATCGGGAATGCTCAGTAGATGCTGCTGGCGTATCACCTTGCGCACTTCGTCGTGGGTGTGATCGGTGCATTTGCACACCGGCTTTTCCTTGGGCGCGGCAGAATAGCCGCCACCCAGCACCGAAGACATGATCTGCTCTACCAATCCAGTGCATGAACCGCATGACGACGATGCCTTGGTATGCGTACGCACCTCATCAAGCGTGAACAAACCTTTCTCGGTGACAGCCTTGACGATAGTGCCCTTGCACACACCGTTGCAGCCGCACACCTCCATACTGTCGCTCATGCTGGCGGCCTTGTTCTGCCCGCCATGGCCGGCATCACCCAGGTGTGATTCGCCGAACATCAGATGATCGCGGAACGCCGAGATATCGGTACCGTCGCGCATCAGCTGGAAATACCATGCGCCGTCGACGGTATCACCGTACATCACCGCACCATGGATACGGTTGTCTTTCAGCACGATTTTTTTGTACATGCCGCGCGCGGCATCCTTGATCACGATCTCTTCTGTGGTTTCGTCGCCGGTGAAATCTCCCGCGGAGAACAGATCAATGCCCGTGACCTTGAGCTTGGTGGAGGTCATGGAACCCTGGTAACGGGCGTAACCCAAATGGGCCAAGTGATTGGCGCATACCTTGGCCTGCTCGAACAGCGGCGCCACCAGGCCATAGGCCTGGCCGCGGTGCTGCACACACTCGCCGACGGCGTAGACGCGCGGATCGAAGGTCTGCAAGGTATCATTAGCCACAATGCCACGCTCGCAGTGGATGCCGGATTTTTTGGCCAGTTCGATATTGGGGCGAATCCCCACCGCCATCACCACCAGGTCGGCATACAGCTCGCTACCGTCCTTGAAACGCACACCACGCACGCGGTCTTCGCCGATGATCGCCGTGGTCTGCGCCGGCATATAAAAGTGCATGCCGCGCTCTTCAAGTGACTTACGCAATAGCGCACCCGCAGCCTTGTCGAGCTGACGCTCCATCAGCGTGTCCTGAATATGCACCACGGTGACACTCATGCCTTGGAGCATCAGACCATTGGCCGCCTCCAGGCCCAGCAGGCCACCGCCGATCACCACCGCGTGCTGATGTTGTTTTGAGGCCTCCAGCATGAGGTCGACATCGTGGATATCGCGAAACGTCACAACGCCCGGCAGGTCATTGCCCGGCACGGGCACGATGAAGGGATTAGAGCCCGTGGCCAGCAATAGGAAGTCGTATTCCGCCGTGGTGCCGTCTGAGGCGATGACCTTGCGCTTGCGGCGGTCAATCTGCACTACTTCCTTTTCTTTGCCGCAATGCAGGGTGATGCCATTGTCGACATACCATTGCTTGTCATTGAGCATGATCTGGTCGATGGTCTTTTCGCCCGCCAGCACCGGCGAAAGCAGGATGCGGTTGTAATTGCCATACGGTTCGGCGCCGAATACTGTGATGTCGTATTTGTCCGGTGCAATTTTCAGCAGTTCTTCAAGGGTGCGCACACCCGCCATGCCGTTGCCGATCAAAACCAGTTTTTCTTTCATTGCCAAATCCTCGCATCTTGCCCATAAGCCCTGAGGGCCATCTTCTTAAACCTTAAGGGCAATATGCGTGCCAGATGCGTTCTGGTATATTAATGCGACAATTATCTCTTTTATGACAATGTGTTAGTAATTCTATGATTTATGTACGAGGGGTTTGAGCACTTCACCGCCAGCCGGTAATGCACCATTAATGTGCGGCCCTTTTACTTAGATGCATCCATCTTGGTGCGCTAATCTTATGATGCACATTTAATGTGCCAGCGCTGCAATCAATGCCAATAAAAGCATGGCCGAAATTATCTGCCAGAACACAACGGGATTGCGGTGATAGAGCGGCTGTTTGACCGGCACCGTGCGAATGCCGCGCGCCAAGCCATTTTCCAGCTCGAATGCCAGTTCCATTGCATCACCCAGACGCTTGCCTTTCTCCACTGCGGCGGCCTGCGCAAGCTGCATATCCAGCCACGCGGGCAAGTCCGGGCGGTGATGCGTCAAAGCGGTGCGCTTGTTAAAGCGTGGCCGCGAAAAAGGCTCCACCTCACCATAAGGATAGTGGCCGCCGCTGAACATGCGATAAAGCGTTACGCCCAGAGCATAGACATCGGATTGCTCGTCGCCCAATTCGCCATCGAATAATTCCGGTGCCATGTAGCTGGGTGTGCCCGGGATCTCGGCACGAGATAATTCCTCAAATCCGGGCAGACGTGCCACACCTAAATCCAGCAGCTTCAGGCCACCGCCTTCCTGCAACAACACATTGTCCGGCTTGATGTCGCGATGGATGATTCGCAACCTGTTGAGTGCATAAACCGCCTTGGCAAGCTTAATGCCAACATCGACGCCTTCATCAATGGATATCTTCGGGAGACGCAGCAGGCGCGCTTCAAGCGTTACGCCCTGGTAATAAGGCATCACCGAATACAGGCGCGTCTGCCGCCCCGGTGGTAGCTCAATGACTCCCGCGATCCAAGGGCTACGCACCCTGGCTGCGATCCAGGCCTCGCGCACAAAGGCGCGGCGATATGCCTCTTCGCTGGCGACACGGGGGTGAGGGAACTTGAGCACCACGGTGCGTGACTCAAACGTGTCCTCGGCCTTGAACAATCGACTGTAATGGCCGTCGGAAATCTTTTCGACCAAACGGAAACCATCTACCACGTCACCTTCGTTGGGCAGATCATGGATCGGTAAGGCATCGATGGCCATTTCAAGATCGGACTGCTCTGCCGCAGGCAAGCCGATAACATCAATCACCATGGCGGTGATGTTGTCCTGGCTGCCCGCCTCCTGCGCCGCCTGCACTATGGCCTGGGCGTCCTCTTCCGGCGCGGCGCGCGCCATCAACAAAGGCAAAATACGGCGATCCGACAGCACACCATGCACACCATCGCTGCACAGCAGAAAGCGGTCATGCAATTCCAGGCTGTGGGCCGAATAATCGATACGCAGATTTTCCTCGATACCCACGGCGCGAAACAGCACATGGCTCAGATCAGGATGGGCAAGGGTGTGATCCTCAGTCAGCCGGGCAAGCTTTTGGCCACGCAAGCGGTAGATGCGCGAGTCCCCCACATGCACCACATGCGCCTGGCGGCCACGCAGAATGAGTGCGCTCAAGGTGGTGGCCATGCCTTCAAGGCGGCGGTCCTGCCGCCCCTGGAAATAAACCCAGCGGTTAATCGCACCCAGGGCGCGGGCTGCGGCACGCTCCACCCCCAGGGTTTCCGGCAGGCCATAATAACCTTCGATGAAGCCCCGAACCGTAGTCTCTGCGGCCTCACGCCCGCCCTTCGCACCACCCACACCATCCGCAACTGCCGCAACGACGCTGCGCCGGGCATTGGAGCGGGTATTGTCCAGATATGTGCCTACATAATCCTGGTTGGTATCACGCTTACCTGTGATGCTGGTGAAACCGATACGGGTTTGGAGATGGTCGCTGGACATAAAGACTCAAAAATATAAGACGCAAGAAAAAAACCTTCACTACCTTCCATTATCTTGCATTTTATTGCTTGCTGCTTGCTGCTTTTTTCGGGCGTCTCTATAAAATCGAGCAAGCTGTGCTGGCAGAGTGAAAAAAGCGTGCGGCGCGATTACGTGTTGACAACACTTGCGCCGAAAACGTTAAGCCGTGGAACCTCTCCACGAGTGCTGGATTGCTCCTCGCCAGTTGCGAGCCCAATGAGTTTGACATATAATTTAACATATAATTTTATGGAGGACAGACATGGGACAGGTCACTGTTTATTTTGAAGATGACATCGAGAAGCGACTCAAATCAGCAGCCAAGGCAGCGGGCATACCGGTGAGCCGCTGGGTGGCGGCGCTGGTGGAGGAAAAAACTCGCACGACATGGCCCGAATCGGTGTTCAAACTTGCTGGCGCTTGGCCGGATTTTCCCGAGCCAGAGGAATTGCGACGCGCGCAGGGCGAGGACCACACGCGGGAGCCACTCTGAATGTATCTGCTGGACACCAACACCCTAATCTATTTTTTCAAGGGCCAGGGCCGGGTAGCTGAACGATTATTGTCCACATCACCGATGGAAGTGGCCGTACCCACCCTGGTGATTTACGAAATCGAGGTCGGCATAGCCAAATCCGCGCAGCCTGTCAAGCGGCGGCGCCAGCTTGCAGAATTGCTGAGCGTCATCAAGGTAGTGCCGTTCGACCAGGCGGCCGCATCCGCCGCTGCTGGCGTAAGGGCAGCGCTCGAAGGTCGCGGACATCCCATTGGCCCCTTGGATACCCTCATCGCCGGAACCGCCATAGCTCAGCGAGCAATTCTTGTTACGCACAACACGCGGGAATTCAAGCGGGTGCCAAAGCTTTTTTTGGCGGACTGGTACGAATAAAAGCCGCGCTTCGCCCATGGGCCATTTGTTCGGTGAGGCTGTGTAGCGTTCTCCCGGCCCGGCTACCGCTCCCACAAACTCTCCTGCCCATATTGCAACGGTGGGCTGAGGAAATATTCGATCACCCGCCGCTTGCCGGTCTTGATCTCCACCGTCACGGCCATGCCGGGCGTCAGGTTTACCTGTTTGCCTTCGACAGCCAGCGAGAAACTTGGCGTCTTGTATTAATGGGTCTTCGTGAAATCGAGTGGGTGAAATTTAACATGAAAACCTCCGCAAGCCTTGTGGCATCAGGCAAAATGCATCCTGCACCTGTTGCAGAAAATGGGAGGTTTTTTCAATGGCTATTTCACGCAAACCCAAACGCATTCTCGACGCATACCGATTCCCCTGTTTTCGCCCGCTGGAAAAGATACGCGGCATCTTTGGCGACTCCAAAGCACGGATCATCACGCTCGTTCGGCGCTCAAAAAAACGGCCTGCAACAGTTGCGGCAGAACGCGCTCTGGTTGGTACGACAAGAGGCTTCGACGAGTTCGCGACCTCTCCTGTGGCGACACACGTATCTATCTGGAAATCGAAATTCGACGGGTGCTTTGTCGGCACTGCGGGAAAGTGAAACGCGAACGACTCGACTTTCTCGCCGACAACCCACTCTATACAAAGCGATTTTCTTGGTATGTAGGCAGACGGTGTCGCGCCAGCACGGTGTCGGACATTGCCCGCGAATTGCTTCTGGACTGGCACACCGTCAAGGAACTGGACAAGCAATACATGACCGCGCAACTGGAACGCGCCGGAACGCCAGCACCCAAGGCCATTGGCATCGACGAAATATCGATTCGCAAAGGACATACCTATCGCATTGTAGTCAGCGACTTGATCCGTGGTCGTCCCATCTGGTTTGGCGGTGCCGACCGTTCGGAGGACAGCATGCGACAGTTCTATGACTGGCTGGGAGAGAAGAAATCCAAAGGCATTTGTCTTGCAGTGATGGATATGTGGAAGCCCTTTCGTAACGTAACCAACGAACGCGCCCCGCAGGCGGCCATCCTGTTCGACAAATTCCACATCATGAGCCATCTCGGCGATGCTCTGGATAAAGTCAGAAAGATGGAATATGCACGTCTTCAGGGCAAGGATAGGCGCTACATTAAGGGGCAGAAATACGTACTGCTTTCCAATCACGAAAATATGACACTGGACGGCAGACGTTCTTTGAAGGCTTTGCTGGCAGCGAACAAACGGCTGAACACGGCGTACCTGCTGAAAGAGTCGTTTGGCCAGTTGTGGGATTACAGGAGCGAAGCATGGGCGCGGCGTTTCTTCGAGAATTGGAAAACCAGCCTGAAGTGGCAGCGCCTGAAACCTTACGAGAAATTTGCCGAGATGATTGAGCGCCATTGGGATGGGATCGCAGCCTATTGCAAGCCAGAGAATAAAGTTTCACTCGGCTTTGTTGAGGGGCTCAACAATAAGATACGCGTCATCCAACGCCGTGCATATGGTCTGCGCGATGAAGAATATCTGCGACTAAAAATACTCACGTCTATGCTCCCGAGGCTCTAAAAAACATGAAATTTACCCACACGATCACGCGAAGAGCCGTATTAATATATACATCTGCTGGCGATGATGCCTTAAATGGGCGATGTTGTATTGCAAGACCTGGTACCGTGCGCGACCGTTAGTGCGGCAATCACATTGAGCGGATTACGCATGGTCTTGAAGATACCGCTGGACTCGATCAACCACTTTCGGAAAAAACGAGATTAAATTGCGTAAAAGATTATGCACAGCAAGTTCCTGTTGCGGCCCGCCATACGGAACCCGCGACGTGTCTGACCAGATAATTTCACGTACTGAGTTGTGACCAGGCGCGGAGAACAGATGTGCAGCGGTCAAGGCAAGATGTGCATCGTTAGTAATACGTAATGCGACGCCAGAATAAACTCCAGCCCCTTTAAGAACAGTCATATATCCAACTGTTTTTGATAGGAGTATTTGCTCACGCGGAATGGGCTCAACTTCCTGAGCGATTGTCATCAACCCCATTAAATTTATATCGCCCAAACCAACTCCGGAGGGAGACCCCATTGCGGCATACCACCTCTGTATTTCTTGCATTTCATGCTGTAGACGCCGCTCAAGTTCTGCGAATTCACGTTGCTCGATGAGCTGGCGCTCCTGATTCCTACGATCAGACTCGAGCCGTAGATTAATTTCACGTAAATATTGATCAATACTCTCCATATCAGGTTTCTCCGGCAGGGGTTTAATCCAAGCACGAAGTTCCGCTTCGAACTCGGCCATTGTGAGGCGCTCTCCTGGTTCACGCAAGGTTGCCCGCTCTAATACAGAATCGAGCAAATCTGCTTGCTTCCCTACCCAGGTCGAAAGACGCAGCGCAGGAACTGTCAAATGTAGCGTACCCGGCATAGGAAATGACTGCGCAGTCCCCAGCTTCCAAAGCGTCTTTGCGAGTGAATAAACATCCGCAGGACCGCCAGCGGCATCCCGCGCACCTCCGAGTAACTCAGGAGCCTGATAGAACAGAGGACCAAACTTGCGCCCCATAGGCGTTAACTCAGGCTTATCGGGAAATGATGCAATTCCAAAGTCTCCGATAATCCAATTTCCATCTAGGTTCTGTTGACGTTTCGCGGTTTTGGTAGAATCCGCCGTTTTAGGTTGGCATGGACAGAACCAAAATAAGCGATAGTGAGTGGGTGCGTATATTGTCACACTTAACTAAATTGACGGGCGTGCATCTCGGATCGCCCGATAAATGCAGGCGATTTATGGGCGCATCATTGTGGATACTGCGCACCGGCGCGCAGTGGCGGACGCTGCCGCCAGAGCATGGCAAATGGAATAGCGTCTTCAAGCGATACTCACGTTGGTGTGCGAATGGCGCATGGGATAGATTGCTCACTTATTTTTCTGAAGATGCTGATTTACAAGATGTTTCTATTGATGGAACGGTGACAAGAGCGCACGCCTGTGCCGCAGGCGCGGCGGGCAGTTCGGCTGAAAAAGAAGCGCTGGGGCGCTCCAAAGGTGGGTTTAGCTGTAAGATTCATGCGGCCTGTGATGCACTTGGCATGCCGATTGAATTCATTCTGACGGGTGGCCAAACGGCGGAGTGCACGGTCGCAATACCGCTGCTGGAAGGCATCCAAACATCAGCACTTCTGGCGGATAAAGGCTACGACACAAACGAGCTGCGCGCGTGGTTAAAGGCGCGTGGGATAGAGGTTGTGATTCCGCCGAAGTCGAACCGAAAAGAGAAAATTGACTGTGATTATTGGCTTTATAAGGAGCGACATGCCGTCGAATGCATGTTTGGCAAGCTCAAGCATTATCGCCGGATTGCTACTCGATATGAGAAAAAAGCTGTTAATTACATGGGAATGCTATCTTTTGCGGCGGTACTTTTGTGGCTGAGATGAAACGTCAACAGAACCTAACCAAAAAAGGTTTTCTGGCTTTATATCTCGATGATATATCTGTTGTTCATGGAGTTTCGCCAGGGTTTTCGCGTAGGCTGCAATAGCCTCAACAATATTCTTTAATGACGAACCTTTTTTAAGTTGATCTTCCAACTTATGCGCTATTGGCATAGCGAGCCAAGCGGGGGTCTCTGCATCTAACCGCAGAGGTAAGAAAGCACTTTTGAAAGGCATTACTCCTAACGTCCCATTGAGGCGCTCTAATAATCCCACTTCAAATTGAAATCTCTGGAAAGGCTCACTTCGTTCAGTATGATGACCAGTTAGAATTTTGAGAGCAACGTGTTCACCATTACTCATTACACGCCAAACGGCAGCATTTCCACCTTTTCCTAGGCATTTACCCAGTGTCCACCCTCCGATACGCTGGCCCTTCTTAAATATAAATTTTGTCATGCTGTTTTCGAAGGATAAAATCAAAAAGGAAAAAACACATCATAGCTGGGTCCCTTTCCATTGATCCAATGAGCGCGGCAGGCTGGGCTGAGTTCGCGAAGCCCAACACATCAAGCCAATGTTCACTATTACGCATACCTCATGATCCACAATAAAACAAAATTTCACCATCCACTTTTCAATAACATCATCGCCCTCGCATCGCCCTCGATTGTTGGGCTTCATTTCATTCGCCCAACCACGCTGGGTCACGCCAACATCGACACCGCGCGCATTTACGATAACCGCAGGACCAAACCGAAGGACACCCAACGTGACGTATTGATTGCGCACCACCCTCCCCTGTTGGCGCTACTCTGCCAAAGCCACCCGCAGATCAGCGATGGTGGCCATCAAGGTCATTGGTTCAAGCGGGGAAGGGTCGAGGCCAAGGCGCAGGTAGAAAGCCTTGGCTTCTTCGGATAGCGCATGCACCAGTAGACCGCGAATACCTATCGCCTCGGCGGCGTGGATCACGCGCCGTGCCGCGTCCTGGAACAAAGCGCGACCGATGCCTTGGCCTTGGTGCGACCGCGCCACCGCGAGACGCGCCAGCACGACCACTGGAATCGGGTCAGGCATGTTGCGCCGAAACCGTCCTGGGGCTGCCGCTGGCGCGACCGCGCTCGATGCGAGGGCGTAATAGCCGACTATCTGCTCCCCGTCACACGTAACGAAAGCACGTGATGCACCGCTGAGCTGGTTTTGCGCGGCGCGGCGCTTCAGCCAGTCATCAAGCGAGGGAACGCCAGAGTCGAAGGCCGCAATCTGATGGTGATTGCCCAGGGGCTCGGGAGCCGATAGCATCAGTCCTTAGCCCAAGGCGGCGTGACGCGCATCGTGCGGCGCAGCCGTTCATTGGGTTGCGCGGGAGCATCCAGGCGGGTCAGGAACTCCGCATAGGCCTCGGCGCCGACCGACAGGAGGGCGCGGTCAAGTAAGGCATCTTCTGCCGCCCGGCGGGCAGCCTCCAGAATGAAATCCGTCCGCGTTTTGCCAGTTGAGAGTGCAGCACGGTCAATCAGGTTGCGCTCCGCCGCCGGAATCCGCAGATTCAGTGTGTCACGGCGCGGTTTTGCAAGGATGGTGGTTTTCATCGAAAGCTCCTCATTGGCTATTTTGTTATATTATAGCGGCACGTAACGTCTTTGTCATTACGAAGAGTCAAGCTGTCGTTTCGGAAACTTTGTTGGGCAGCGCTGACGGCAGCGCGCACGCCCATAGATAAACAGGCGGCCGACGGCTGAAAATGGAAAGGCCAACCTACACTACTGAGGTCAATTTTATGGAACCGCTAAAGAAAAGATGCCATCAACGTCATTACCAGCCTGCCCGATGATGCGGACATGGAAGAAATCATGTACCGGCTCTATGTGCTGGAGAATATCCGGCGCGGGCAGGAAGACGTCGAGAAAGGCAAGACCACGCCCGCCGAGCAGGTGTTGCGAGATATCCAATCATGGTGAAATGGACCAATCATGCCTTGGCCCCAGCTTCGCCATAATATTCACAATTACATCGCAGAAGATTCGCCGCTGTACGCCAAGCGCGTGTCGGATGCCCTGGTGCGCAAAGACCTTCTTGCTCGACGAATTTCCCCGGCTGCACCCATCACCGCCAGGCCTCCTATCCGAGAAAATTAAACCCTGGCAAAGATGACGCTTTCTTATCGAAAGTGACGGTATGTTCGCACCCGTCATAGACGTTTGCCTGCCCGATCAGGGCATCACAGAAATCCGCACTATTTGCATCGAAAGCGCGCAGTGCCTTCCACGCTACTTCGACATTTTCGATCAGCAACTGCTTAGTTGTCAGCAGCCCTTCTATGATCTCTTTTAGCTGCGGCTTGGTAACACCGTAACAGCGCTGAAGCACCCACGTGATTTCGCACAGCGTGATGTGATTGATATAACCTGGCGCTTCCATTGTTAAGGTCTTCTCGACGAAGCGAGTTGCAATGGCCGACTGCTTCTTGTCATCTTGCACCAGATAACGGATCACGACATTGGTATCCAACCCGATCAATTCGATCCTCCCATTTCAATAATGGCTCTGTCCATGTCTTCAATGGTGACTGGTTTTTTTGGTTTTGCCACGATGCCTTTGAGGGATCGCACGTCTTGCGTTGCGGCAACGATCTGAAAGACACCCGCTTGGATTTCGACGAACTCCACTCGGTCACCGGTGCTAACGCCAAGACGGGATCTTACGTCCTTTGGAATAGTAATCTGGCCTTTGCTGGTTATTGTCGCCGCGCTCATGATTAATGCCCCGAATAATTACCAATTACACCTATCCTTACTATGCAGCAAGGACAGATGCCGAGTCAATGCGCTTCCCGCTCAAGGCCGATGTCTTCTTTCCCTCGATTAATGACGCCTGATATTGAAGTTTTTTCAAACTCTCGCCCCCGACACCGCGCCCCAGGTGGTGCGCCAGCGGGTCTTTACGCGTACCAGGCCAACCAAGCCAATCAAGGCCAACCCGGCGAATATCCAGAAACCGGTCGCAAAGTCACCCGTCATGCCTTTGGACCAACCCAGCGCTTTGGCGAGAAAGAATCCGCCCACGCCACCTGCCGCGCCTACCAATCCTGTCATCACACCCATTTCACGACGGAAGCGCTGCGGCACGAGCTGAAACACCGAACCATTGCCCATGCCCAGCGCCATCGCGCCGACGAAGAAGATGGCCACCGCGCCCCAGGCAACACCGGGCAACTCGAACAGCCCCCAGCCACTTACCTTGGCATCCGCTACCGTTCCTGCGACAGGCGCGGGACCTTCCGGCATCAAAGAGATGCTCAAATACGAGAGCGCCACGACCACGAATAACACCTGTAATGTCTTGATGCCACCCATGCGGTCCGCCAGCCAACCCCCCACCGGGCGGAATAGTGAACCTGCAAACACTACAATAGCCACCATCATGCCCGCGGCCACGCCGGATGCGTGATACCACGTCGTAAAATACAGTGGCAGCGCATTGCCCAGGCCCACGAAACCCCCGAAGGTTATCGAATAGAAGAACATAAACCACCAGGTATCGGCATCCTTGAGCACTGTGGCATAGTTCGCCAGCGTCACCGGTGTGGGTTGGTGCGGCGCATCCTTGGCCATCCAGCTATAGAGCAGGAAGACCAGCACGACAGGGATCAGCAGAAAACCGAATACCGCCTGCCAGCCAAAATTTTCCGCCAGCGACGGCACGATCATGGCGTCCAGCACCACGCCCATATTGCCCGCCCCGGCGATGCCGAGCACGATGCCCTGATAATGCGGAGGATACCAGCGGCTGGCCTGCGGCAGTGCCACCGCAAAGCTCGCGCCTGCAAACCCGAGAATCACCCCGAACAGCTCCACCTCCAGCTTGCTATGCAGCCCAGACAGCCAGGCATAGGCCAACCCCACCATGACAATGATCTGCCCCAACTGCCCTGCGCGTTTCGGGCCGATGTGATCCGCCAGCATCCCCATCGGCACACGCAGCAGCGCACCCGCCAGGATGGGTATAGCGACAATCGTGAATTTCTCTTCAATGGGCAGGCCCAGCTCCTGGGTGATATACAACGACAGCGGCCCGAGCACCACCCACACCATGAAGCTGATATCAAAATATAAAAATGCCGCCAACAGCGTGGGCCAATGCCCTGCCTGTTTGAAATCCTGAAAATTCATCCTCTACACCTCTGATTACCGGCGCTATGCTCGCACCGGGCTGGATCGCATACTAAATAAGTGCACATGCACTCATGCAGAGCAAGCCGTGTGCCAACTTCGGAGAATTGATCTGATATTATTAATATATAAAGATAAAATAAGCGCACCATAAAATGGCGGGGGATTCAGAATGGCTCTTGCGCACCAACTTCGAGCGCAAACCATCGACCCTTTATCAATTTGGTGCGATTGATGAGAAGACTGCAATCAAAATGAGACTTCCCGGAAACAGAGGTGCCGGGGAAACAAAAGTGGCTCAGTTTGAAAAAGTTTGGCGCTTTTTTGATCTGGGTAAAAAAGTCACTACCATGATATGGTTCAATATGTTTCACTGCATTGGCGATAGATTCGATTTATTCCAGAGAGGCGCATCATGTACCGATTATTATGGCTAGTCTTGCCGGGCCTGCTGCTCGGTGCCTGCGCCACGATACCGGCCGAGCTTACTAAGGGTCCTTACACCCAGGTGACGCCGCAAGAGGCCCAGACTGTAAAACATGATGGACAGCGGGTACGCTGGGGCGGAGTAATTGTCGATACAACGCCCGGCGCGAAGGAAACCTGCTTTCGCGTGCTGGCGCTCCCCCTCGACAGCAGTGCACGCCCGGAACGCAGCGATAACGCACTGGGACGCTTCATCGGATGCGCGCCGGCCTTTTATGACCCGGCGGTATATGCCGCAGGACGTGAAATTACGGTTACTGGAGTGCTCGATGGCGTCGAATCCGGCACTGTAGACAACTATCGCTATGTGTTTCCCAAGCTTAGGCTGGAGACGGTGTACCTGTGGCCGCAACGGCCCAATGTGATTTATGTCCCCTATCGAGATCCCTTCTGGAACCCCTTCTACGGCCCCTATTGGCCTTATAGCCCTTACCCCTGGTGGTAAACAATGAATAATACATCGCGCTGGCTCGGCTTGTTGATGGTGGTGCTGGTAAGCGGCTGCGCCGCTAATCCGCCTTTCTCTGCGGAGAAGCTGATGATGGTGGACCGCAGCCTCACTCCGCAGCACGTATCGCAAAACAATATTGCGCCGAAAACCGCCGTATTATGGGGAGGGGTGATAGTCGACAGCCGCAATATGAACGACTATACCGAGCTGACTGTGCTTGGTTACCCGCTCGACTCCAGCCAGCGACCTGAAACTGCCAAGACATCCATCGGCCGCTTTCTGGTGCGGCGGCCTGAATACCTGGAACCCCTGATATACTCCCCAAAACGCGAGATCACTGTGGTGGGGATGGTAGATGAGGTTACGGAGGGCCGCGTGGGTGACAGCCCCTATCACTACCCGGTCGTAAAAGCAGACAGGATTTACCTCTGGCCGCTCCGCAGTGCCGGCGCGTCCCGGTTTAGTATCGGAGTCGGGGTCGGGGTCGGGGTCGGGATTATACGTTAGCAATATAAAGCCGCATCCAAGGGTAACACTGACTGATTGAGTACCGTCCTCGTCATGCATGTAGTAAACGTATTCCTGCAAGAGATACGCACGCAACACCTCCATTCGTATCTTGGGCGCTTACAAAAGAGCAAGAAATGAAAGTCAATGATAGCGGTATGCCAGAAGAAGCCTATTGGAATAGCTTGTTTGACATCGAAGGCATAGTTGATTGGCTGGCGATTACAAAAGACTCCACGATTGTTGAAATTGGTTGCGGGTATGGCACCTTCACTGTCCCCATAGCAAAGAAATCGGGAGGCAATATCTACGCTTTTGACATTGAGCCATCAATGATTGAAATCTCGCGGGAGAATGTATACAAATTCGGGCTGTCAAACGTAATATTCAGCTTGCGAGATATTCTTGAGCAGGGAGCAGGCATTGAGTCCAATAGCGCGGACATGGTTTTGCTTTTTAATATCCTTCACTTCAGTGAAAGAAGAATGCTGCTTGCCGAAGCATCACGCATTCTCAAGAAAGGAGGCGTTGTGGCAATTATTCATTGGAGAAAGGACATTCCTACTCCGCGTGGCCCGGCTCTTGATCTTCGGCCAGATATAACTCAAATACTAAATGCATGTGAAGGGCTAAATTTGCGCTATCAAGGCAACAGTAGAATACTGGAGCCGTACCATTGGGGTATTCAATTGGTCAAAGAGGTGTCGGCATGAAAATGGGTATCATCATTGAATCAAATGAACCGGAAAAGGCTTGGAATGCGGTTCGCTTCGGTAACGCCGCCCTGAAGCAAGGGCATGAGGCAAAAATCTTTTTAATGAGTGCCGGCGTTGAAATAGAAAATATCACTCATGAAAAATACAACGCAAAAGTGCAGATTGAAGAGTTCGCAAAAAATGGCGGGGTCGTTTTGGCTTGCGGAACCTGTCTTAAATCACGCAATCAAAGTGAAACCGACGTTTGCCCAATATCAACGATGCTTGATTGTGTGAATATGGTTGAGTGGGCTGACAAGGTTATTTCATTTTGAGCCGCGCGCCTAACTCAAGTCGTTGCAGCGGACGCGCTAAAGCGCGCCGCTGAACTCCAACGATATGCGCCGACCTTTTGCGTTCGTCCGAAGTTTATTAGTCCTGCTGTGTGACAAAGTGATCAAGGGATGCGGTGGCATACCCATAAAGGGCACAATGAGGCAAAATCGGGCGAAAGAGCGGCAGCTCCTGCTCGCCATACTCTGTCTGCTAGGCCCGGCGGATGCCCTTCCGGCATCACTATTTCAGAATCTCGATGACCCGTTCTCCACCGGCACGCTGACGAGCGCGAGCCCTGCGAACCTTGGCGGAACAGAAGGCGGCGAGCTATCCTGCGCCTTCCCTCCCAACGGAAAGAATGCATTGGGATTGGTTGATGTGATCGAGCACGCACTGTGCAACAATCCGCAAACCCACCAAGCGTGGGCAACCGCAAAAGTGCAGGCGGCGCAGGTCGGTGTTGCTGAATCAGCCTTTCTTCCCAGCCTGAACCTCACCGGGCAGACCGCACGCTCCCTCGCCTCTTCCACCAACACGCGCCCAGCCCTGGCTCAAACGCTAATCAGCGCAACGCCTGCAATGAACTATTTGTTGTTCGATTTTGGCGGTCGCAATGCCACCCTTGAAAGCGCACGCCAATCGCTTGCCGCTGCGAACTGGACACAAAATGCAACGCTGCAAAATGTGTTTTTTTCCGCAGTGCAGGATTATTACCTGATGTTCGCAGCGCAAGCCACGGTTATCTCGGCATCAGAGGCGGAAAAATCCAGCTTGGAGGCCATGAACGCCGCCGAGTCGCGCTACAAGGCGGGCGTCGTGACACCCGCCGACAAATTACAGGCTCAAACTGCTTATGCGCAAGCCAAACTCAATCGCATACAGGCGGAGGGAAACGCGCAAATTGCAAAAGGAACCTTGGCGAATGTCATTGGGATAGACCCGGATTATGGGATTGAGATCCTGCCACCACGGATTCAGGAGCCGGATGAAGGCCAGGAACAAAAGGTGCGCGAACTGATTACCACCGCAAAACAGCAGCGTCCCGATCTCGCTGCGGCGGAAGCCCAAGTCAATGCTGCAATACAAAACATCAAGTCGACGGAAGCAACCGGGAAGCCGATAATTTCCCTGTTCGCCAACTACGGATACAGTCATTCCAACGTCGTCGAGCAACCGCAAACCACGGCACTGGGGGTTTCGATCAACGTTCCAATATTCACTGGCTTTAACAACACCTACCGGATTCGTGCGGCCCGTGCGCAAGCAGAGGTTACGGCCGCCCAGCGAGACCAAGTCAAGAACCAGGTGGCGCTGGACACATGGAGCGCTTATCACGCGCTCAACACCACGCGGGAGACACTGAGGAGCACCGCTGATCTGGTCGCCAGCGCCACGCAGGCGGAACGTGTAGCACTCGGCCGATACAAGGCGGGAGCGGGAACCATCCTGGATCTGCTCACTGCACAGGCGAGTCTTGCCAATGCGCGCCTGCAACGCATTCAGTCGCAATACAATTGGCATGTCGCCAAAGCGAGGCTTGCGCAAGCGATTGGGCGGCTGGATTTTTCCAGCATCGCATCAACCTCACAGTGATGGCTGCTGCGCAGAAACCCTGACCAGAAAGGATCATCAAGCATGGCGCAGTCGAAGTTTTCCCTGGCAAAAATGGTCGCAGTAGTAGTGCTGCTCGCGATTATCGCCGGAGCCTACTCCTGGTGGAACACGAAACGCGCCCTTCCCGCAGAGAAACGTTATGTGACCGAAGTGGTGAGTTATGGCGATGTCGCAATGACCGTCACAGCCAATGGGACAATCAACCCCGTGGTGTTGGTGAATGTAGGCACGCAAGTATCGGGGACCGTCAAAAAGCTCTATGCGGATTTCAACGGCCAAGTCACTGCAGGCCAAAAGTTGCTTGAGCTGGACCCTTCAATCTACGAAGCAGCCGTCGGGCAGAGCAGAGCCTCCGTCGCCAACGCTGAAGCATCACTGAAGCTCGCCCAGGCGAACGAGAAACGTACCAGGGAATTATACGGTCAGGAATATGTATCCAGACAGGAACTCGACCAGTCCGTGCAGGCCCGCGAGTCGGCACAGGCGCAACTCCATCTCGCGCAGGCTCAGCTCAGGCGCGACCGGACAAATCTCGGCTATACCATCATCCGTTCCCCGGTTTCAGGAGTCGTTGTATCCCGGGTGGTCGATCTGGGCCAAACCGTCGCCGCCAGCTTCCAGACGCCGGTACTGTTCACCATCGCCCAGGATGTGCGCCAGATGCAGATCGACACTAATGTCGCGGAAGCGGATGTCGGTAACGTCCGTGTCGGCCAACTGGTTCGGTTCAACGTGGACGCCTTTCCTAACCGCTCGTTCCAGGGTACCGTGAAACAAATTCGGCTCAACCCGATCACGGTGCAGAACGTCGTAACGTACGATGTGGTCGTAGGCGTGGAAAACCCCGACAAGACCCTGTTCCCGGGCATGACTGCATATATCAACATCGTCGTCACCCAGCGCAACAACGTGCCATTAATTCCCAATGCGGCGATGCGTTTCAAACCCAAGGAAGAGCAACAACCGGCCGGCAAAGTTACACCCGCGCGAAAAAAACGGGAGCCCGGGTCTGCAACTGTCTATGTGCTGAAAGAGGGACAACTGAAACCTGTCAAGGTACGGATCGGCATCACAGACAATAAGTACACTGAAGTGCTGGGCGGCGACCTCAAGCCAGGTGACAAGGTCGTTACCGACGACTTGAACGAGCAAGCCGGCGGTGGTGCCGGATCGGCGCAATCATTCCGGGTCAGGATGTTCTAAATGCCAGAGCACGTCATCCAGACAGAGCACCTGCTCAAGCAGTACGAAACCGCAGCGGGCATTTCTCCAGTGTTGAAGGGTATTAACTTAACGGTTGAGCGGGGGGAGTTCCTGGCAATCATGGGACCATCAGGTTCCGGGAAGTCCACTTTCATGAACATCCTCGGCTGTCTGGATACGGCTACCAGCGGGCACTACTACGTCAATGGCCAGGACGTTACGGTACTTGGTCGCAATCAGCTTGCGCATCTTCGCAACAAATTCATCGGCTTCGTATTTCAAGGCTACAACCTGCTGCCACGGTTAAGCGCGCGCGACAATGTTTCGCTTCCGCTCGTGTATTCAGGTGCACCGGTTTCCGAAATGCGGATGCGCGCCCAGGAAATGTTGGAGAAAATGGGCCTCGGCCAGTTCACGGATTTTTTGCCCAACCAGATGTCCGGTGGTCAGCAGCAACGGGTAGCAATTGCCCGCGCGCTCGTCAACCACCCGAACCTGATCCTGGCCGACGAACCCACCGGCAACCTCGACACGGCAACCAGTTATGAAATCATGGATATCCTTACGAAACTAAACGAATCCGACAGTATTACCATTGTTCTGGTCACCCATGAACCCGATATTGCCAGTTACGCCAAGCGCCTGGTGCGATTCGTCGATGGCCAGATTGTTTACGATGGGGCACCGCCACCCCGCAAGGCAAGGGAGGTGGCATGATATTTTTTTCCATGCAACGGCAAGCCTGGCACGCCATGCGCGCGAACCGGCTGCGCACGTTCCTGACAATGCTGGGAATGATGATCGGCGTTGGCGCGGTCGTCCTGATGCTCGCCATCGGCCAGGGCGCGCAGTTCATGGTTGAGCAATCGATCTCCTCGATGGGCAGCAATCTGTTCATCATACTCTCAGGGGGCACAACCTCAGGGGGTGTGCGCACTACCACCGGAGCCGCGCCTACGCTGACGGCTGAGGACGCGCAGGCAATGACCGATCTGCCTTCCATAGCGGCGGTCGCACCCATGGCGCCGGGTTCCGCACAGATCGTATACGGATCCAACAACTGGGCGACCCAGGTATACGGCACCACGCCGAGTTTCCTCATAGTACGGAACTGGAATGTGACTTCCGGCTATCCCTTCACGGATTCGGACGTGCGCTCGGCAACACGCGTCGCCTTGCTCGGCCAGACCATAGTGACAAATCTTTTCGGCGACGAAGACCCGGTCGGCAAAACCATCCGCATCCGCAACAGCCCTTACCTCGTGGTCGGCGTGCTGGGCGCCAAGGGGCAAAGCCTCGACGGCCGAGACCAGGACGATACGATACTGATCCCGGTCACCACAGCCCAGCGCAAATTATTTGGCACTCAGTTCAGGGGTAGCGTGCGTATGATCATGGCGCAAGCCACATCGGCCCAGGCCATGAATAAAGCAGAGCGAGACTTAAACGACCTGCTGCGTCAGCGCCATCACCTTTCCCAAAACACCGATAGCGACTTCACCGTAAGAAACCTCACTGCCATGGCAGAAGCCGCCGCCCAGACAACCCGCATCATGTCTATGATGCTCGGGGCAATCGCCTCTATTTCACTGCTGGTAGGCGGCATCGGAATCATGAATATCATGCTGGTATCAGTCACGGAACGGACGCGTGAAATCGGCATACGGATTGCCGTCGGCGCCCGTGCGTTCGACATCCTGCTTCAATTTCTGTTGGAGGCGGTCATTATTTCTATCGTGGGTTGCCTGGTCGGTGCAATTCTGGGCGTGGGTGGCGCCTGGCTGGTCAACAAGCTCATGGACACCCCTGTTGTGATCACAGCCTGGTCCATCGTAATGTCGTTTTTGGTCGCCGCTGCGATCGGTATCTTTTTCGGTTTTTATCCCGCCCGCAAAGCGGCCAACCTGAAGCCTATAGATGCCTTGCGTTATCAATAAGATTGCCGCAGAGCTTCGCCACGGCAATACGAAAAAATACCAAGACTCCAAGCTGTTTGTTAATTAATCAATGGCAAAGCGCCTATAAAACCAGCGCTTCATCGCTTCCACCGCCACCAGATAGGCACCTTGCCCGTAGAGGGCGGTGATGAGCAGAAGCGCGCCAACGAAATCGGCATGGCGATTCCGTTGCTCGTCGCCTGTGACTTCGCAGGCCGCGACATCACAGGCGACGCTCTACTGACCCAGCGCGCACTGGCAAGCTATATCGTCGGGCAGCACGCGCATTATCACTTCACGGCCAAAGGCAACCAACCCGGACTGGAGCGCGATATTGCCCTGCTGTTCGAGACACGTGGCGCCCCTGACTTCGTCGAAGTTACGCCCCCTGATCACGGTCGCATTGAAACGCGGCGAATTTGGCGCAGTTCGGCGATCAATGCGTACATCGACTTTCCTGGTGTCGGCCAGGTCTTTCTGATCGAGCGTGAATCCATCCTGAAAAAAAACGGCGAGTACTCGCGTGTTGTGCTCTGGGGTTAACGAGTCGCACTCCGCAAGAAGCTTCGCCACAACGGGTACTGGCTGTCAATCGCGGGCATTGGAGTATCGAAAGCGTTCATTACATCATCGATTGGAACTACGACGAAGATCGCAGCCGTATCCGTACCGGTTTCGGCCCGGAAAACGCTTCTCGTCTGCGCCGCTTCGCGGTCGGAATACTCAAGGAATTTCAGAAATCCACTCAATACATCGCCGAGATGATGCGAAAACTCAGCTTCCGTACCCGCCTTGTCTTCGACTATCTGCGGATGACTCAGAACTCTGCAGTCGCGGGGACACGGGTTCCTTGAGAACAAATTTACCCCGGGGTATGGCAAAAAATATTGACAAAAACAATCAAGTTATGTCCACAATGAAAAATCGCAGAAGCCATGGCGCGCGGTGTAGTCCTAACATGAACCGCAACAATCAGATTGCCCGATTAAAAAATATCAAATGGGAAATGTGATGCCAGTCACGTCAGAACCACGCAAGGAAGCGCTACACTTAGCCCAAGGAAAACATTATGCCTACTAAAATCATTATGCTGGTGGAAGACAACCCCGATGACGAGGCATTAACCCTGCGCGCTTTGAAAAAGAACAATATTCTCAACGAAGTCGTGGTGGCGCGCGACGGCGTCGAGGCGCTGGATTTCCTGTTCGCTATGGGACCTTATGCTGGCCGGGACATCAGCATAATGCCACAGCTTATCCTGCTCGATTTGAAACTGCCCAAAGTTGATGGGCTGGAAGTGCTGCGCCGTCTGCGCGCCGATGCCAGAACGAAGCTCCTACCGGCGGTGATTCTGACTTCTTCAAGCGAAGAAGCCGACATTGTCAATAGCTATCAACTCGGCGCCAACAGCTATGTGCGCAAGCCGGTGGATTTTGCGCAATTCATGGAGGCAGTGCGTCAACTAGGTTTGTATTGGCTGGTTTTAAACGAGACTTCACCGATCCTGTAAGGATGCAATATGAGCACTCCGCTGCACGTATTGATGATTGAAGATTCTGAAGATGACGCGGTATTAATACTGCGCGAGTTGCGGCGTTGTGGTTATGATCCGGTGTTTGAGCGCGTTGACACCGCCACCGCCATGAAAGCCGCGTTGCAAACCCAAACCTGGGATATCGTCCTGGCCGACTACTCAATGCCGGATTTTGGTGCTCCCGCCGCGCTTACCCTGCTCAAGGAAAGCGGCATAGACCTACCCTTTATCATCGTCTCCGGCAGCATCGGCGAGGAAATCGCCGTGGCCATGATGAAGGCCGGCGCACATGACTACCTGATGAAGGACAATTTGATACGGCTTGCGCCCGCGATTGAGCGTGAATTGATCGAAACAGGAGAAAGGCGTAAACGCCGCCAGGCCGAGGCAATGCTACGGGAAAGCGAAGAGCGCTACCGGAATCTGTTTGAAAGCGCCCACGACATGATTCAAAGCGTGGCTCCTGACGGACGCTTCCAATTCGTCAACCGCGCCTGGCTGGAGACGATGGGATACACACTGGATGAAGTGAAGTCGCTTAGCGTGTTCGATATTATTCTGCCTGAATTGCTGGACCACTGCACAGCCCTGTTTGACAAAGTAATGAGCGGAGGACACTACGACAATCTGGAAACCACCTTCATAGCCAAAAACGGTCAATATGTGGAAGTTGAAGGCAACATAAGCTGCCGTTTTGTGGATGGCATGCCAGTTGCGTCCCAAGGTGTCTTTCGCAATATCACCCAGCGCAAGGCGCATACCGCCGCCCTGGAATATCAAGCTGCGCACGATTCTCTAACCGGTCTCCCCAACCGGTTCCAGCTCAGCAAAGACCTGGACAAGGTTGTCGAGGAAACCCGGCTATCGGGCAAGCGCATGGCATTCATGCTCATCGATCTGGACCGCTTCAAGGAAATCAACGATGCCCTGGGCCATCAGGCCGGTGATATCCTGCTAAAGCAGATCGCACCGCGTTTATGCACTGCAGTGGATATCCCGGCAAACGTGGCGCGGTTGGGGGGCGACGAGTTTGGATTAGTGCTGCCACACATAAACAGCGAAGAGGATGCGCTTCATGCCGCCGAGAAAGTGCTGGCTGTTATCTGCCAGCCCTTTGATCTGGAAGGGCTGAAAGTGCAGATCGGCGCCAGTATCGGCATCGCATTGTATCCCGATCACAGTGATGACCCTCACTCCATGATGCGTTGCGCGGATATCGCTATGTATCTTGCCAAGAAAAACGGCGGCGGCTACGCCGTCTACAACCCCACGCTCGACATCTATAGCCCGCGCCGCCTGTCCCTCATCACCAGCCTGAGAATCGCTATACTGGAAAATCAGCTCGTATTGCACTACCAACCGAAAATCAGCCTCAAAGACCATGATGTCATTGGCATGGAGGCCTTAATCCGCTGGCAACATCCGCAACATGGCCTGGTCGCTCCCAATGAATTTATTCCTCTGGCGGAAGTCAGCGACCTCATCATGCCGCTCACGCAATGGGTGCTAGACAATGTGCTGCAACAGATGCGGGAATGGCATGATATGGGAATCAAGGCCAACGTTGCGGCGAACATCTCCGCTCGTAACTTGCAGGATAGCGATCTGCCGGACAAGATTGCGGTGTTGCTGGAGAGATATCAGATCGCCCCCCACTATCTGGAGCTGGAAATTACAGAGAGCGCGATTATCGTCGATCCTCTGCGCGCCACGGAAACCCTGCGCCGCATTCATGATCTGGGGGTGATCCTGTCCATCGACGATTTTGGCACAGGCTACACCTCCCTCTCTCACCTGAGGAAGCTGCCCATCTCTACCCTCAAGATCGACCTTTCCTTCATCAGCAAGATGCTAATCAGCAAAGATGATGCCGCCCTCGTACAATCCATCATCCACCTGGGTCACAATCTGGGCATGGATGTCATCGCCGAAGGCGTGGAGAATCAGGACACCCTGAGCATGCTGGGCGTGCTTGAATGCGACGTAGTGCAGGGCAACCTCATCAGCCCTCCGATGGCCGCCACAGAGATGACACAATGGCTCAGAAACCGGTGCTGAGAGGCCGCTACCGAAGCAGATTCCGCACCGGCGCGAAGGAACGTCGATGGACGGGCAAAACACCCAGCCGGTCAAGCGCCTCCAGATGTGCTTTGGTGGGATATCCCTTATGCACCGCAAACCCATAACCGGGATAAACTGCACCCAGCGCCACCATTTCCGCATCGCGCGCCACTTTGGCGATGATTGAGGCGGCACTGATGACGGGCACGGTCTGATCGCCCTTGATCACCGCCTCGGCGGGGCAGGCCAACACAGGGCAGCGGTTACCATCCACTAGCGCACGGTGCGGCGTCACCGATAGTGCTGCCACTGCACGCTGCATGGCCAACAAACTCGCTTGCAGGATATTCAGCGCATCGATCTCCTCCACCTCCGCCCGCCCCAGCGCCCACGCCAAGGCCTTCTCGCGGATCTCGACATCCAATGCCTGGCGGCGCTTTTCCGTCAACGCCTTGGAATCCGCAAGACCCGCAATGGGGCGTGCCGGATCGAGAATGACTGCCGCAGCCACCACCGGCCCGGCAAGTGGTCCGCGCCCCACCTCGTCGACGCCTGCCAAAAGAAGATATGCAAAGCTCACATGGCCTCCTTACGCTTATTGGGAGAAATCAGACTCAACACCGCATCCGCCGCCTGCTGATCCGCCCCTTGACGTAGCGAGGCGTGGATCCCGGCAAATGTCTCCTGTAGCGCCACAGCGGATGCCGGGTGGATTAAATAGTCCAGTATGGCATGACCAAGATTTTCCGGCGTGGCGGCATCCTGGATAAACTCAGGCACGAGGGGTTTTGCGGCGAGCAAGTTGGGTAATGAGAAATAAGGGATTTTCACCAATCGTTTGGCAAGCCAATAGGTCAGCGGCGCAAGGCGGTAGGCCATCACCATGGGGCGTTTCAGCAGCATCGCCTCCAGCGTCGCCGTGCCGGAGGCAAGCAGCACGACATCCGCCGCCGCCATCACCTCGCGTGAACGGCCTTCGAATACCGTCACAGGAAGATCGGGCGCTACGCTGTTGAGTATCTCGGTGAAACGTTCACGCGTCGCGGGCGTCGCCAACGGGATGACAAATTGCAATCCGGGCCGCTGCCGCACACACCATACGGCGGCTTGAATAAAGATTGCGGCGAGGAAGTTGATCTCGCTCATGCGGCTGCCCGGCAATAGCGCCACGATTTCCCCTCGCGATGGCAGCCCAAGCGCGGCGCGCGCGGCCTGCGGGTCGGCCAGTGGGGGAATCATCTCCGCCAGGGGATGGCCGACAAAGCGCACCGGCACATGATGTTCTTCGTAAAACCGGGCTTCAAAAGGGAGCAGCGTCAGCATCAGATCAGTGGAACGCGCAATCTTGCGGATACGCCACTGGCGCCACGCCCATACCGATGGACTCACATAATGAACGGTTGGAATCCCAGCATCCTTGAGCTTGCGCTCCAGGCCCAGCGTGAAATCCGGGGCGTCGATGCCGACGAACACATCCGGCGGATTTTCCAGGAAATGCCGCAGCAAACTGGCCCGCATCGCGTGCAGCTCGCGGAAGCGCCCCAGCACTTCAACAATGCCCATCACCGAGAGTCTTTCGAGCGGGTAAAGCGCCGTGGCGCCTTGCGCAATCATCGCCGGCCCGGCGATGCCTTCAATCACTGCATCCGGAAAACGCGCCTTGATGGCGCGGATCAAGCCTGCACCGAGCAGATCACCAGAAGCCTCGCCTGCCACAATACCGATTCGAATCATTTAGCGTTTTTATCCATCTTCATAAAATAGCTGCCCATAACCATGCTTCCTGGAACCATCGCCAGACGCGCGGATCATATATCAGGCGCGGCATAAGGGCCACTCTCATCACCGCAAAGCATTGCTTGACACTTACCCCGCGCGCGCCTATAAATTCTAGCTCAACCACAGGCATGCCGGTTTTTAAAAACGCTTACCAACCAACTGCAATCAGGAGAGATTACGATGAAAGCACCAAGAATACTTACCGCAGTTACACTCGCCAGTGCGCTATTTGCTGGCAACGCCCTCGCTGCCGATGACATGGCCGCGATGGGTGATGCCAAAAAGGACCACATGATGATGCGGGGCGAAATGATGAAGGAGCATCATCAGACCATGCGCGAGGTTAAGGGCATGCTGAAAGATGTAATGATGATACTCAAGGACATCAACCACCAGCCCAGCGCCGCGGAAAAACAAAAGCTGGGCCAGATGATCACCCGCCTTGACGAGATCATTAAAAAAGACGATGAAATGGCGGAAAAATGGAAAAGCATGAGGGAAATGCACAAAGACATGCCGGGACATGATGGAATGAAAGGGCATCCGATGTCAAAGTAAAGAGTGTAGATTGAGTCAAGCGGACCCAACAGTTAGTGTTGGGTCCGGAACTCGCAGAACCCTTCGCTGCCGCTCTTCCCTGTGTATCGGAGGTAGGGCAACGCGCCGGGCAGGATGCGCAAGAGCCGCCATGGAGCGGTTGCCGAGACCCAACCTTTAAGTGAACGGTTATAGGGCCAATGGGCAATTTGGAATTATCGTACCCACACCGTTTTCGCATTAAGAAACTCACGCATGCCGTGGTGAGACAGCTCACGCCCATAACCGGAGGCCTTGATGCCGCCGAACGGCAGGCGCGGGTCGCTCTTTACCATGCCGTTGACAAAACAGGCGCCCGCCTCGACCCGTAGCGCCAAGGCCTCGCCGCGTCGACTATCGCGCGTCCAGACGCTGCCGGCAAGGCCAAAACGCGAACCGTTTGCCAGACGCAGGGCATGCAGTTCATCACGGGCGCGGATCACTATCGCCACGGGGCCAAACAGCTCCTCGCCGAAGGCACGTTGTTCGGCTGTTACATGATCAATAATCGACGCCTGATAATACGCGCCCAGTCCATCATGGGGTGCGCAGCCGGTAACGGCCACAGCGCCTTGGCGGATGCTGTCCGTGACCTGTTGGTGCAGCTCATCACGCAGATCAGGACGCGCCATCGGGGCAAGTGTGGCGGCCTCATCCAGCGGATCCCCCGGCGCAAGCCACGACTCCACCGCCGCCTTGAATTGCGCGACGAAGAGATCGGCAATCGCGTCCACCACGATAAAGCGCTTGGCAGCGATGCAGCTTTGTCCGGCATTAAGAAAACGCGAGGCCACGGCGTTTTTCACGGCAAGCTCCAGATCGGCATCTTCCAGCACAATAAAGGCGTCCGACCCTCCCAGCTCCAACACCAGTTTTTTTAGATGGGTTCCGGCGCACGCCGCCACTGCACGCCCTGCCGCCTCGCTGCCGGTAAGCGTCACGGCATGAATGCGCGGATCGGCAATGACCTGTTCCACTTGGCTGCTTGCGATCATCAGAGTGCGGAACACGCCCTGCGGAAAGCCACACGACTGGAATACCTGCTCGATAGCCAGTGCGCACTGCGGCACATTGGAGGCGTGTTTCAGGACGCCAGTATTGCCCGCCACCAGCGCGGGGGCTGCAAAACGGAATACCTGCCAGAAAGGGAAATTCCATGGCATTACCGCAAGCACGGTGCCCAGCGGTTGGTAGGCGACATAGCTTTTAGCCGCATCGGAGCCGATAAACTCATCCTCCAGGAATTTCGGCCCGTGCTCCGCATAGAAATCACACGCCGTAGCGCATTTTTCCACCTCAGCGCGGGCCTCTTTGATCAGCTTGCCCATTTCGAGGGTGATGATGCGCGCCAAGCGGTCGCGGTGATCGCGCAGGTATTGCGCGGCCTTGCGCATCAACCGGCAGCGTTCTTCCAGCGGGGTTGTGGCCCACACTGGCGTGGCATTGGCGACTTCGCGCAGCGCGGCATCCAGTTGCGCGTCATTCCACACCGCAAATTCCTGGAGTGCCGCACCATTGGCCGGGTTGACGGATTTGAACGACATGATGTGGCCTCCTCTAATATACTATTGCGGTAGTATAGTCCGTTTGCCGGTATTCTTGTGCGGCTGCAAAAGCGCTCAGCGCGCTACGATTATTAGCATCTGATTCGAGTCCATAAATGAAAAAACATATGATCTGTATCCTGGGCGGCAGCGGCTTTGTCGGCCGTCACCTGGTTAATCAACTGGTCAAGGCGGGCCATCACGTGCGCTTGATTACGCGCCGCATTGAACGCCAGCGGGATCTTTTGATTTGGCCCACGGTCGATGTGGTAGAGGCCAACATTCACGACGCACAAGCACTGCACACACACTTTGCGGGCTGCGACACGGTCGTTAATCTGGTTGCCATTCTCAATGAGAGCAAAAAAACCACGTTTCAAACTGTTCATGTCGATCTGGCTCGCAATGTGGCGCAGGCCTGCCTGGCCCAAGGTGTCAAACGCCTGCTGCACATGAGCGCGCTCAACGCCGACGCCAGGCAAGGCGCCAGCGCTTATCTGCGCAGCAAGGGCGAAGCTGAAGATGTCGTGCACAGCGCGTCAGAACAGGGCCTGCGTGTAACCAGCTTCCGGCCTTCTGTGATCTTCGGCCCCAATGACCACCTCTTCAACCGCTTCGCTGGATTGCTCAGGTACGCACCCCTCATCCCACTGGCCTGCCCCGACGCACGCTTCGCGCCAGTGTATGTTGGCGATGTTGTGCATGCTTTTATGGTGGCGCTTGATGAGCGCGCCACCCTTGGCCAGCGCTATGATCTGTGCGGACCGCGCACTTATACGCTGGAAGAGTTGATGGAATACGCCGCCTCCGTCATCGGCGTAAAGCGCCCGATCATCGGCCTTGGTGACACCCTGTCGCGCATCATGGCGGGGATTATGGAGCACGCGCCCGGCAAACCACTGACCCGCGACAATTATCTGTCGATGCAGGTAGACAGTGTGTGCCACGGCGAATTTCCTGCAGTGTTCGGCACACAGCAAACCAGCGTTGAGACTGCGGTGCCTTTATATCTGAACCGGCGTGACCAGCGTGCGCGTTATTACGATTTCCGGCGCGTCGCGGGGCGTGATTAACGTAGGCGCGCTCTTGGGAGAAGTAAGGGATTAAGCGTGAGGGAGATTAGCGGTGAGGCAAACATCAGGGACCGGAGCCAGTCATCTCCGATCCCTGATGGGTAATGCTTTTTTACTTAGTGGCCAGCCGGAAAATGCGCCAGGCTCATGCCCACCACATACAGGAAGCTGACTATCCCGAACAAGTACGCCGGAATCAATATATCGCCTTTGGTTGCGCTCTTCATAAATAATCTCCTCTCTCAGGAATTTTTACACGTAGATGTCAGCACCAAAGTTAATTTCCATAGTAACTTTGGTGGAAAAACCATAGCAAAATGGTTGGGTATTTTGCAAGCCCTTTTGAAAAATAATTTTTTCAGCACAATTTCCTTGTTTTTGCTATGGTTTTTTTAGGTAAATCCTATGCAAAAATTATGGTAATTTTCGGGTCCACCCACATCGAAACCATCATTTTCAGTAGAGTGATTGCCATAATGGATGGCGTGATACAAAATCAATGCCTTATCAATCGCAGCTTGATCGTTCATTTTTGATGCCAACCAATACTATTCAGAAAACATCCCTGGCCAACGGGCACGACGAATCACAGTTCGTCGCTTGGTTCCGTGGTTCATCCCCCTACATCAACGCCTTCCGTGGCCGCACGTTTGTCATCATGTTCGGGGGCGAGGCGGTGGCGGATGAGCGCTTTGCCAACCTGATTCATGATGTCGCCCTGCTCAACAGCCTGGGGGTGCGCCTGGTGCTGGTGCATGGCGCCCGTCCGCAAATCGAGCAGCGGCTGCGCGCCTCCGGCACCGCCATCGAATATGCCGGCGGCCTGCGGGTTACTGGCGACACAGCGCTGACCGGCGTCAAAGAGGCCGTCGGTATGTTGCGCGTGGAGATTGAGGCGCTGCTGTCGATGGGGCTGGCCAATTCACCAATGGCAGGCGCACGGATTCGCGCAGCGTCGGGCAATTTCGTGGCCGCAAAACCGCTGGGGGTCCGTGACGGGGTCGATTATTGCCATACCGGAGAGGTACGCCGCATCGATGTCGAGGCGATACGGCAGCGTCTGGACGACGGCGCCATTGTGTTGCTCTCGCCACTTGGCTATTCACCCACTGGAGAGGTGTTTAATCTCACCGCCATCGAAGTGGCCACAGCCACGGCGGCGGCACTCAATGCCGACAAGCTGTTGTGCCTGGTGGAAACAGGTGGCCTGATGGATGCGCACAAAGATCTGGTGCGGCAGTTGACGCTGGCCGAGGCGGAACAATGGCTGTCGACGCAACTTGTCGATGAGGGAGTGGCGGCTTACTTTAACGGTGCGGTGCGGGCATGCCGCCAAGGCGTGCGCCGCGCTCATCTGGTCGACAGACATGTCGACGGCGCTCTGCTGCTGGAACTCTTCACCCGCGACGGCATTGGCACGCTGATCACGTCGGACGCCTACGAAGACACACGCAAGGCCACTATTGATGACGTGGGCGGCATTCTGGAGCTGATTGCCCCATTGGAGGCGGAAGGTGTGCTGGTACGCCGTTCTCGCGAACGGCTTGAAACAGAAATCGAGCACTTCACTGTGGTGGAACGCGACGGCATGATTATCGCCACCGCCGCGCTATACCCATTCAAGGCTCAGGGCATGGGCGAACTGGCCTGCCTTGCCGTCCACCCTGCGTATCGCAACACGGGCAGGGGTGAGGCGCTGCTCGGCTATCTCGAACGCATTGCGGTGCAGCAAGGGATACACCATCTGTTTGCACTCACGACACATACTCCCCACTGGTTCCAGGAGCGCGGCTTCCAGCCGGGGGAAATCAACGATCTGCCCATCACACGCCAGCGCATGTACAACTACCAGCGCAAATCAAAGGTATTTATCAAGGTTATACAAGCAAAATGAAAGAGATTCTGGTTTACCTGTTTGTCGCCATTAGCTCGCTGCTGTTATGGACTTATGTTGTGCATATGCTTATTGGGGGGCTGGTGAGCCCGGAAACCGAGCTGTGGGTGATGATTATAGCCGTGGTGGCCGGCGCTGTTATCATGGGCGCCATGGCGTGGGATGTTGTCCGGCGGCGGCGAAAAAGGTGACAGCAGATGGATAATGATAATGGCGCTCAAGTTGCGGACTCCGCGCTAGAACCTTCAGACCGCAACAAGCGCTCGGCCACCCGCCGCGGCTCACGTAGCCGACATCATACACGCAGCCGCCAGGCAAACCCGCGCATGGTGGTGATCATTGCCTGGCTCGGCATTTTTCTCGCCTTGCTGCTGGTGCTCACAGTTTATTTGGGGCTGGAGCTTGCGCAAATAACGAAACATGCCAATAGGCTTGCTGCGGAATTGACTGATGCAAAGCTGGCGTTATCCGCCCTGAAGCCACGGCGGGAGGAAGTCCCGCTACAGATCGCCAAGGAGCAGCCCCCCGCGCTCATTGACATGCAGTTCGACAAGGTGATCCCGATAAACAAAGGGTACTTGAAGAATATTATGTTCTCAGTCGTCAACCGCAACGGCCAAAAGAGATACGAATACCGGTTAGTGTTCGAGAATACCGCAACCCACCGGGTCTACCCTCACGCCCGTGTGACGCTATTCAACAAAAGCCAAGCACCGATTGGCACCGATGAGGTTAGCGATTATGACGAGCTTGCATCCGGTGAAAGCCGCTCGCACTCAGCACTGATGACGCATTTGAGCGGTCAGGAACCATACCGTTTTTCAGTCGACACCAAAGGTGGGGTGGATCTGCCTGGCACATGACATCGTGGCGGATTTCTCCCTACTCCTACTTGACGACTTTCAACGTGGGCCGGCGTGGCTTTTCGGGAGCAGGCTCAGTGGGTTGTCCGCCGTCATCATCCTCACCAAATACCATGCCCTTGCCGTTTTCCTTGGCATAGATGGCAAGCACGGAACCGGGCGGCACTGCAACGTTCATCGGTGTTCCGCTGAAGCGGGCGCTGAAGCGGATTATGTCATTACCCAGCACCAAGGCCTGCACGGCATGCGGGGCAACATTGAGAATGATCTTGCCGTTTTCGACGAACTGTACGGGGACGCTCACCGCGGAGGATTGTGTACTCACCAGGATGTGGGGCGTCATGCCATTTTCGACTATCCATTCATAAATGGCACGGATCAGATAAGGGCGGCTGGAGGTCATGTTCATTATCTTATTTCACGTTCGGCAGAGGACAGGCTGGCGCGGAATGCTTCCCGCGCAAAAATGCGCTCGGCGTATTGCATGAGCGGTTTGGCCTGCACCGGCAGCTCAATGCCGTAGGACGGAAGCCGCCATAGCAAGGGGGCAAGACTGCAATCCACCAGGGAAATCTCATCGCTCATGAAAAACGGTTTCTGCTTAAAGGTGGGGGCAACCACCGTCAGGCTATCGCGCAGGGCGTTGCGCGCCTTGCCCGCCACCTTTTCGTCGCCGCCAGCAATGTCATTCAGCATGCTGTACCAGTCATGATCGATGCGATACAAAAAGAGCCGGGTGCGCGCCTTCGACACTGGATCCACAGGCATAAGGGGCGGATGCGGGTAACGGTCTTCCAGATACTCCATGATGATCTGCGAGTTATATAGCGCCAGATCACGGTCTGTCAGTGTCGGAAGCGTGTTGTATGGGTTAAGGTCGAGAAGATCCTCCGGCAAGCTGGCGCCGTCAACATTGATGATATCAACGCTGACGCGCTTTTCTGCGAGCACCATGCGCACCCGATGGCAATAGGGGCATGTCGCCCGCGAATACAACGTCATCACCGATCGTCTGCTGGCAGGTAGCGCCATTGAGTGATTCTCCAGCTCGAACCTTCGAGTCTCGGCGCATTATAACGTAATGCAACAATCGGCGTCAGCGCATTCCAGGCTGGTAAATCGACTCGAAGCCGCGCTGTAAATCCGCCTGAAGATCCGCTACATCTTCCAATCCCACCGCAATACGCACCAGTCCTTCGGTGATGCCCGCCGCCGCGCGCGCTTCGGGGCTGATACGACCGTGGGTGGTGGTGGCCGGGTGAGTGATGGTGCTCTTGCTGTCGCCCAGATTGGCGGTGATAGAGATCAACCGCACGGAATCAATGAGCTTCCACGCTGCCTCGCGCCCTCCTTCCAGCTCAAAAGACAGCACGCCGCCGAACGCTGTCTGCTGGCGCGCCGCCAGCGCGTACTGGGGATGCGACGCAAGGCCGGGATAATTAACGCGCGTCACGCCCGGCTGCCCTTCCAGCCATTGCGCCAACTGCAAGGCGCTGGCGCAATGCGCCTGCATGCGTAAACGCAAGGTCTCAAGCCCTTTAAGGAATACCCAGGCGTTGAATGGGCTCATGCTTGGCCCCGCAGTGCGCAAAAAGCCATAGATGCCCCCGCCCACTAGCGCTTCGCTGCCCACCACCGCGCCGCCGATACAGCGGCCCTGTCCGTCGATATACTTGGTAGCGGAATGGATGACGATATCGGCGCCCAGAGACAGGGGCCGCTGCAGGACGGGCGTACAAAAACAGTTGTCCACCGCCAGCCAGCAGCCATGCCGGTGCGCCACATCCGCCAACGCTGCGATATCCGCCACCTCGATCAAGGGATTGGAGGGTGTCTCCAGAAACAGCAACCGGGTATTCGGGCGTATCGCCTTCTCCCACGCATCAATCTCGGTCTGCGGCACGAAGGTGGTCTCCACGCCGAAACGCGCCAGTATCGTATTGAACAGCAACACCGTGGGGCCAAAGATGCTGCGCGAGGCAACAATATGATCACCCGCCTTCAGCAGCCCCATGCACGTGGTCAGGATCGCCGCCATGCCCGATGCAGTAGCCACGCAGCGCTCGCCCCCTTCCAGCGAGGCAAGACGCTGCTCAAAGACGCGCACCGTAGGATTAGTGAAACGCGAGTAGATGTTGCCGGTCGTAGCCCCGGAGAAGCGCGCAGCGGCTTCAGCGGCGCTACCGAAGGTGTAACTGGATGTGGCAAAAATCGGCTCGGACTGCTCGCCTTCATTGGTGCGCACGTGTCCTGCGCGCACGGCGCGGGTGTCGAAACCATATTCATCGAAATCAAAGTGTGGCATGCCGCTTTTCTCCCTGGGGTTGGATGTTATGCACGAGGCAGAGGGATTTTCAGGCATAAAAAAACCCGCTTACAGCATTCGCCAAAGCAGGTTCCCCTCTTTAGCTGCATTTATTACGCGCCCGCAAGCTGAATCAAATCGGCGCGAATGAAGAATAGGAAATCAGGGGATAAAAGTCAACACTCAGCCCAAGCACTATAGTCCTATCGGCTATTCAATGGCGGGCGGGGCTGTATCCACTCAGGTTTTTTCAAAACAACGCTTTGCTGGTTTCCCTGCTCCAGATCAAGGCTTCCAGATAGGCGTTCCTGAGGATATCGAAAGGTAGGCCTGTAGCGTCGATCTCCTCCGGCGCGCCACCCTGTTCGTAAGCCAGGGTAGCGCGCAATGCCCGGCCCAATGAGCCCTCATGGCGCAGCAGCGCGTTTTTGATGTGTTCCGTCAGGGGTAAAGGACTGAGTATTATCTCCAGCGGCTGGTCCATGAGGGCATCAAGCGTGGAAAACAGGCCAACGATAAAGGTAACTACTCGCCCCCCTCACCCGAAAATAAAGTTGTAAAACCCCTTGACAGGTTTTTTCAGCACAAAAGATCGGTTTCTTATCTCAGCATAAACTCTGCCCGCTGTCGCCACTGATAGATGCCTAGATCTATTTGTCCGATCATCTTGTCGGTGTAACTACCCACTCCCTTCACACGAAAAATAACTTAAAAATCTCTTGACAGGTTTTTTCTATCGAAAAAACCACTTCCTTATCTCGGTGTAAAATCTATTCTCTATTGCCGCTGGCAGGGGCTTTGATCTCTTCAATGAGCCGCCTTGCCATTTCAAGTCGAAAAAACCATTTCAGCCTGATCTGACCGTTATCAGGGGGTCGAAAAATGCCATGTTATCCTTTGGCTATTCCAAACGTATAGCCCCCCTTATTAATGGCAAGCCTAGACAAAACCTCGGTCAGAAACGAAGTCAGCCGGTTGAAAGCGGATTTTGAGCAGCTCAGTTGCGACGGTAAAGTGCCTCGCGAAACTCAGGTGCTTATGAATAGCATGTTCATGATGATGGAGCTGATGCTCTCCATTTTTCTGGAAAGAATAACCAAGAAAGACAGCCGCAACTCCAGCAAGCCCTCCTCCCAAACGGAAAAGGACGACTCCTCGTTGAGTCATCCGGGGAGCCAGGGTAAGGGGAAAAACGAAAACGGCGCCCTGCTGAAAAACACGCGCGTCAAAGAGAGTGTGACTCTTTCTAGAGTCCGCCTCTGCGATGTATGTGGCGAAGATCTGGATAATACGCCCTGTAGTCACCATGAAAGACGGACGAAGATCGATATTGTTTTTGAGAAAGTCGTTGAGCATGTGGATGCCGAGGTCAAGCAGTGCCCGGTCTGCGATGCGACGGTCAAAGGGAAGTTCCCGGCGGATATGCACGGCCCGTTGCAATACGGCGATGGCTTAAAGGCCTTTGTCATCAATTTACTGGTGTCTCAGATGGTCGCGATCAATCGCGCGCAAACGCTGCTGACCTCCATGATCGGTGTCGTGATCTCTGAAGCCACTCTTCTGGCCTTCGTGCTGCGTCTTCATCGCGCCTTGGAGCGGTGGGAGCAGCACGCCACCGCACAGCTGCTGAAAGCACCCTCCATGCATGTGGATGAGACCTCCTTGCGGGTGGATAAGCAAAACCACTGGATACACGTGTACTCCGCAGGGGAGATCACCCTCAAGTTTTTACATCGAAAACGGGGCACGGCAGCGATTTCGTCGATTGATATTATTCCGCGCTACGGTGGCGCCATTATCCATGACTGTTGGTCATCCTACTTGTCCTATGATCACTGCTCTCACGGCCTGTGCGGCTCGCATCTGCTGCGCGAATTGACGTTCATTGTTGACGCCAATGACTACGCCTGGGCGCGCCACATGAAACGCCTTTTACAGGAGAGCTGCGCCACCGTCTCCAGAAGCACGGAAAAGAGATTGACCGATGAAGCACTGGCGCGGTTGCAAAAGCGCTACCGCACGATTCTCACCCGTGGCGAAAAAGAGCTTCCACCTATTCCCCAAAAGCCCAGCGGGAAACGCGGCAAACTCGCCAAGTCAGATGCACACAATCTGCTGGAGCGATTGCAAAAACATGAGGCATCCGTCCTGCTGTTCGCCAAAAACCCGCATGTCGCCTTCACCAATAACCGGGCCGAGCGTGATTTGAGAATGTCCAAGGTGAAGCAAAAGGTCTCTGGCTGTTTCCGCTCAGAGATTTATGCTCAGACTTATTGCCGAATATCAAGCTATCTGCAAACTATGGCCAACAAGGGACATAATCCTCTTATTGCGATTCAAATGGCTCTCGCGGGTGAGGTCAACTTAATCGGGGGTGAGTAGTTACCGATAAAGAACGTTTCTTTATCTTTTTCGCGCGTTTTTTCTGCAATCAGTTCGCACATTTTACCTCGGATCAAGGCGATGGACATAAGCTCCTGGGGCTTGTCGTCGATGCTTGAAAGTGCAATGAGCGTTGCCCAGGAGCGGATGCAATTCAGCCCGGCGATAACGAGCGCCTGACGTACGGAGTCGATTTTTCTCGGCATGGCCACAGCGGCCGAATTGATGTAGCGCAGCAACTTATAACTGAGCGACACGTCCTGGGCAATGACTTCCGCCAGCTCTTCTAAATCCAGCCGGGGGTTTTGCAGCACGCCGAGCGTACGTAGCGTAGTAATGCGCATAGAGGGCGGACTCTTTCCCGCGACGATATTCGGGCGAGACAGGAAATATCCCTGAAAATAGTCAAAACCGAGCTCCTTGCACTGCATCAGCATGGCATGAGTTTCAACCTTCTCGGCCAGCAACTTGACATTGAACGTGCGAAGCAGCCGGACATGTTCTTCGAGGCCCTTCGTATCGAGCGCCAGCACGTCGATCTTGACAATCTTTGCTATCTCACACGCCGCCCTGGCCTGCTCGCTGAATATGAAGTCGTCCAGCGCCAGGGTATAGCCTTCTTGTACAAGCCGTTGCAGCGCCGTCAGCATTTCTTCGTCGAAGACTATGTCTTCCAGGACTTCCAACACCACCTGTTCTTTGGGGAAAGGCATGGGGTTGGTGTGCAGGAAGAAGTTACGGGTCAAATTGATGAAGGCTTTCTGATGTTTTTCGACCAGTTGATCCAGACCGATCTCAAGAAAGGTATTGATAACCACCTGACGGCTGGCGGCATCACCATCGACAAATTGTGCGCGGTTTTGGGAGCCATCGCGATAAAGCAACTCGTAAGCGACAACCTTCAGTTGGCGATCATAGATGGGTTGCCTGCCAATATAGATGTCAAGCATGGTGGATCCATATGATGGTAGTGTTATGGTTATGTCGGCACCTGCGCTGTTTACAGAAGGGCCGCTATTGGGAGGGCGGCATATTGACCCCATGTTCTCGCAATTTGCGGAAGACTGCGCCGGTGCTTCTGTGGCAAAATCCAAGGTATCCTATTTCGACTTTGGCATTGAGACATTATTATGGCGACGCAAAAAGACAACCTGAACAGCTTCGGCACCCAGTCTACCCTCACCGTTGACGGAAAAAATTACCTCTACCACTCGCTGCCGGCGCTCGCCAAGGCTGGTCTCGGCGATAGTGCGCAGCTGCCCTTTTCGCTCAAGATCCTGCTGGAAAACCTGTTGCGCCAGGAAGACGGCGTTGCGGTCAAAAAGGCTGATATCGAGGCCCTGACACAGTGGAATCCCACGGCCGAACCTGACCGGGAAATCTTTTTCATGCCATCACGGGTGCTGCTCCAGGACTTCACTGGTGTGCCCGCCGTTGCCGATCTGGCAGCGATGCGTGCCGCGCTGCAACGCCTAGGCGGCGACCCCAGCAAGATCAACCCTTATACGCCCGCCGATCTGGTGATCGACCATTCGGTACAGGTAGACCAGTACGGCAGCTCCACGGCCTTCCAGGCCAACGCCACCCGCGAATTCGAACGCAACAGCGAGCGCTACCAGTTTCTGCGCTGGGGACAAAACGCCTTCAACAACTTCCACGTCGTGCCGCCAGACAACGGCATCGTCCATCAGATCAACCTCGAATACCTGGCTCCGGTGGCGATGGTTGCCGAGCAGGATGGCATTGCCTGGATCTATCCCGACACTGTGATCGGCACCGACTCCCACACCACCATGATCAACGGCCTGGGCGTACTGGGCTGGGGCGTGGGCGGCATCGAGGCTGAGGCGGCGTTGCTTGGTCAACCCAGCTCCATGCTCATCCCGCAAGTGGTGGGATTCAAGCTCGCCGGCAAACTGCCTGCCGGGGCCACTGCCACCGACCTGGTGCTGACTATCACCCAGGTGTTGCGCAAAAAGGGCGTGGTGGGCAAATTCGTGGAATTTTACGGCCCCGGCCTTGCCCATCTGACCCTGGCCGACCGTGCCACTATCGCCAACATGGCCCCGGAATATGGCGCGACCTGCGGCATCTTCCCGGTGGACAGTCAGACCACCGGCTATCTGCGCCTCACTGGACGGGAACATCTGATACCGCTGGTGGAGGCCTATTATCAAGCACAAGGGCTGTGGTATTCGCCGGATCAACCCGAGCCGGCCTACTCGGAAACTGTGGTGTTCGACCTGGGCTCCGTCGTTCCATGCCTGGCCGGCCCATCGCGTCCGCAAGACCGCACCCCGCTTGCTGAAGTACGCAACTCGTTCCGCAAGTTGCTTGCCAATCAGTACAAAGAAGAAGCCTCCGCCCTGCATAAAGAAGATCTCAATCACTGGCTGAATGAGGGTGGCAACCCCGTCCTTATTACCCCGGAGCTGGCGCCCACCCATCCGGACGAGGCGCTGAATGTGTTCGGTACCTGCGTGCCGGTGCGCCAGCCCGATGGCTTGGCCTACAAGCTCTGCCACGGCTCGGTGGTCATCGCCGCCATCACCAGTTGCACCAACACCTCCAATCCATCCGTGATGATCGCTGCTGCGCTGCTGGCGAAAAACGCGGTACAGCGCGGCCTGCAGGTCAAGCCTTGGGTCAAGACCAGCCTCGCGCCCGGATCAAGGGTAGTCACCGACTACCTTATCAAGTCCGGCCTTATGCCGTATTTGGAGGCATTGCGCTTCCATCTGGTGGGTTACGGCTGCACCACCTGCATCGGCAATAGCGGCCCCTTGTCCGACCACATATCGCAGGCTATTCTCGACGGCGATCTCGCGGTGGCATCGGTGCTGTCCGGCAACCGCAATTTCGAAGGGCGCGTCAATCCACTGGTACGCGCCAACTATCTTGGCTCGCCACCGCTGGTGGTAGCTTATGCCCTGGCAGGCAACATCAACATCGACCTGACGGTAGACCCCCTCGGCATCACCCCCACCGGCGAGATGGTCTACCTCAAGGACATCTGGCCGACCAACGAGGAGATTGCCGACCTGGCGCATACCCACGTGGTGTCTACCCAGTACAAGCGCACCTACTCGGACATCTTTCACGGTAATAGCGAATGGAACAGCCTGGCAGTGCCCAGTGGCCAGTTGTTTGACTGGAATAATGATTCCACTTACATCAAGGAGCCGCCTTTCTTTGACGGCATCACCACCACGCCCGCGCCACTCACCGACATCGTCCAGGCGCGCGTGCTGGCGCTGCTGGGAGATTCCGTCACCACCGACCACATATCCCCTGCCGGCTCCATAGGCAAAACCAGTCCCGCCGGGAAATACCTGATCGGCCTGGGCGTGCCCGCCACCGATTTCAATTCCTACGGCGCACGGCGCGGCAACCATGAGGTCATGGTGCGCGGCACCTTCGCCAATGTGCGCCTGAAAAACAAGCTGGTCGAAGGTGTTGAAGGCGGTGTGACACTGCACCTGCCGGGCGGCGAACAGATGTCGATCTACGACGCCTCTGTTCGCTACCAGGCCCAAGGCACGCCGCTCATCGTCATCGCCGGCAAGGAATACGGCACTGGCTCGTCGCGCGACTGGGCGGCCAAAGGACCCAAACTGCTCGGCATCCACGCCGTGATCGCCGAAAGCTTCGAGCGCATCCACCGTTCCAACCTGGTGGGCATGGGCATTCTGCCGCTGCAATTCCTGCCCGGCGAAAGTGCCCAGACGCTGGGGCTGACCGGACACGAGACCTACGACATCGCCGGCATCACCGCACTCACGCCAGGACAGAAGATCGAAGTCGTAGCAACCGCCACCGACGGCAGCATCAAGCGCTTCACCGTCCAGTCGCGCATTGATACCGCAAACGAAGTGGAATACTTCCGCCACGGCGGCATCTTGCCGTATGTGCTACGGCAGTCGGTGCGGTAAGTTGGATCTGGAGCCTTGCGCACCGCCCACGAAAGGCACGAAAGGCACGAAAAAATGGTTCGTGTTTTTCGTAGACCGCACCTTCCCACCGTAAAGGTGGCAATGTCGTTGGACGTGCGTAACATCAAATCTTCACTCGAAATACAGGGGTTCCTCAGCCACCGCCCGCAATCTTCGCCTTGCCAGGCAAAACATGCTTCGCGGACGGCGCGCCCCCTCTTACCAGACTGCCAAGGCCGGCATCTTCCAGCCGGGCATTGAGGTAAGTGCGGATAGAGGCAGGGTCTTCCAGGGCGAGTGCATGTTCAAGCATCTCCCGTGCATGGGTGCGACTGATGTTGCGTATCACCCATTTGATGCGCGGCAGGCTGGCGGCGCTCATGCTCAGGCTGTCGATACCCATGCCCAGCAACAGCAGCGCCGCCGCCGGATCACCGGCCATTTCTCCGCATACGCTGACAGGTTTGCCTTGCCGGTGCGCGCCTTCGACCACTTGCATGAGGGCGCGTAGCACAGCGGGGTGCAGCGAATCGTAGAGGTTTGCGACGCGGGCGTTGTTGCGGTCTACGGCAAGCAGATACTGGGTAAGGTCGTTGGTGCCGACCGAAAGGAAATCCACGCGCCGCGCCAGTGCTTCCGTCTGGTACACCGCAGAGGGCACCTCCACCATCGCGCCGACACGGGGCCGCACGATGGTTTCGCCTGCCTCGACCAATTCCCGGTAGGCGCGGTCCAGTAGTCTCTGCGCCTCGTCGATTTCGGTGACACCACTGATCATGGGCAACAGCACGTGCAGGTTGTTCAACCCCGAGCTGGCGCGCAACATGGCGCGCAGCTGCACGATAAAAATTTCGGGATGGTCCAAGGTAATGCGGATGCCGCGCCAACCGAGGAAGGGGTTGTCTTCGCTGATGGGAAAATACGGCAAATCCTTGTCACCGCCCACATCCAGTGTGCGCAGCGTCACTGGCCGGGGCGCGTAGGCCTCCAGCACCTGACGGTAGACCCGGCTCTGCTCCTCTTCGCTCGGAAAGCGCTGGCGGATCATGAAAGGGATTTCGGTGCGGTACAGCCCGATACCCTCCGCGCCGCTGTTGAGCGACGAGGCGACATCCGACAGCAATCCGGTATTGGCATACAGGGGAACATGGATGCCGTCCAATGTCACGGCGGGGAGGTCGCGCAATTCCGCAAGACCGGCGGCGATCTCCGCCTCTTCGCGCTCCAGGCGAGCGTATTCAACGCGCAGACTGGCAGTGGGTTTTACGTACACCCTGCCCATATGGCCATCGACGATCATTTCCTGCCCATCCATGCGCGCCACGGGCAGATCGTTCGCGCCCACTACGGCAGGGATGCCCATCGCGCGCGCGAGAATGGCGACATGCGAGGAGCTGGAGCCGCGCGCCGATATCACACCGACCAGCCGCTCATGGGGCACTTCGGCAAGCAGGGTGGCGGTAATCTCTTCACCCACCAGGATAGTCCTTGGTGGATACGGCGGTTGGCTACGCTTGCCGCTTTGCAGACATACCAGAATGCGCCGCCCCAGGTCGCGGATATCTTCGGCGCGTTCGCGGATGTAGGGGTCATCCATCTCGTCGAAGATGCGCGCGTGTTCGTTGACCGTTTCGCGCAAGGCGCCGGAAGCCCAGCTCCCGGCGCGGATGCGCTGCACCGTGTTGTCTACCAGGCTGTCGCTGCCCAGCATAAGCCGGTAGGCATCGAACAACGCGCGGTCTTCGGCTTGCAGGAGTGGGCTGAGGCGCTCGCTAAGCGTCTGGATGTCGGCCCGCACCGCTTCAACCGCCGCCATGAAGGCGGTCACTTCAGCGTCAATATTGGTGATTTTGCGATCCGGCACGGCGTCCAGATCCGCAGCGGGATAGACGACCATCGCCGTGCCTATGGCTACGCCCGGCGCGCCGGGCAGGCCATCAATGGGGCGCAGCTCGTGCGCGGCGCTACCATTCAGCCCGTCGATTCCGCCGCTCGCCTGGGCATGGGCGATAGCTCCGGAAAGCTGGGCTGCAACGGTCACCAGAAAGGCGACCTCGTCTTCCCCAAAGCGACGACGGGCAAACTGACGCACCACAAGCACGCCCAACACCCTGCGATGATGAATGATTGGCACGCCGAGAAAGGCATGATAGTACTCCTCCCCGGTCTCGGCGATGAAACGGTAACGCGGATGGCTGGTGGCGCTGTCAAGATTGAGCGGCTCGGCGGTCTCAGCGACCACGCTGATGATGCCCTCGCTCGGTGCCAGGCGCACCACGCCGATAGCGGCTGGGTTCAGCCCGTCGCTGGCCATCAGCACATAGTGCTCGGTGTCAGGGTCGGCCAGATATACCGAGCAAACCTCAACGGTCATCTCTTGCTTGACGCGCTTGACGATAATGGCGAGCGCCTGCCCCAAATTCTGGGCGGTGTTGACCTCTTGGATAATGCGGCGCAGGATGTCGAGCATGATTAATTGAGCTGTGAGCGCCTTTTAGGGGTGTGCGACTACGGGGGTGGTCAACGCCCCGCTTTGTGTTGCATGCTGCTTTCCAGTATCAGTGGACGGTACGGCTCTTTGCGCTGATTGTGCGGCTTGAGCAAAGGCGCCAGTTCACACAGGGCGCGCTGATAGACGCGGCGCTTGAATGACACAATCTCCCGCAGTGGATGCCAGTAGTTTACCCAGCGCCAGCAATCAAACTCCGGCTTGTCGCTCCGATCCAGCCTGACACAGCTCTCGTCACTGTCCAGGCGCAACATATACCATACCTGTTTCTGGCCGATGCACAACGGCTTGCAGCCATGACGGATCAGCTTGTGGGGCAGGCGGTAACGCAGCCAGCCACGGGTGTGGCCAATGATTGCGACATCGGAGGCGTGCAGCCCAACCTCCTCGTACAATTCGCGATACATCGCCTCCTCCGGGGACTCGTGCTCCCGGATGCCGCCTTGCGGGAATTGCCAAGCGTCCTGTCCGATGCGCCGTGCCCAGAACACCCGGCCGGACAGGTTGCTGACGATGATCCCTACATTGGGTCTGTAACCATCTGCATCAATCACTTGCGCGCCGCTTTAAAATAACTAACTTAACCGCATTGTTCCACAAATCCATGCTGTTCCGCAAATGCGAAATCATGGCGCTTGATGATTGTGGCGAACGTCGCTTGCCGCGAGTTTCAACCCGCGCTTTACCTGTTCGACTTTCCCCTCTATGCTTTTGTTTCACTATCCTCAAACAATTTGGAGCACCCGTTTTGAATCTTGCGATTTTTGACCTGGACAACACCCTGCTGGGCGGCGATAGCGATTACCTGTGGGGGCGATTTCTGGTGGAACAGGGCATCGTCGACAGCGAAAGCTACGAGCGTGAAAACCGGCGCTTCTATGAAGAATACAAAGTGGGCACACTGGATATCCACGAATTTTTGCGCTTTTCACTACGCCCCCTGGCGGAACACGATGTTGAAACCCTGCACACCTGGCGCGACACCTTCATGCAGGAAAAAATAGCGCCCATCATGCTCCCGGCCGCGCGTGACCTGTTGGAAAAACACCGCGCACAGGGCCACCTGCTGCTGATCATTACCGCCACCAATCGCTTTGTCACAGAACTTATCGCCGCTGCGCTGAACGTGGATCATCTTATCGCCACGGAACCAGAGATGATGAATGGACGTTATACCGGCAACGTGACAGGTGTTCCCAGCTTCCGCGAAGGCAAAGTAAAGTGCCTGGAAAACTGGTTAAAAAGCAACGGCATAAATCTGGCATCGAGCTGGTTTTACAGCGACTCGTTAAACGATCTGCCGCTGCTGGAGATGGTTACCCACCCCGTGGCGGTGGATCCGGATGACACCCTGGCCGACCACGCCCGGATGAGAGGATGGCCGATCATCAGCCTTAGATCCGTCGACAAAGCAGCATCATCCCCCCTTTGAAAAAGGTTTGGGTGCGAAAACGCCTCCTCCTGCCCAGCCTGCTCGTGGTTTCCGTGGCAAGCCTGATCCTCGCACTGGCATTCGGCAGTGTGACGATACGCTGGCAGGAGCTGTGGGCGGTGCTCAATGGCGCAGGCGGATTGAACCGCAGCTTGGTGCTGGATCTGCGCCTGCCGCGCGCGGCTTCCGCGTTTGCCACTGGCGGCCTGCTGGCGCTGGCTGGCGCGTTGATGCAAGTGCTGTTGCGCAATCCGTTGGCCGATCCTTACATTCTGGGCATCTCAGGCGGCGCGGCCGTGGGCGCACTGCTCTCCATGCTGTTGGGCGCAGGTGGCGCATGGCTCACCGGCAGCGCCTTTGGCGGCGCCCTGCTGTCCATGCTGCTGGTGTTCACGCTGGCGCATGGTCATGGCAGCTGGACTTCATCCCGCCTGCTTTTGACAGGCGTGGTCTGTGCCGCAGGCTGGGGCGCGGTGATCAGCTTTATCCTCGCCATCAGCCCCGATGCCCAGCTACGCGGCATGCTGTTCTGGTTGATGGGCGACCTCAGCCACGCCGATGACCCGTGGCCGGGACTAATGGTGCTGGCGCTGGGGGTGGTGGCATGCCTGCCCCTGGCCCGCAATCTCAATGTACTTTCACGTGGCGAGCTGCAGGCTGGTGCGTTGGGAGTGGCGGTTGCACCGTTGCGTTGGCAGATCTACCTAATCGCCTCGCTGCTCACCGCCGTGGCGGTGACGTTGGCGGGCAGCGTCGGCTTTGTCGGCCTGGTCGTACCGCACCTGCTGCGCCTGGCCATCGGCAATGACCAGCGCCTGCTGCTCCCCGCTGCGGTGCTGCTCGGCGGCAGCCTGCTGACTATCGCCGACACCCTGGCACGCACCGTGGCAGCCCCTCAGCAATTGCCGGTGGGCGTAATTACGGCGCTGCTGGGTGTGCCGGTGTTTCTCTATCTGCTCCGACGCAGCCACCGCTGATGCCTGCATTACTAACAGCCAACGACCTGACCGTCTCCATCGCGGACAAGAGTGCCTGCCGCGGATTAAATCTCGCCATCGAGCGCGGCCAGTGCTGGGGAATACTGGGGCGCAACGGTATTGGCAAGACTACTCTGCTCCATACCCTGGCCGGTCTGCGTGCACCCGATGCCGGGGTAATCTATCTGGAGGAACAGCCGCTAACCCGTCTGCCACGCCGCCATATCGCTCAATCCATCGGCGTACTCTTTCAGCATAGCGAAGACCCGTTCCCCAGCACGGTACTGGAAACCGCCCTGATTGGACGGCACCCTTATCTGAACGCGTGGGACTGGGAAAGCGAAGAAGATCAAACACTGGCGCGGCAGGCTCTCGCCGCGGTGGGCATGGACGGCATGGCGTATCGTCAGGCCGGCACACTTTCCGGCGGTGAACGGCAGCGACTCGCCATCGCCACCCTGCTCACCCAGGATCCGCAACTGCTGCTGCTAGACGAGCCCGCCAATCACCTCGACCTTCATCACCAGATCACCATCCTCGACCTGCTCGTCCGCCAAACCCGTGAGCGCGGCAAGGCACTGCTCATGATCGGCCACGACCTAAACCTGACGGCACGTTATTGCGATCACGTCCTAATGTTGTTCGGGGAGGGGGAAACCTTGCAAGGTGCGGCGTCTGAAGTGTTGACGGCAACCAATCTGGCACGGCTTTATGGACATCCCATCCGGTGTGCGGAGGTGGAAGGGAGGCGGGTTTTTGTGGCAGGGTGATGGGTTGGGTGGCGCAGTGTCACAAACATCTTGAACGTGGTGCAACAATTGCACTATTATTGCGGTATGCCCACAATCAAGCGCTTCAAAAATGGCCGTATCATGATCTATCCACGCGAGCATGGCATTCCCCATTTTCATGTCGAGTTTCTGGATGGAGACCGCTGTGGTGTGGCTATCGAAACACTTGATATTCTCAGCGGCACGATTCGCCCCATGAACAAACTCGATGAGGCGCTGGACTGGGCAGCGGAAAATCGCTCGCTCTTGTTGAAAAAGTGGAAGGAGATTACCCGATGAGTAAACCGCCTCGCGTTATCAGTGTGTCAACGGTTCCACCCGCCGTACTGCGTATCGAATGGAGCACCGGCGAAACGATGGAAACGGATATCGGCGATTGGATCGGGCGTTTCGCCATCCTCGCACCCTTAAAAAATAAAAAGTTGTTCTCGACAGCCAAAGTAGGCTATGCGGGCCATGGAGTGGAATGGACGGAAGACATCGATCTGGGCGCAGATCAGCTATACGAGCGGTGTAAGGAGCAGGTGGGCGAACTGATGCCCGTCGAGGAATTCAGGGCCTGGATGAAACGCAACGGCTTATCGCTCTCAATGGCGGCTATGGCACTTGGCCTTTCCCGCCGCATGGTGGCTTATTACCATTCAGGAACCAAACCAATACCGAAGATCGTGCGGCTGGCGTGCGCTGGATATGACCATGCCCGAGAGAAGCGGGCCGCCTGAGTTGCAGCAGCCTGCTTCTCTCAGAACCTGTTCATGATCTCAATCCGCCCTACTTAAATGACTCTTTGTTCACCGCCCTCGACCGTGCGTCTATACGGCTGACAACCCCCTTGCGCACCAGCTCGATCAACGTCTGGTCGAGGGTTTGCATGCCGATGGCCTGGCCGGTCTGGATGGCGGAGTACATCTGCGGTATCTTGTTTTCGCGGATCAGGTTGCGGATGGCAGGGGTGCCGATCATGATCTCGTGGGCCGCGACACGCCCTCCCCCCACTTTTTTCAACAATGCCTGGGAGATAACCGCGCGCAGCGATTCCGAGAGCATGGAACGCACCATGTCCTTTTCCGCTGCGGGGAACACGTCGATGATACGGTCGATGGTCTTGGCTGCGGAGTTGGTGTGCAGGGTGCCGAACACCAGGTGGCCGGTTTCCGCCGCGGTCAGCGCCAGACGGATGGTTTCCGGGTCGCGCATTTCACCGACCAGAATAATGTCAGGGTCTTCACGCAGCGCGGAACGCAGGGATTGGCTGAATCCCAAGGTGTCGCGGTGTACCTCGCGCTGGTTGACCAGGCACTTTTTGCTGGTGTGGACGAACTCGATGGGGTCTTCGATGGTGAGGATATGGCCGAATTCGTTATTGTTCTTGTAATCGACCATCGCCGCAAGGGTGGTGGATTTACCCGATCCGGTAGGCCCAGTCACCAGCACCAGGCCGCGCGGGTTGTCGGCAATTTCCTTGAACACGGCCGGGCAACCCAAATCTTCCAGCGACAGGATGGTTGAGGGAATGGTGCGGAATACACCCCCCGCGCCGCGATTATGGTTAAATACGTTAACACGGAAGCGTGCCAGATCAGGTATCTCGAAGGAGAAGTCGGTTTCGAACAGCTCTTCGAAGTCCTTGCGCTGCCGGTCATTCATGATGTCGTAAAGCATGCCCTGCACGGCCTTGTGATCCAGCGGCGGGACATTGATGCGCCGCACGTCGCCATCCACACGTATCATGGGCGGCAACCCCGCCGAGAGATGGAGATCAGAGGCCTTGTTTTTGACACTGAACGCGAGTAATTCTGCTACATCCATCTTGTATACCTCTAAAATAACGCTGATCAGGGACCGTAATGAAGATATTAGCGGCACGTTGCACGACCTTTTGAATGGGCGCGCTCAAAAACCAAGTGCAACATTTTTAGGGGATAATGTTGCATGGGAAAAAACTACGATCAATTGAGTATTGAAGAGCGGGCAATGATACAAACGCAACTGGAGATGGGGGTCAAACCTGCCGCAATTGCCAAGTCCATAACCCGGTCAGCCTCTACCGTCTCACGTGAACTTCGGCGCAATGGCTGGAGCCGCCCGAAAACGCCTCGCGGCCCTGGACGACCGGCTGTGGCGGGAGGCTATCGTGCCGAGGCAGCCCACAAACGTGCGCATGGCTGCACGATCAAGCCGCGTGTTGAGGGTCGCCTGCGACTGGGAACCACGCTGTGGGATTCAGTCATGCGCCACCTGAAAGCAGGCTACTCACCGGAGCAGATTGCTGGCACACTGGCGCTTGTGCATCCAGATACCCCTACCTTGCAGGTTTCCCATGAGACCATCTACACCGCCATCTACGCCATGCCGCGTGGCGAACTGCGCACGGAAGTGATTGGCTGGTTGCGTTTCGGCCATGCCAAGCGCCGTCCCCGTGCGCGTGGCGAAGACCGGCGCGGACGGATTCCTGACATGGTCAGCATTCATGACCGTCCGCCTGAGATTGAAGAGCGGTTGATCCCGGGCCACTGGGAGGGTGACTTCATCAAGGGCGCGCATAATCGCTCATCTGTCGGTACGCTGGTGGAACGGACCACGCTGTTCACGGTACTGGCAAAAATGGAAAATGCCACTGCTGAGGCGACGTTGACCGGCTTCAGTCATGTGCTCAACCGCATTGATGCGCAAAAGCGCCTCTCGTTGACGTACGATCAAGGCAGGGAAATGGCGGCACACCAACGGCTGACAGAAACCACAGGGGTGAAAGTATATTTTGCCGATCCACACAGCCCCTGGCAGCGCGGCATCAACGAGAATACCAATGGTCTGTTGCGGCAGTACCTGCCCAAGGGGAGTGACTTGAGTGGTTTCACGCAGGAGGAGCTGGATGCGATTGCCTGGCAACTCAATACCCGACCACGCAAGTCACTGGGCTTCAAATGCCCAGCCGAGTTGTTTACACCAGACTCTTTCGATTTCAGGCAGCATCACGCTGCGCTTTTTGCACTTGGTCATTGAAACCGCCATGCTTATGAGCAGCAATTCACCCACGGATTCGATACAGGCGCGTCTTGATGCGGTGCGGCGGCGCGTTGCCGAGGCGGAACGACGGCATGGCAGGCCGACCGGCACAGTGGCACTATTAGCAGTGAGCAAGACCTGGCCGGTGGCGGATATCCTCGCTGCTGTCGAGGCGGGCCAGACCCGCTTTGGCGAAAGCTATCTGCAAGAGGCGCTGCCAAAGATTGCGGCGCTGCCGGGCAAGGGCTTGGAGTGGCACTTCATCGGCCCGATTCAATCCAATAAAACAAAAAATATCGCGCTGCATTTTGATTGGGCGCATGGCGTTGACAGGCTGATCATTGCCGAACGGCTGAATGCGCAACGTCCGCTGCACATGGCGCCGCTGAATGTCTGCTTACAGGTCAACGTCGGCAACGAGCCGCAAAAGGCGGGGGTCAGGGCGAAAGAGTTGCCTGCTCTTGCCAGCGCCGTGGCAACACTGCCGCACCTTAAATTGCGCGGATTGATGGCTATCCCTCCTCCGGCGGATAATATTGAAGAACAGCGCCATGCGTTCCGAATTGTGCGTAAGGCGCTGGAAGGACTTAATGACAGCGGACTGGCGCTTGATACTCTGTCGATGGGCATGTCCGGCGACATGGAGGCAGCCATTGCCGAAGGCGCCACCCTGGTGCGCATCGGCAGCGCGATTTTTGGGGAACGAACCACGTAAAAGGCATTGTTTATCCTTAAAACCTCTTTTTGTCCACGAAAAACACGTTGTCACGAAATAAAACAAAAGCATGGGCGGCAAGTAACACGTGATATGCATTCGAATATTTTCGTGTTTTTTCGTGACTTTCGTGGATAACTGAGTTTTTTAGGTTTATGTATAACGGAGAGACAAAATCATGACCACGAAAAACAGCACCATCGCCTTTATCGGCGGAGGAAATATGGCGCGCAGCCTGATTGGCGGGTTGCTTGCCGATGGCTATGACGCACAAAACATCTGGGTCTCCGACCCTGACCAGGGTCAGCGTGACGAGATAAAGAAAAATTTTGCGGTGCATACCGTCGCATCAAACCAGGATGCCATCAAACACGCCGATGCCGTAATTCTCGCCGTAAAGCCGCAGGTTCTACAGACTGTAGCCGAGGGTTTGGCAAAAGCTGCGCAACACACAAAGCCGTTAATCATCTCCATTGCGGCGGGCATCCGCGAGTCTGCACTGAATGCCTGGCTGGGCGGCGATATCCCCATCGTGCGCGCCATGCCCAACACCCCGGCACTGGTAGGCAGCGGCGCCACTGCGCTGTATGCCAATGCACGGGTATCAAAGCACCAGCATGATCTGGCAGAGTCGATCATGCGCGCTGTTGGGCTGGCACTGTGGCTGGACCATGAGGCGCAGATGGATGCCGTCACGGCGCTGTCAGGGAGCGGCCCGGCCTATTTCTTCCTGATAATGGAAGCAATGGAAAATGCCGGGCGAGAACTTGGCCTGCCACCGGAAACCGCGCGGCTGTTGACCTTGCAGACCGCCTTCGGCGCGGCAAAAATGGCATTGGAAAGCACCGAAGACAGCGCCACGCTGCGCACGCGCGTCACCTCCCCCGGCGGCACCACGGAGCAGGCAATCAAGGTATTGCAAGAAGGGCAGATCAAAAATCTGTTCTCCAAGGCCCTCGCCGCCGCCCACGGGCGCTCCATTGAGATGGCTGAACTGCTGGGGAGGACTCGTGGATAATCCTTATCTATCAGCCTCCTCGGTATTCCTGGTCAAAACAGCATTTGATTTATTCATCGGCGCGGTGCTGCTGCGCTTTTTACTGCAATGGGTGCGCGCCGACTTTCGCAACCCGGTCAGCCAGTTTCTGATGAAAGTTACCAACCCGGTGTTGATCCCGTTGCGCCGCATCATCCCCGGCGTGGGCGGTATCGACATCGCATCAGTAATCGTGATTGCCGTATTGCAAGTTGTGAAAGTATTGCTGATTCACATCATCGCCGCCCAAGCTACGTCGGTCGCGGGACTGTTGGTGCTGTCCCTCGCCGACTTTATCGAACTGCTGCTCGGCCTCTACACGATCACCCTCATACTCGAAGTTATTCTAAGCTGGGTGGGGCCACAAACCCGCAACCCCCTCGCCGGACCACTGCATGCCCTCAACAATCCCCTTCTGGCACCAGTGCGCCGCGTGATTCCGGCGATAGCCGGCTTTGATTTGTCGCCCATTGTGGTGCTGATAGTATTCCAACTACTCAAGATTCTGGTAGTTGCGCCGCTGACTGATATGGGGCGCGGATTGGGTTGAAATGGTATCGCTGGGAGCGCGCAGATCTGCCAGGGCATAACGATACCCTGCTTCTGACTATCAGGGTACAACCGCGCGCCAGCAAGGATGAGATGGTCACAGGCCAGGGCGATCATTTAAAGATACGCATCGCCGCGCCTCCAGTGGATGGCAAGGCTAACGCCCATTTAATTGAATTTTTGTCTGGTGCATTCAAAGTGGCGAGATCAAACATAACGATACTGAGCGGCGAGGCAGGACGGATCAAGCGTATAAGCATCCAAGGGCCGCGCGCGCTTCCACCCTTTATCGATCCACCGCTAAAGCCTGCTGGGAAATGACCGATAACAGAGATAGTGAAAACACGGCTGGGCCTTTGGGCTGGAGAAATCAGGTGATAGTTATGTTCACAGGCAGTGAGTGAGGGGCATGGAAGAAGATCGTTTTAAACAACAAATGCGCGCCTTCGATCATTGGAAGGCCGATACCGCGCGAACCATCCAGAGCTTCATGGACTGGCTCGACAGCCAGCAACTGGGCACCCCCGAAATGGGTTTGCGCCTTTATAATGTGATTGAAACGCTGCGTTCCGACCGCTTGACCATCGCCTTCGTGGCGGAATTCTCGCGTGGCAAGACCGAGCTGATCAACGCCATTTTCTTCGCCGACTACAAGCGCCGCCTGCTGCCATCCGATGCCGGCAGAACAACAATGTGCCCCACCGAGCTGTTTTACGACACCGTGGAGGATGATGCCTATATTCGCCTGCTGCCCATTGAGACACGGCAAGAGGATGTCAGTATCGCCGACCTGAAACGTGATCTTTCGCGCTGGACCACCTTCCCCCTGAATATCAATTCTCCGGAAAGCATGGCGGAGACGCTGCAACAGGTAGTCAAGGTCAAGCACGTACCCATCGCCGAAGCGCAGCGTCTAGGGCTTTATAACGAAGACATGAATGCCAGCATGAACGCGGGCGATGTCGCCCCGGACACGGCGGAAATTCCGCAGTGGCGCCACGCACTCATTAGCTTTCCTCACCCCCTCCTCCAGCAAGGCCTGGTGATATTAGATACGCCGGGACTCAACGCCCTCGGTAACGAGCCGGAACTTACTCTGAACATGCTGCCCAGCGCCCAGGCAGTGCTGTTTGTGCTGGCGGCGGATACCGGCGTCACCCGCAGCGATCTCGATATGTGGCAAAACCACATCAAAGGCTGTCGCGGCGAAGGGAACAATGGCCTGGTGGCTGCGCTCAACAAGATTGACACCCTGTGGGATGAAATAAAAAATCCGGCAGAAGTCGACGCCACCATTGAGTCGCAGTTGCGGGAGACCGCACGCATGCTCGGCATCGATGCTGGCAATGTATTCCCCGTATCGGCGCAAAAAGCGCTGCTGGCAAAGATCCGCCAGGATCATGACCTGCTGGAACGCAGCCGACTTCCGACGCTAGAAGCATTCCTGTCCGACAATATTGTGCCCGCCAAACAATCCATTGTGCGCGACAATATCGTGGGCATAGCTGGCGCCCTGCTCGGCGATGTTCGCCACACCCTCGAATCACGGATGCACAACACCCAACAGCAAATTGATGGACTGAAGGGACTGGAAAACACCAACGCGGATGTGCTGCAACATTTAGTGCGCAAAACACGTGAAAAACAGGCCGCCTTCAACAAAAAAATGGAACACTTTCAGTCCAGCCGCCGCGTCCTGGCGCAGCAGGCAAAAATCATTATGGATGCACTCAGCCTCCCCGTCTTTGACACCATGATGGGGTCTGCGCGCAAGGAGATGGAAGGCAGCTGGAGCACGGGTGGGCTGAAAAAAGGCATGCAGACATTTTTCGACAACATGCGCGACACCATGCAGATCGTATCCAGGCAGGCCGATCAAACCTACGCCGTAATCCAAACGATTTATAACAAATTCCATGAGGACGGCGGCCCCTCCCACGTCATGCCGAAAATGTTCTCCGTGAAGAAATACTCGGAGGATTTCGAGAAGCTCTATTGGGAGGCTGAAAAATTCCGCAACAGTCCTGTAACCACCATGACGGAACAGAGCTTTGTCGTCAAAAAATTCTTCATCTCACTGGGAAGCCACGCCCGGTACATTATCTCCAAGGCCAGCCAGGAGGCTGACACCTGGCTTAAAGAAATCATGCACCCGCTGGTAAAACAGATCAACGAAAGTAAGCTGCAACTCGAACAGCAAATGGCAACCTTGAACAAGGTGAACGACTCCAAGGACAATCTGCAGGAAAAGCTCAAAGAACTCGAAATGCAAAACGCAGCACTTGAGGCACAACTTGCTACGCTGGCCGAGATGGAAAAAACAATACGCATGCCTCTCCCTGGCGAGGGTGCGCCCGCCATGCCGGAACGCCTTTCGAGCGTGGCGTGAAGAAAAAACATTCACGCCGTCAATCCACGGACACAACCACCTCCTGTCGGGCAGAAAGCAAAGCTGTCTGCCATTAATCCCAGATCGTCCATTAGCCCCAAAACCGTTTGCCCTGAGCCTGTCGAAGGGCCGTTCATGGTTCGACAAGCTCACCACGAACGGTGGTGTGCGCTCTATTTCGCCTAATGTAATTGACAATCTGGGTTAATTTCATGAATCATTACGATGTCATCTGATCGCACCTGACACCACGGTTATCCGTCATCAGCCTCAATAGCACCCGCGCATATTAGAGATTTTTCACCTCACCCACCCCGCCGCGCACATACGCGAAATACGACAAACCCGGAGCACAACGTTGCCAGTGCGTTGACTGCCATCGTCTCGCGCGCATAGCGCACGCTGCCGTCCTAAAAATATCCCAGCTTTTTGCTTGGTTTATGAATTTTGAAAAACTTGAGCCTTTATTGATATAGATCAAATACAACTTAATATAAATCTGATGTACTTATCCCAGCTAAATTAGCTGTTCCAATACCTTTCAATAACATAAAGAGAACAGCATCTTCTGTTTCCGCGATTTTTCGTCAAGTGGCGACTGTAAAAGGGGGTGGGATAGAAAAGATGATCGATAACTTAAGGTGCGGGGGCTTTGTTTCGGGCGTGAGGCCATCCCTTATCCCGGGAATTCGCCGAACATATTCATAAAGTAATGAGCGATAAAAGGAAGGGTATATGAACGCCATTAAACAAAAGACATTAGTGAGGACGACCGCCTTAAGGGCGGCGCTACACGGTGTGGAGCCGACGGCGGCGGGAAGGAAAACATCAGGACTAATACTATTAGTTCTGATTGTCATGTGTGGGGTTTTGCCAATTCAAATGGTACAGGCCGACCCCCACACTGGCATGTCAAAGAATGTGGTGATCATCGGTGGGGCGACGGCCAGTGATTCCTGCGTCGGCACAGATGCCAACAGGGTAAGGAATGGTGGGTGCTTTCCTGTTACCGGAGCCACTGGCGAGCTGGGGGATTTTACCTTCGCTGGGATGGTCTCAGCGGATGTGAGTACGGCCACTCTGGCGAACTACGACACGGCTGTGTTGAACGTCGCCAGCAATGACATGGCTTGCAACTTAAACAAGCTCACCGCAAGCCAGAAAACGGATCTGGTGAATTTCGTCAAGAGCGGCAAGAAGCTGGTCATCTTCGACAGCGAGTGCTCCACCCAGGACTACAGCTGGCTGCCGTTCCCCTTCACCACTGCCAATCCGGGCGCCCAGGGCGCGAATGGGACTCTAAACATCCTTGAGGAAAACACACTTTCGTCCAAGGACCCGGCAAATGTACATTACATCGACGCAACTTTCCTAGGAGGGAGCACGGATGCGGTGGGGGATATGAATGTAATGACTACATTTGATCCCAACTGGTGCGTAGATATGTCTGGCACCAACGCTAACCAGATCACGGGGCCGGTGCATACCTACGCCAAATATCCCGCTGGGACAGATGCGGGGCTGATCATCTATAACGGACTGGATGTTGACTACCTGAACCCTACCAGCACGAACGATGGCTCAAAGAACCTGAGGAAGATGTGGGTACAGGAGTTGCAGCAGCCATTCAACCCCTCCAATCTGCCCTGCGGTGTCACGGTGGCAGGCATAACATTAGCGCCAGTGGCCGCCACCAACCCAACCGGGGGGAACCATACCGTTACCGCCAACCTCACCGATCTGCTGGGCAAGCCGACCGTTGGCGTTTTGGTGGGATTCGAGGTTCTTGCGGGAGGAGTAAATGCGGGTGCCACTGGAACCTGCAACCCTGGAGACTGCAAGTCAGATGCGGCGGGTAACGTCAGCTTCACTTACAAGAGCAATGGTGCTGTGGGCGCTGATCAGATAAAGGCCTGTTACGTCAACGGTGGAAGTCAGAAAATATGCTCGCAGGTGGTGACAAAAGCATGGGTGGTTAGCATAGGTGTGGCATTAACACCGACGGTGTCCACCAATACAGCCGGAGGAAGCCATACCGTTACAGCAGCGCTTGCCGATCCACAGGGTAACCCGCAAGGTGGTGTGCCTGTGACATTCAAGTTTATATCGGGACCAAATGCGGAGGCTACCGGAACCTGCAACCCTGGAGACTGTAAATCAGACTCGGCAGGGAATGTCAGTTTCACCTATCAGAGTAATGGCTTTGTAGGCACTGACAAAATAGAGGTTTGCTTCACAAATGAAATAGGCCAACAAGTGTGCTCACAGGTGGCGACCAACGAGTGGAAGGAAGCTCAATCCACCGCTATTCCGCAAGACTTCACCCTTGAAGGCAAGGGCGGCGGAGGCAGCATAGGTCTGCTGGACCTGGCGCTGGGGTTAGGCTGTGCGGGGTTTGCCTTGATCAGCAGGAGACGCAGGACTGTGGTAGCTGGCCTGTTAAGCTGTCTGGTAGTTACAACCGCTGTCATCGCAACCCCGCCTGCACTGGCGGCTGTTCCCGGCTGGTACGCGGGCGCCAGCGGCGGATGGACGAAGGGCAAATTCAGCTCATCCGACCTCCAGGGGGACTTGGCGGCCAAGGGCTACAACAGCCTGGACTCAGTAAATGTTGACAACACTGACACTGGCTGGAAGCTGTTTGGCGGTTATCAGTTCAACCCGTTCATTGCCGCCGAGGCCAGCTATGTTGACCTGGGGGATATCACCTCCACGGTCAAGGGGAAGACCGATCCGGCCAACATTCCCCAGCCATTGCTAAATGATGCCGCCGACGTGCACGGCTATCTGGCCAAGGGCTGGACACTGGCGGGCGTTGGCATATGGCCGGTAAAACCGACAGTGTCCTTGTTTGCCAAGGCGGGGCTGTTTGCCTGGACGGCAGATGTCGATATCAAAGAAGTATCGAGCGGGTTGAGCACCTCACGCGGCGCGAATGGCACCAATGGCATGTTTGGCGTGGGTGCGCGGTTCATGCCTCATCCCAAGTGGGAGTTGCGTGCCGAGTATGAGCGCTATCAGGTGAGCAGCGATTGGGCCAATTTCTTCTCGCTCGGCGCAGCCTATCACTTCTGATCGTTTGCATCTGCTGCAGGAGGAGAAAACCGGGCCACCATGCCCGGTTTTCTTTTGCGCACACGGTTGAGCCACGCCGCCATCCCCATACAAATCAATGCCGCCATATCAAACGCGCCGCCTCCTCCAGCAGTCTCCGAGGCGGCCAAATTAACCGTATCGGAAGCCGCCGGACTGATGTTGCCGGTGGCATCCCTCAGCCAGGCGTAAACGGTTTTGTTGCCGCCTCCAGCGCTCAAGGTATAGGGAAGGCTCGCCTGATAACTGGTGGCAATGGGTGTCGGGGTGAAATCGGCATCAGAGGGCGGGGTGGGATGTTCGGTGAGGTAGTAGCCGCTTACGCCCACATCACTGCTGCCGTTCAGAGATACGGTGACATTTCTTGAAGATACCTCGGTTGCCCCTTGGTTGATGTTTATCGAGACCTGGGCCAGGGAAGCGCTGCCAGTGATGGGCAGGCTGCTCACCAGCGCATAGGCCTGATCGCCCTGCACTTTAATGCCTTTGACCTTCACATGCCAGGCGCCGGCCATCGGAGTATCGACCTCGACCTGCTCTATGTTATCCACCCGGTTGGGGCCGCTGGCGATGGCCGGGGCGGCAGGATTTGCGAGGCCTGCGAGACTATAGGGATAGTAGGTCACGCCATTGGGTGCGATGAGTTCAAGATCGAGATCATTGACCAGCGCCTTGGTGGCGTCCGGCGTGCCGGGAAGATCAGTCCATGCGATAGTGACCTTCAGCTTGGGCGTCGCTTCCGGCACCGCGAGGGGGAGCACCTGTTCCGTGCCCTCCGCCACGCTGCCGGTATCCATGCGCCGCCCGTCGCCAACACCGGCGCTGACGATGCCTGTAGCGGCCTGGGCATCCAGTAGCCCCCACCCGTAGGCATAGTCAGGCCCTTTGTTGCCCAGATCCTTGGCGGTGTGGGTGAGCAGGGCTTTGACCATGTGCGGAGAGGGTGTCTCACCCTTGGCTTTGGCGCGATAGCGCTCAATGATCAGAGCAACGGCCCCACTCACGGTGGGCGTGGACATCGACGTGCCGCTCAAACGGGTGTAACCGTTGTTCAGATACGTGGAGTACAGGCCCACGCCATCGGCGACGATATCGGGTTTGATTCGACCATCGTCGGTGGGGCCCCATGAGCTGAAAGTAGTCATACCCCCGGCCTGATCCACAGCGCCGACGGTGATGATATTCTTGGCGACACCCACCAGCCCGATGCTGTCATAGTCACCGTCCGGCGCGTGCTCATCAGTATGCAGGGTGGATGAGTCGCCGATGTGGTAATGGGGCGCATTACCAGCGCCGGTATCGCTGCGGTCGTTACCCGCCGATTTGACGACAATCAGGGCATGATCGGCGACAAGCTGATCCCACAGGCGCGTAACATAGCCATAGGCGCCAAAATCCGGCTCTTTGGTGTTGCTCGGGCCGCCGTACCACACCCACTTACCGCCACCATAGCGGTTGTATTGCCAGCCGGCAGCGTAATTCCACGAGTGATTGCTCAGCGCCATCCCCTTCGATGCTTGCGCCTCAACCTGCTGCCCAAGCGTGTCGCCATAATAGTCATGGGACAGCAGGGAGGCGCCTGGCGCCATGCCTCGCGCCATGGGAGAGGCGAGGCCTGAGCCGATCAGGGTACCTGCAACGTGAGTAGCATGACCGGAGACGGTGCTTCCTTCGGCCATGGTGACGCGGCCCGCCAAATCGGGATGGGATGCCTGCGCCGCCCCTTCATCCCAGGCGCCAATCACCACGCCACTGCCTGAGAGGTTATAGGGCGCCGTCCAGAGGCGATCCACCTTGGAGGCCGCTGCCGCCTCGACATTACTGGGAATTTTATCCGGCTCCTCGTTCACCGTATAACGCAGAGGAGAACCGGTATATCCCAGGCTCCATGATATGCTTTCAATGCTGTCGTGAGACAAACATGCGCCCAATAGCACGAATAGCGTGATAATCACCGCTGGGCGTGTTTGTCTGTATTCAGAATGAGTGGGGGGTTTGTCGACCATGACAACAGAAGCGCCTATCCAAGGGACACATGCTTCTGTTATCGGCTGAAGAGAAGGGATTCTTTAGCTAATGACCGTCTGACTTACAACGTTAAGATACAAGGGGCACGCCAACATGGCTACGCCATGTGCTGGAGCACCTGCCCGCAGCAAGAACCGCTGAAGAAATGGAAGTGTTGTTGCCGTGGGATTTCCATGCGGCAACATTAGCCGGCACGTCCCTCGCTGAATAGGCTGGGATTGCTGGAGCGCTTACCTTCAAACAGCATCAACGCGGTGCGTCGGTCGCGCTTTGGACGGTGTGCGTCGGCTTCCAGCCGCAACTTCAGCTTGGCCTCAATGGGCGTCAGCTTGACGATAGCTTTGACTCTGTGATTTGAAGGCTCTGTTCCGTCTGTCGCCCTGAGCCACTTCTTAATGGTGTTTGCGTGGGTTACCTGGTCAATATTCAACGCGCACAAGCGCGTCTACTAAATGGTCAATATTGGTTTAGCGTCAACAGCCTGCAGCGCCCACTTCCGTCATGTTGAACAGGTCGCAACGATGCCGTTGCACCATCGGAATTCTTCAGTTTTTGCTTGCCATGCAAGCAAAAGTTGACCATCGCCCGAATTCTATACCCCAGAACTATGGCATGAGACACATTCGGCAGGCATCACGCCGCGACTGATTGAGCAGAAGGCCAAATCGTCCCATTCTTCGTAATTACCTTCCACACCTCAAAGCAGCCGTTTTCCATCGCCGCCATAACCTCGCCCGCCACAGCGACACAGGGCTGGCGCTTCCCATGATAGTCAATCAGGGGTCCAACGGGTTCAAAGTGGATACTGAAGCGTCTAAGCAATCGCAACAGGGCAGGCTCCATCACTGCGTACCAGTGAGTTATGCCGTATTCAGCGCTCATCTGCACTATGCCGCCAAACAGGCCTATTACTATGTGCGGGATCAAGCGCCGCTCTATCAAGGCGATTACTTGGGGATCATTCACCTCTGGCGAGCCGCCCCAAGCAAACTCGGTCTCCGCAAACCTCTTTTTAAATTCTTTCGAAATTGCAAAACGAGAAATCTCCGCGAAGGCACTCCGCGGCACTCGTGCCAGATCAAATGAAGGTTTATGCACTCTCATGTCACAGATTTGCTCTATGGGAAATTGTGCACCCGGGCAATCATGATCATTAAGAACCAGGCGCACCGTCCCTGCAACCATGCTCAGTCCCTGATGTACGAGCAAGCTGTGTACAGACCGCTTATCAAATTGATCGCACTCCAGTCCGTCAGGGTGCTCGCTGGGATTTTCAAATGCGTGCTCCAAGCAATAGACCTGGTAGCGCAGACGCAACGCCTGCTCCACCTGATCAGGGGTCGTGGCTGTTCTGACGTTAAAATAACGTGTAAAGCTCTCCATCAACTCACTCATGCTCACCTCCGCGCTGTCCGCTTGACGAACCAGCCGCTCTCTATTTCGTGACATGTTTACCATATCCTTTGTAGAATCGAATGTCCGTGCACTGTTCACATTTTTCAAAATCATCACCTTAGTCATCATGGTTTATGCAATATTGATCATTAGGCATAGAGCGCAAATTATTGTCTCCTAATTGAGACAAAAAGAAATTGCCCTGAGGGTGACGCAATAACCCGAGCAAGGGCGAGGCTTGCTTTATTCACGCGAGTGAACTTTCCAAGTCCGAACAACCTTGAAAACCATGAGCAAACCGCACTGAAGACGGACTAAACAGCACACAGAACAATAGAAAGTAAGGAGTGCGCAACAAAGTACCTTATTGATCTTCCAGCAGTGTCCAGAACTAAGTAAAAAAAATAATTGGCTGGCTCACTGCAAATAGCAGCAACTTATCCTCATATGCAATTATCAGACCATTAAAATTTATTCAATAATAAACATAAGCATACATAATAAAAGCAAGCTTTCCCATGCCGTATTTTGTTGTTATACAGAGACAAAATTTTCTTATTTTAAAAAATCATAATGATTTGCCGATAAATACACCGTCTCCGGCTAGAGACATAACCATTTAAAACTAAGGGGTATCTCTCAAGCGCAAATTTTGATTAAATGACTGATACGCAGGCGCCCTTTACATGGTGTTTCCTCCCTTGCCACAGACACAATATGCAGTGTCAAAGATGGGGTTTTCCCATGTTTACGTAACATCAGTTAAATTAAATTAAACTCTCTTCGATTAGCAGGCAGTAAAAATGTTCCATACCGCCCAGACGACGATTCTCTAAGGGACACATAGAAAGACATGTCTTTCCAGTTTAATTATGAGGAAGCATTCAGCCGGAACATCGGCTGGGTAACCGAGCGGGAGCAGCAGATACTGCGGGGCAAAACGATCGCTATCGCCGGTATGGGCGGCGTTGGGGGCATACACCTCCTCACCCTGGCACGACTCGGCGTGGGTGCATTTCATATTGCCGATCTTGACACCTTCGAGATCGCCAATTTCAACCGCCAAGTCGGCGCCACCATGAGCGCCCTCGGGCGACCCAAGGTCGAAGTCCTCACGGAGATGGCCAAGGACATCAACCCTGAAATAAACATCAAATCCTTTCCATCGGGCATTGATGAATACAATCTGTCGGAATTTTTTACAGGCGTGGATCTCTATGTCGACGGGCTGGATTTTTTTGCCTTTTCGGCGCGCCAGGCCACCTTCGCCGCATGCGCAAGACTGGGCATCCCCGCCATTACCGTGGCCCCCCTGGGGATGGGTGCCGCCCTGCTCAACTTTTTGCCGGGTAAAATGACCTTCGAAGAATACTTTTGCCTGAACGACCGGCCAGAAGAGGAAAAGGCACTGCGCTTCATGCTCGGCCTTGCACCGGCGCGCCTGCAACTCGGCTATCTGGCAGACCCAACGCGCGTAGACCTGGCCCAGCACCGCGGCCCCTCCACCATCATGGCCTGCCAGTTATGCGCCGGCGTGGCAGCGACTGAAGCACTAAAAATCCTGCTGAATCGGGGCAAGGTTATTGCCGCCCCCCACGGACTGCACTTTGACGCCTATCGCTACAAGATGGCGCGCACCTGGCGCCCCGGCGGCAATAACAACCCCATGCAACGTCTGGCGCTGTCGATCGCCAAGCGCTATCTTAGCAAACAGACCTGCCCCGTACCCACGAAAAGTCCTGAAGTTACGGAATCCGCCCCTCAGTCAGTGATTGAAACGATTCTCGATCTGGCGCGCTGGGCGCCGAGTGGCGACAACACCCAGCCGTGGCGGTTCGAAATCGTCAGCGATCACCAGCTCATGGTCCACGGCTTCGATACACGCGACTATTGCGTTTACGACCTCGACGGCCACCCTAGCCAGATCGCCCTGGGGGCCTTGCTTGAGACTATTTCCATCGCGGCCACTGGCCATGGGCTAAGGGCGTCGATCCAGCGCCGCGTGGATTTGCCGGAAACCACACCCACTTTTGATGTATCTTTCGAGCCCGATCCACAGATCCAGCCGGACCCGCTGATTCCATTCATTCCGAAGCGCAGCGTGCAGCGCCGCCCCATGCAAACGCGAGCACTAACTCCGCAGGAAAAGCGCACGCTTGAAGCAGCCGTGGGCGGCACTTTCCGGATTCTGTGGCTGGAGGGATTCGGCAACAAATGGCGCACGGCGCGGCTGATGTTCGCCAACGCCGAGCTGCGCCTCACCATGCGCGAAGCCTACGAGGTGCACCGCAGCGTTATCCAGTGGAATGCCCGTTTCAGCGAAGACAAGGTGCCCGACCAGGCGATCGGACTCGACCCCCTAACTACCCGACTGATGGGCTGGGTAATGCAAAGCTGGAAACGTGTCGAATTTTTTAACGCTTTTTTGGCGGGCACCCTAGCACCGCGGATTCAACTTGACTTGATACCTGGCATTGCCTGTGCCGCCCATTTTGCCATTCTGGCCCACAAAGCCCCTGAAAAGATAGACGATTACGTGGCCGCAGGCCGGGCGGTCCAGCGTTTTTGGCTCACCGCCACCAGCCTCGGTTTGCAGTTACAGCCGGAGATGACGCCGCTCATCTTCTCCCGCTACGCGCGCAATGGCCTGAAATTTACGGGGGACGATTCGATCAAGAATAAAGCGGGACAACTGGCTGCAGAGCTCAACAATCTATTAAGTCCAAGCCCAGCTTCAAGAGCTACCTTCATGGGTAGAATTGGCGCCGGCCCCGCGGCTCAGGCGCGCTCTCTAAGGCTCTCCGTTGCGCGGCTCATGACGCGGGGCTAACCCGCCCCCTGTGTCAGACTAGCTAGCCCCGGCCCGGTTACACACTCATAGCATTTATCGGAAAACTTTACGCCTGCTGCGAGTGGGTCGCAAAGAGTTGCTGGATAATCGGCATAGGGAGCAGCCATACAGTGCGACCCAGAAGCTGAACCCGAGGAACTTGCGGCCGAACACGCTGGCTACTGCACTTTTGGTCTCGTTGACGATCAAGTGCAGCTTGACGTAGAGGCGCCGCAATAGTGCCAGCGCACGCTTGCCCGGACGAAAGCCGTAGCTGTGCTCGCTGAAGCCAGGGGCGAGCAGCGGTTGCAGCAACGCTTGCTAAATCAGCCTCTCTTCGTTATTGGAAATGTCACATCTCCACTTTGGCACTCAGATGCCGTTAGGGGAAGGGGCGACCATCCCATTAGTCAACGCTCCTCAAATTCAAAAGCATCGAAGTAAAAATGTTCGCGCGGCAAGCCACGTGCAAGGCAGGTTTCCCGCGCGGCGTTGACCATTACTGGCGAGCCACTGGCATAGACGTCAAAAGCGCTCAGGTCTGGAAAATCTCCAACCACAGCATCCTGCACATAGCCGCGCCTGCCACGCCAGCCATCATCCACTTCAAGCCTCGACAATACCGGCGCGTATTCGAGATTTTCGACCTCGCTTACCCAACCGCGCACCACCCTGTCCAGATAAAGATCCTGTTTCGTGGATGCGCCCCAGTAAAGATAAATGGGGCGACGCACTCCCTGCGTTAGTGCGTCCTCCACGATGCCTTTGATGGGCGCAAAGCCCGTGCCTGCCGCCATGAGGATAATGGGCCGCACCGATTCCTTGCGCAGAGTGAAGTCACCCAGCGGCCCCTCGATACGCAGGATGTCTTTCTCCTTCATGCCATTGAACACGTGCCCAGTGAACTCCCCGCCCTCGACCAGACCGATATGCAGCTCAATGAATCCATCCTCATGCGGAGGGTTGGCAATCGAAAAGCTGCGCCTGCGCCCATCGCGCAGAATGATATTGATGTATTGCCCCGCGGCATACTGCAAGCGCTCGGTATTGGGCAACTTGAGATGCAGGCGTATCACCTCGGGCGCGAGCAGCTCCATCTTTTCCACCCGGCACGGCAGTTTCTTCACCACCACATCCTGCGCAACGTGGACGCCGCGCGGCTCAATTGCAATATCGCTCAGGGGCGTTGCTTTGCAGAACAGCGCCATGCCCGCATTAATTTCCTGTTCGTTCAAGGCATGCGGGGAAAAATCTCCGTAATCGACACGGCCTTCCAAAATCTTTCCCTTGCACGCCCCGCACTGGCCGTTGCGGCAACCGTAGGGCAGCGGCACGCCCTGACGCACAGCGGCGTCGATGAGGGTCTCACCTGTTTCAACGATGAAATCACGATCTCCGGGATGGATATGAACTTTGAAGCGCATGGGCTAACCTTGGTATGCTGTTGTCGCCTAATTTTACACCGGAGCAACTCATGAATCATGCATTTATCATCGGCTGTGGCGACATCGGCCAGCGCGTGGCCAAACTGTGGCAGACAGCAGGCGGCTCGGTGAGCGCACTGGCTCGTTCGGCAGAGCGTGCGCAATCGCTGGCCGACAGTGGCATCACCCCAGTCAGTGGTGACCTGGATCGACCCGATACGCTGCACAGCTTGCCGGTTAAATGCTCCGTTTTATTCTATTTTGCCCCGCCACCCGGTGATGGGCCGGGCGATCCACGCATGCGTGCCACGCTCGCTGCGCTAACTCCCCCAAACTGGCCTACCCGCATCGTCTACATCAGCACCACCGGCGTGTATGGCGACTGCCAGGGCGGATGGGTAACGGAGGAAACGCCCACCCATCCACGCAGCGCACGCGGCGCGCGGCGGCTTGACGCCGAAACCGCCTTGCTCGACTGGCATCGCGCCAGCGGCGTGCCGGTGGTGATCCTGCGCGTGCCGGGTATTTATGGGCCTGGCCGCCTACCGCTGGAACGCATCCGACAAGGCACCCCAGTGGTACGCGAAGAAGAAGCACCCTACAGCAACCGCATCCACGCCGACGACTTGGCGCGCGTCTGCGTCGCCGCAGCAAATCGGGGACGTGCCGGGGAGGTCTACAACATCAGCGACGACCAGCCCACCACCATGACTGATTACTTTTACCAAGTCGCGGATGCACTAAACCTCCCCCACCCGCCTGCCGTGAACATGGCCGAGGCGCGCCGGCAACTCACGCCGGGCATGGTGTCATTTCTGGAAGAATCACGGCGCATCGACAACAGCAAGATGCGGGAGGAATTGGGGATGGAATTGCTTTATCCCAAACTGGAATCCGGCTTGGCAGCCTGTTTGCCTGCTGACAAGGGATAAATCAAAAACGCCCGGCACCGGGAGCCGGTGTCGGGCGCAATACTGCAACTACAGATGCGGATTACTTGGTGGGCAGGATGCCTGCAGCCTTGATCTTGGCCGGGTCTGTGTCACCGTTGACATTGGTGATCACCAGTTTGCCATGTCCCAGGCTGTAGTCATTGCGGAAGTCGTACACGCCGCCCATGACCGCCAGCTTGCCTGCCTTAACTTCGGCGGCGAATTTCTCCATGGCGAAGGCAACCTGATTGTTGACGTTTGCCTCCACGCTGGTCATCACCTCTTTGTTGTCACCAGCGTTCTTGCCAGGCACTTTAATGGTGTCGAGTTCACGCTTGATAGGTGCTTCGATGCTGGAGTAATCACCCATCGCCGCCTTCACGGCGCCACAAGCAGAATGGCCGATAACCAGCAGCAATGGCGTGTGCAAATGACGCACGCCGTATTCGACGGAGCCCTCGGCGGTCGCTATCTGATTGCCGATATCACGCACCATGAACAAATCGCCCTCGGGGTCTTTGTCCAACGCATGAGTGTGGACGCGCGAGTCGGAGCAGGTCACCACCGTAGCGCGGGGCTTCTGCCCTTTAATGTGTTCGGCAAAGTGAGCGGCGCCGCTTGCCTTGACGAAACTCTGGTTGTCATCCACGAGATTTTTGACGATCGCCCTGATTTGCGCCTTTTCGTTTCCCGCAGCGGCAGTCGAGTGAGCGTCATGAGCGTCAGCTGCCAAGGCTTGTCCTGCAAAGAGGATCGCGGGCAAAGACAGAACGGCGAAACAGGTTTTTGCTGATTTATACATCCCTACATCCTCCACCTTTTATAATGTTTAACTAGATTCATTTTACTATCGGCGCTTTGAGATGGTTACGTCCGGCACTGCACGGTTGGACGCCCTCTTCCCCCATCCCCATCGTTTGAATGTGCTTTGAAAAAACCCAAAAAACAGACAACTATGGCCCAAACGCTGACCGTTCTATATTACATAGGAACGCGCGGATAGCAAGCCCATTTATTGACCAGTTTCATCGGAAATTCCCAAATCCTGCCACATCGTATCCACGCGCCTTTTCACATCCTCGCTCATGCTGATCGGCTGCCCCCACTCACGACTAGTTTCGCCCTTCCATTTATTGGTGGCATCGAAACCGATCTTGGAACCCAGACCCGACACTGGGGACGCAAAATCCAGATAATCAATGGGGGTGTTTTCGATGATGGTGGTGTCACGCCCAGGGTCCATGCGCGTGGTCATCGCCCAGATCACGTCCTTCCAATCACGCACGTTCACATCCTCATCCGTGACGATAACAAACTTGGTATACATAAACTGGCGCAGAAACGACCACACCCCCAGCATCACACGCTTGGCGTGACCAGGATATTGTTTGCGCATGCTCACCACTGCCAGGCGATAGGAACAACCCTCGGGCGGCAGATAGAAATCGACGATCTCCGGGAACTGCTTTTGCAGAATCGGCACGAACACTTCATTGAGCGCCACGCCCAGCACCGCAGGCTCGTCCGGCGGCCTGCCTGTGTAGGTGCTGTGGTAGATGGGATTGTCGCGGTGGGTGATGCGCTCGATGGTGAACACCGGAAAGGTATCCACTTCATTGTAGTAGCCAGTATGGTCGCCAAACGGGCCTTCGGGGGCCTCTTCACCCGGCTCAATATAACCCTCCAGTACGAACTCGGCACTGGCGGGCACCTGCAAATCATTGGTCTGGCACTTCACCACCTCGGTCTTGGCCCCGCGCAGCAGCCCGGCAAAGGCATATTCGGACAGCGTATCCGGCACCGGCGTCACCGCGCCGAGTATCGTCGCTGGGTCTGCACCCAGCGCTACCGCCACCGGAAAGCGCTTGCCGGGATGGGCAAGCTGCCACTCGCGAAAATCCAAAGCCCCACCACGGTGCGATAGCCAGCGCATGATGACCTTGTTACGCGCTATCACCTGCTGGCGATAGATCCCCAGATTCTGCCGCTCTTTATGCGGCCCCTTGGTTACCACCAGCGCCCAGGTGATGAGCGGCCCTGCATCGCCAGGCCAGCAGGTCTGAATGGGGAGCGTGGACAGATCGACATCCGCCGCCTCAATGACATTCTCCTGGCAAGCGGCGCGGCTCACCACCTTGGGCGCCATGTTCAACACCTGTTTGAAGATAGGCAATTTATCCCAGGCATCGCGCATCCCTTTGGGCGGCTCGGGCTCCTTCAAAAAGGCCAACGTCTTGCCCACCTCGCGCAGCGCCTCGACTGAATCTTCCCCCATGCCTAACGCGACACGGCGCGGTGTGCCGAACAGATTGCCGAGCACTGGAATGGAGTAGCCCTTGGGATTTTCAAACAACAATGCCGGCCCGCCCGCCCGCAGCGTGCGGTCGCAGATCTCGGTCATTTCAAGAATGGGATCAACTTCAAGGGTGATGCGTTTAAGCTCCCCCTCTTTCTCCAATTTAGCGATGAAGTCGCGCAGGTCATGATATTTCATGCCCGGATCATAGCAATGTTCTGGAAGTTTCGCCTAGCCCGATGATGAGCTATAAACGAATAATCTCTCCACCCTGCAACCTCCGCAGATTGCGTCCGGCCATGGCGGCCTGGCACTCCGTGAAGATGACATCCTCGTCACCGGGCTTATTGTGAGTAATGTACACCAGCGGGTCATGACGAAGTTTCACTATATCTTCCGCCAGCAATACGGGACAATAATGGTGGGCCAGGCGGCTAAGTTCCAGATTGTGATTGGCGAAGGCCGCTTCGACAATGAGCACGTCCAGGCGTTGATGGGCGTTCAGCGCGCTCCATAGACTGTCGTTGCTGGTGGTATCACCAGTGAAGGCAAAGGCGCCAGTGGGACATTCAACATAATAGCCGACGCCCGGAACAGTGTGATTGACGGGAATCATTTCCAGCGTGCGCCCCGCAATCGCACAAACTTCGCCAGGGAGCATGACCTCATAGCGCAGCACCGGCTTTTCTGGGCTGGGCAATCTGGCAAAGTCGGGCCAAATCACCCAGTTGAAAATGTGCTCTTGCAGCGCCCGCAGGGTGGCGGCTTGACCGTGAACTACGATAGGATCGTGTATGGAGTCGAAGATGCTATCCAGCAGCAACGGCAGAAAGGCAATGTGATCAAGATGGGAATGTGTTATGAATATGTGGCGAATGGCGGCCATCTCATCAAAGCTTAAATCCCCCACGCCGCTGCCCGCATCGATAAGGATATCCTCGTCGATCAACAAAGACGTGGTTCTAAGCCCGGTTCCAACCCCCCCACTCGCCCCCAACACGCGCACGTTCATGTGTCACCGTCCTGTTTTCCCATGATCTCTCCACCGCTCCTGACTATACATGAGGCTTGAACCAAAGAGATATACCGGCCCATAGGCCTCTAAATCACACACTCCTTTACATCGGCCAATTTATCCTGAAACATGAGTCTGCCCCTTCAATGACAGCCGCAGATATGAGATTATCTCCAATTGTAGATTGAGCCACGGAAACATGAGCACTATTGTAATCAGCTTTGCCGCCGTTATTTTGTATTGCTTAACGGGCTTCCTGCTCGCATTCTCCCTCTATAAGAGGGAGAATGCGCCAATCTCCAGAGCGGGATTGATCGCCATGGGCATGGCCGCCGTTGCGCTGCACGCCATCGCCTTGTATCAAAGCCTGTTTACCACACTTGGACTAAACCTCGGGTTCTTCAATGCGTTTTCACTGCTGTCTTGGCTGATTGCGCTGCTGGTACTGCTGGCCTCTTTTACAAAACCGGTCGAAAATCTGGGGATCGCCATCTTCCCGCTGGCCGGTTTGGCCATCGCGTTGGAGATCATGTTCCCATCCCAGTATCTGTTCCTGGAAAAAACCACGCCAGGCATTCAGGCACACATCCTGATTTCGGTGCTCGCGTACAGCCTTCTCAGCATCGCCGCCATGCAAGCCATCCTCCTGTCCATTCAGGACAGATACCTGCGCGCCCGGCAGCCAGGAGGATTCATTCGAGCACTGCCACCGCTGCAAACCATGGAGACGCTTCTGTTCCAGATGATCGGAGCAGGGTTTGTGCTGCAAAGCCTGTCTTTGATCACAGGTGTATTCTTTCTGGAGAACCTGTTCGCGCAACACCTGGTGCATAAGACTGTTCTTTCCATCATCGCGTGGCTGGTATTTGCAGTGCTATTGTGGGGGCGCTGGCGCTTCGGCTGGCGGGGGCGCACCGCAATTCGCTGGACGATCAGCGGCGCGGTGGCATTGATGCTGGCTTATTTCGGCAGCAAGCTGGTGCTGGAACTCGTGCTGCACCGCTGATGGACGATATCCCGTTAAGCGTCTTATTCGGCGCGCTGGTGTTTTTGGTTGTGTTGTCGGCGTTTTTTTCCGCTGCCGAAATCTCCCTGATGACGCTGGACCGTTATCGCCTGCGGCATTTGGCCAAAATCGGCAATCAAGGCGCAAGGCGCGCTCAGTTTCTGCTGAAACGGCCGGACCGCTTGATCGGTGTGATTCTGCTCGGCAGCAACTTCATCAATGCACTCCTTTCCACCCTGACCACGGTGACCGCCATACGGCTGCTTGGCGAACAGGAAAGCACTATTGTTATAGCAACGATTGCAATTGCCCTGATTGTGCTGATCTTTACTGATCTTGCGCCCAAGACGCTGGCCGCACTGCATCCCGAACGCATCGCCTTCCCCAGCGCCTTTGTGCTGGGGCCATTGTTGAAGTTAATCTACCCCTTGGTCTGGATGGTCAACGGCATGGCCAACAGCCTGTTGAAACTGTTCGGCGTCTCGCCCAAGGACACCGCAACCCGGACGCTGGGCAGCGAAGAAATACGCACCGTGATCAACGAGGCAGGCGCCATGATGCCGCGTAGCCACCAGAAGATGCTGCTCAGCATCATGGATCTGGAAAAGGCCACAGTGGAAGACATCATGGTCCCGCGCAATGACATAGTGGGCATGGATCTTAATAGCGAGTGGGATGACATCGTCCGGCAATTAACCACCAGCCAGCACACACGCCTGCCGGTATACCGGGATCATATCGACCAGATCATCGGCTTTTTGCATGTGCGCAATGCACTGCCCCTGCTGGCCAAGGGCGAATTTGACGAACTGGCTTTGCTGCAAGTGATAAAAGAGCCCTACTTTATCCCTGAAGGCACGCCACTGAACAAACAACTGCTGAACTTTCAACAGCAAAAGCGCCGCGTTGCATTGGTGGTGGACGAATACGGCGACATTCAGGGATTGGTAACACTGGAAGACATCCTGGAAGAAATCGTCGGCGAATTCACTACCGATATTTCAGCCATCGGCAAGGAAGTACACCCGTTAAAAGATGGCACTTACTTGGTAGACGGCAGCGCCAATATCCGGGTATTAAACCGGATCATGCACTGGGACCTCCCCACGAACGGCCCGAAAACCCTCAACGGCCTGATTCTGGAATATCTGGAAACCATCCCGGAACCCGGCACCAGCCTGATGTTGGCGGGCTACCCTGTCGAGATAGTCCAAACCACCGGCAATGCCGTAAAAACAGTCAAGATCAATCCGGGGCTGAAAAAGCCTGACGTTGCTGAAGAGTTCTAGTCCTGCTGTGTCATAAACCTAAAAACAGCGATTCACCGCAGAGGACGCGGAGAACGCAGAGGAAAAAAGACCTTGGCAAGTTGTGTCGCGCCACCCGCTGGGTGAAAGCACGTTTTACGCTAACCATCCGAATTTCTTTGCGTTCTCCGCGTCCTCTGCGGTTCAATAGCTTTTTTGATAAATGTAGTTAGGGGTCTCGGCAACCGCTCCATGGGGCGGTTGCCGAGACCCTATACACTACTCGCTTCCACCTGCATAGCGGATGGGTTCGGCGCGCAACCCCTGCGCGGTGAGCACCAGCCGCGGCAGGTCGAGTCCGCACCCTGGGCGGAGAATGACCTTGCCCCGGCCAACGCCAGCCCGCTGCACACTGAATGTCTGTGGAACGTCCGGCACGATTGAGAGGGAGAAAACCCCGTCTCTGTTGGTCATGGCCAACGCCTCTCGGTATAGGAAAGTGGCTTTTCCCGGCGAGGCCAGCTTGGTCAGTATACGTGCTCCGGCAACAGGGTGACCATTGGCATCCACCACCTCGCCGAAGGCGCGGCAAGGCCGCGGAACATAGGTGCGCACCGTAACGCCGCCGATCAGCCGCCGTTCACCGTCATTAGGGGTCGCATACACTGCTATGTTGCAGTTGGCCTGGCGGCCAGGGCGTGTACCGGCAGGGGCGTTAAAGGCAACTTTCACGTTCCGTGCACAGTCGGTAAACGGGTCCAGCGCAAAGGCGGCATCGCTCACCGTACAGCGCCACCCGGCGCGATCGGAAACCGCCTTGATCTCAAACCTCGCAGGTGCCATGAGTGAATTCTCGACACGGACGTTGTATACCGAGGGGCTGATCTGAAGATTTCGTTGGGTGACGTTGTTGGTGTAATCCGCGTCGAGTCCATAGGCGATCGAGATCTGGGCGCATTGATGATCGGAGAATGCCGGTGTCCACACCTGACTCACGGGGAGGGTTGCATGAGGATTGATAGTTACCTGTTTTGTGCCGAGGTGATGGAATTGATTATTTCCGACCGCAAAACTGTATACACCAAAATTCACCAGTATTGTAATGGGGGAGTTGCCTGTATTTTCTATTTTGACATTGATTTGATTCGGAACGCCGGCCTTCGCGGGAGTATTCGTTGTTATGTCAACCTGATTATTCCAGGCCGGATCACCGCTCTTGAGCGGGCAGGGTTGCCCAGAAGCACCACCACTCTGGCAATTCGGAAAGCGAACATCAGTGGATTGTGCCATCGCATTTTGCAGTGCCGCGCCGACGCTCAACAAACCCCAGCCCAGCGCCGTGTCCCACACGCCTGTCGTAGATGAATATGGCGTATTGCGCGAGTTGTCAGCAGACGTTATCAGCAACTGTTTCAGGCTGTCTGGTGTCATCGCAGGAAATTTTTGCAATACTAGGGCCGCAGCACCCGATGTCATCGCCGCAGCGGGAGATGTTCCGGGGATTCCCGTGAGCGTAGTGGTACTCAGGTTCTCTCCCGGCGCAGAGAGATCGGGTTTCAACGCCAACAGATTCGGCGATGTGAAATTGAAGTCCTTTCGCGGGCCTGTCAGGTAATTAGTCCAATGAGTGTCGTCGCTGCGTGCCACTGTGTTCTTGTCATCCGTGGCATTGACACTGATAGCGAAAGAGGCCGAGGCAGGTGGCTTCGTGATTTTAGTGCCTGGCGAAGAGGCGGGGCATGACGCTGTACCGTTATTGGCGTTGGCGTAGGAGGCCACCACCACCAACCCTAGCGCCGAAAGATAGTTGGCTTGCTGCGATAGCGCATCCTTGCCGTCATCATCGACGCAGCGCGAAAAAGACAGGTTGACCACGCGAATCTTGAATTTCTGGGCATTGATGCCAACCCAGTCCACCGCCCTGGCGGTAAAGGCGGAGTCGCAATTGTATTGAACAGAAGAACCAGAAGAAGTGGTCCCGCAACGGTTGACATCAATAAGACCTGCGCCCGGCGCGATCCCGGCGCAGTTGGCGGCGGGGCCGCCGCCAGGATTTCTACAGGTCTGGCCGGCAACGCCTCGCCCCAGCGCCATTACGGCCATCGTGGTGCCATGGTTGCCGACGGTGTCCGTTGGATTCCTCAATCCGTTTCCCGAATCTGTGCTGTCCCAGGCATCGTATCCGGCAACGAATGCCGAGGATGGGAGCGTATTCAGGGATCCATCGTTGACTCCCGTGTCGACGATGGCGATATTAACCCCGCTCCCAGTCAACCCCAGATCCTGGGCAGATTGGTTCAGGTATTGGGCGCTGGCATGCGCTTGAATGGCGCGGGAGGCAACGTCCAGCTCCAGGGTTTCCGGCACCTGCCACTCGATCATCGCCACCTCGGGCCGGGCAGCAAGTGCGGACAAGTCGGAAACGGGAACATCGTTGAGGAAAACAAAACTGACCAGCTTGCCTATATAGGTTATTTTTCCGTATCGGGAAAAGATTTCCTGCACCTGCGCCGGAGGCAGGCAACGGTTTAGTGCGAGAATGATATTCGTGTGATCTTTGGGGCCGAAACGCGCCTCTATCTCGTCGTCGATGAAGTTGCGGTTCTGGTCGCGAACCCAGGTGAGATGCTTGTGCTGCCCAATCAGGATGGGATTCGAGTGCGACTTCACAACTTCTTGCCAGGAAAGCGGCGTATATGCTGTTGCGTACAATGGCACACTCGTAAAAATAAGCAGCAATGACGAGAAGGCGATAACGAACTGCCTTGTGAGTTGCATCACTTTCTCTGACACGTAAAAATCCACCTGGGTTTTCATGGCTCATCTCCCTGCAAGGGTAAAGAATTTATTGTATTTCTGGCACGGCAGAGTCATTGAACCACATGATGATCGAAGCATTTTTGACGCAGATCAAAAATGCTTCGGATTTATATAAAATCAATCAATAGTGGGATCGCAGGGTGAATCACCTCATTGGCAAGAAGGCCGGGCGACTACCAGCGCCTGCGTGAGGTACGTGTTCGTTTTCACCCCACACTAAGCAGCGCAAGCGTCACGAGAGTGGTTGCTTCGGCAATTTCGACCAATGCCCCGGCGGTATCGCCTGTTGCGCCGCCAATGCGTTTTATCATCAACAGGCGCAATGAGATAAATACGCTGACGCAGGCCAGCAATAGCCAGAGCCCTTGCGCACCGGCGGCGCTGATGAGGACTATGGCTGTGGCAGTGATTACGATGATGCCGGATTTTCTGGGCAGGTGTGCTGCCATGGCCGATCCCAGACCATTGGCGCGTACATAGGTGGTGGTGAGGAACAGCAGGGGTAGTGCAGTGCGACCAATGATGGGGGCTGCGATGAGTGCGAAGGTGTTTTGCGCTGATATGACAGCCACGAGGGCGGCGAATTTGATGAGCAACACAACCACCAGTGCAACCACGCCAGCGGGGCCACAGCAGGGGTCTTTCATGATGGCTAGTGTGCGTTCGTAGTCACCGTGACCGCCGAGCCAGGCGTCGGCGCTGTCGGCGAGGCCGTCGAGGTGTAATGCGCCAGTGATCAGCACCCAGGCGGCGAGCAGAAGTGCGGCGCGCAATAACGTGTCGGCGTTGTGCAACAAGGCGTTCAGCCCGGCGAGCAGCAGGCCGATGAGCAGGCCTACCAGGGGATAGTAGAGCATAGAGCGGCCGAGCATTTGCTGGCTGGGTATTTCACGCAGCCGGATTGGCAGGCGAGTGAGAAATTGCAGGGCGATGAGCAGGGGTTGGAGGATGTTCATGTTGGATTTTCACCCTCCCCCTGCCCTGTTGAAAGAAATGAAATCGGGATCAACACTTCTTAGATACGGCGGCTTCGGCGAAGGTAGCCATGCCGTTATGGAGTGCGCAGGCAAGCCGCAACAGTGGTACGGCCATTGCCGCGCCGCTGCCTTCGCCCAGGCGCATACCGAGATTGAGCAGGGGTTTGGCGTCGAGGGCGGTGAGGATGCGGGTGTGGCCGGGCTCGGCGGAACTGTGGGCGTACATGAACCATTGCGCGGTGCCGGGGCACAACCGTTCGGCGGTCAGCGCCGCCGCTGAGCTGATGAAACCATCCACCAGTATGGGCAGGCCTGTTTTTGCGCAGGCGAGGTAGGCGCCCGCGAGGGCGGCAATCTCGAAGCCTCCCAGACGGCGCAAGGCCTCGCTGGGGTCGGCAAGATGATCGGCGTGCAGGGTCAACGCGCGCTGGATGACTTCAACTTTATGATCTACCCCGGCGCGGTCGAGGCCGGTTCCTGGTCCCGCCAGGTGTTGCGGTGTTTCATTGAGCAGCGCGCACGCCAGTGCGGCCGCGGCGGTGGTGTTGCCTATGCCCATTTCACCACCAATATAGAGTTGCGCCCCGGCCTGTTTGGCGCGCGCGGCGCTGTCTCGGCCGGCATGCAGTGCGGCGGCGTACTGCGCTGGGGTCATGGCGGCTTCTACGGTGAAATTGGCCGTGCCCGGCCCAAGGCACAGGCGTGTGACATTCGCTATGTCACCAGGGTCATTCACCGTTCCCAGATTGATGACTTCCAGGTCGGCGCCCAGCGTCCGCGCCAGTACGCTGATGGCGGCACCACCGTGCGCAAAATTACGCACCATCTCGCCGGTGACGGCCTGAGGAAAGGCGGAGACACCCTCGGCAGCAACGCCATGGTCGCCAGCAAATACGGCGATCCATACTGCGTCAACGACGGGCTGTTCCGTGCCTTGCATGGCTGCGAGGCGTATCGCCAGGTTTTCAAGTTCGCCCAGTGCGCCGGGCGGCTTGGTCAGTTGCATTTGCCGCGCTTGCGCGGCGCTGCCTGCCGCTGCGTTCAGGGACTGACAAGGGGGGTATAACCATTCGATATTCACAAAGACTCTCCTTTTAGTGTTAGGGGCAGACCCGCAACGGTGAGTGTCACGCGTTCGCACAGTCCTGCCAGTGCTTGATGCAGCCACCCGGCTTCGTCGCAGAAGCGGCGGGTCAATTCGCCCAGCGGCACCACGCCCAACCCGGTTTCGTTGCTGACCAGAATGATATGTCCCGGCAGGTGGGGCAACGCGGTGAGCAGCGCCTCGCGTTGCGTGGCGTAATCCGCGCCATTGTTTTTAATCAGCAGGTTGGTTAACCATAATGTCAGGCAGTCCACCACCAGGCAGTAGTCGGGATGGGCATGTGCCTCCAATACCGCAGCCAGGTTGTGTGGCTCCTCGATCAGTTTCCAGTCGGACGGGCGTCTAAGCTGATGCACTTGAATGCGCTGGCGCATTTCTTCATCACCCGTTGTCGCCGTGGCGATGTAGGTGACATTCAGGCCGCTGGTCAGCGCGCGCTGTTCGGCCAAGCGGCTCTTGCCGGAGCGCACGCCACCCAGGATCAATTCTTTCATGGGGCCATGTCCTCTTTGGCGGCGAGATTCAATACCAAAAGCCGGGTCAGGGTGGCCATGTCGAGATGCGCATCCACCGTATCCGCCAAACGCTCGATAGCGCTCTCACGCAGGGCGGCGTAGTCCACGGGTTGCGCCCCTGCAAGCCCTGCCCAGCGCAGCAACTCCAAACAAGCATCTCTGTTTTCAAACACGCCATGCAGGTACGTGCCGAGGACTTGCCCGTCGTTGGACACGGCGCCATCGGTACCGCCGATGTCGAACAGCACAACAGGATTTTCGAGTGCAGGCCCGGTGGTGACGCCCGCGTGGATTTCGTATCCCGTAACCTCTGCCCCGGAGACTGCGAGCGTGCCACGCACTGTGCGCAACTGTTTTTCTGGCTCCAGCGTCGTGCGTATATCGAGCAATCCTAACCCAAGACTTGCGCCCGGCTCGCCTTCAAGGCCGTGGGGGTCGTGGATGTCATGGCCGAGCATCTGAAAACCGCCGCAAATGCCGATCAGCTTGCCGCCGTAACGCAGGTGGCGCTGGATGGCCTGCTCCCAGCCGTGTTCGCGCAACCAGGCCAGGTCGGCACGCACGCTCTTGCTGCCGGGCAGGATGATGAGATCGGCGGGCGGGGGCGTTTCGTCCGGCCCCACATAGCGGAACGCGATTTGGGGATGCAGGCGCAGCGGGTCGAAGTCGGTGTGGTTGCTGATGCGCGGCAGCGCTGGGACAATGACGTGCAGGGATGCGCTAATGTCGCGAGAGCCATGGATGGCGGGAGTGATGACGTGCAGGGATGGCGCTAATGTCGCGAGAGCCATGGATGGCGGGAGCGACGACGCGCAAATGTTCAGCCTGTGTCTCTTGCAACGCTACGCCGCGCGGCAGCGCGTCTTCCGCCTCCAGATGCAGCCCATGCAGATAGGGCAATACGCCAAGCACCGGCTTTTTTGTTTTGTCTTCCAGCCAGTCCAGGCCCGGCTGGAGCAAGGCCAGATCACCACGGAAGCGGTTGATGACAAAACCGGCTACACGCGCCTGCTCGCTTTCAGACAGCAGCGCCAACGTGCCGACGAGATGGGCGAAGACACCGCCACGGTCGATGTCGGCGATCAGGATGACGGGACAGTCCACCGCTTCGGCAAAGCCCATATTGGCGATATCGCCCGCGCGCAGATTGATCTCCGCCGGGCTGCCTGCACCCTCCACCACAATCGCCTCGTAATCGGCCAGCAATCGCGCATGGGATGTCAGGACGGCGTCGCGCGCCACGCGCTTGTAGTCGTGGTAGGCGCGGGCATCCATCTTGCCAATAGCGTGCCCGTGAATGATGACTTGCGCACCCACATCAGTGTTGGGTTTGAGCAGCACCGGGTTGAAGTCGGTGTGGGGTGGCAAGCCACACGCCTGCGCCTGCACCGCCTGAGCGCGGCCGATTTCGCCGCCGTCCGCGGTTACAGCACTGTTCAGTGCCATGTTCTGCGGTTTGAATGGCGCCACGCGCACACCCTTCCGCGCCAGCCAGCGGCACAGCGCCGTGACCAACGTGCTCTTGCCGGCATCGGAGGTGGTGCCCTGGATCATCAGGGTGCGGGCGGTCATGTGCTGGCCTGGGTGAGATTCATCGCAGTCATGTGGGCCAGTGCAGTGTTCAGTCGCTGCCAGTCAGACTCGCATCCCGGCAGACCGAAGCGCAGACTGCATGGTTCGGTAAACAGACGCGTCAGGATGCTCGCGCGCGCGAGTCTGTCATGCAGATAGGCCGCCTGCGGCGTGAGCAGCCACTGGAACAGGGCACAGCCGCCGTCGGGCGCGAATCCGTGCTGCGCAAGTAACGCGCGCAGGCGTGCGCTGTCGTCGAGAAGGCTTTGGCGCGCCCTGTTCTGCCACACGCGATCTCCAAGCGCCGCCGTAGCCACCCAACGCGCAGGCGCGGTGACGGCCCAGGGACCAAGGTGTGTGTGGAGTCGCGACAGCAATTCAGGTTGCGCGCACACAAAACCCACGCGCGCGCCAGCCAGACCGAAAAACTTGCCCAGCGAACGCAACACTATCAGGCCGGGCCGCCAGCTGTGATTGCAAAGGCTGTGTTCAGGCGTGATATCCATGAACGCCTCATCCACCACCAGCCAGCCGCCGCAGGCGGCGAGCTGCGCATGCCAATCGAGCAATTGATCCACCGCGAAGCGCGCGCCAGTGGGATTGTTGGGATGAATGAGCACCAGCACATCCGATGACGGCACGGCATCATTCACTTGTTCGGTGGTGACGGGCATCACCGTATGACCCGCGCGCCGCCAGGCTGCCGCATGCTCGGCGTAGCCTGGATCAAGCACGCTGACACGAGAGTGCACGCGCAGTTGTGGCAGCGCCTGGATCGCCGCCTGTGAACCGGCGACCGGCAAGAGATGTTCGGCGCCGTAATACGCTCGCGCAGCCTGTTCGAGTCCGTCATCGTCTTCGGGAAGACGTGACCAGGCCGAGGCCGGGACCATCGTCACGGGCCAGCCGTTGGGATTGATGCCGGTGGAGAGATCAAGCCACTCTGCGAGAGGAATATCGTAGCGCGCAGCGGCCAGACGCAGACGGCCACCGTGGTGCAATAGGCCCTGCTGTTCAGCGTGACGTGACATAGTCGACCAACCATCCTCCCACAAACAAAACCAGCAACCAGATCACCAGTGAGCGATTTATCAGGCGCAGCGCGCGGTCAATGTCGTGGGCATCAGGTGCCTGTCCTTCACCGAGCGGTGAACGCATCTGCGTCACACCGTGATAAATCGCTGGCCCGCCGATCAACACACCGAGACTGCCGGCGCCCGCTGCCATCACCGGCCCGGCGTTCGGGCTCTTCCAGGCGGCACCTTGGGTACGCCAACACCGCAGCGCGCGCGTAAAATGGCCAGCCACGGCATAGCCCAGCGCCGTCAGCCGCGCCGGCACGAAGTTCAACACATCATCCAGCCGCGCCGCAGCCCAGCCGAAACGCAGGTAGCGTTCGTTGCGATAGCCCCACATGGCGTCCAGCGTGTTGGCAAGGCGATAAAGCACCACACCCGGCGCGCCCGCCACCACGAACCAGAAGATAGCACCGAAGATGGCGTCGTTGCCGTTTTCCAACACGGATTCGACTGTCGCTTTGACCGCACCCTCATGGTCGAGTGTAGTCGTATCGCGGCTGACCATGAACCCGACCCGTTGCCGCGCCACGGACAGATCATCCGCTGCCAATGCGTTGCGCACACGCCCGGCATGTTCACCGAGACTGTTCCAACCGATGGCGAGATAGAGCAGCAGCGCATCGAGCGCAGCACCCCAGGGCAACCATTGCGAAACCCAAGCGAGCAGGGTGAACGGCGCGAGCAGCAGCAGTACCGCTGCTACGCCGCGTGCGTGCGAGTCAATATAGATGCGTCGCTCGAACGCTTGCGCAAGGCGCCCGAAGCCGACCAGCGGATGAAAACGGCGCGGCTCGCCGAGACAGGCATCAAGAACAAGTGCCGCGAACACGATCAGCGCCGTCGTCATGGCTGCTCTTCCGATCTCTGCTCGGTGAGCGTGTTACCCCAGTTGTCGTGAAACACCAGCTCGTGCAAAGGCCGCCCTTGTCGCCAACCTTCCTGTTCCAACATCGGTGCCGAATAAAACGTATCCACCGGTCCCAGGCAGAGAATTGCCACGGGCTTGCTGCCCGGCGGCATCTTCAGTAATTGTGCCAGTGCCGCAGGGTCGAACATCGAGACCCAACCCATGCCCAGGTTCTCGGCACGGGCGGCGAGCCACAGGTTTTGGATGGCGCAGGCCACAGAACACAGTGCCATCTCTTCCGGCATGGTGCGGCGGCCGAACACGGTACCGTCGTCGGGGGCAAGTGCGGCCACCAATAGTTCAGCGCACTCACGTATGCCTTCCACCTTGAGCCGCAGGAATTCCGATCCGTGTTCGCCCAGGGCGTCGGCGGTCGCGTCTCGTTCGGCAGATACCTGTTCAGCGATGCGCGCGCGCAGGCTTTCATCGCGAATGCGCATGAAGCGCCAGGGTTGCATCAGACCAACAGAGGGGGATTGATGCGCGGCGCGCAGTATGCGGGCGAAGACCTCATCGTCGACCTTTGTGTTGGGCGTGAAGTGACGCATGTCACGACGGGCGCTGATGATGCGGTAGAGGCTCTCTCTGTCGGCAGCAGTGAAGTGTGGCGCTGTAGCGGTGGCAGGTTCACTGCGCTCGGTTGGCGGCAGATAATGGGGGCTCAGTTTTACTGTCTCGCTAACGATCACCAGCCCCGGTATTGAGTGATCAATAGTCGGCTGACTGTTGAGTGTACCGACGGTGGCGGTAATGACGTGTTGATTTGGCAGAGTGCCGTTCTGCACAACAGCGGCAGGCGTTGTTGGGGCGATGCCATGTTCCAGCAGACGATCGCAAATCTTTTTCAGATTGTAGACGCCCATGTAGAAGACAAGAGTCTGGTGGGGCTGCGCCAGTGAGCGCCAGTCGACATGAGTTTCGCCATCAGAGAAATGGCCTGTCAGAAAAATGCAGGCGTGCGCCATCTCGCGATGTGTGAGCGGAATTCCGGCATAGGCGGCGCAGCCGGTGGCGGCAGTGATGCCGGGCACGACGTGAAAGGGGATCTTCGCCGCCATCAATGTTTCGATCTCTTCACCACCGCGACCAAACATGAACGGGTCGCCGCCCTTCAGGCGTAGCACGCGCTTGCCTGCACGTGCATGTACCACCAACAGTTGATTGATCTCATCCTGGGTGCGGGCGTGGTTGTCGCGGGCCTTGCCGACGTAATAGCGCTCGGCATCTGAGCGCAACAGTTCGAGCACCTTTGGTCCGATCAAACGATCGTAGACCACCACATCGGCCTTCTGCATCAGGCGCAGGGCGCGCAGCGTTAACAGCTCTGGGTCACCAGGTCCGGCGCCAACAATATAGACTTCGCCCGATGCCGGTGACATGCCTTGCCTGATGGCCTCCTGTAACGTTTGGCGCGCGAGTGCCTGTTGGCCGGTGAATATCTGCTCGGCAATGGGGCCTGCGATAATCGAATCATGAAAGTGACGGCGCTCTTCGGCATCGTCAAATCGTGCAATGATCTCATCTCTGAACTCAGCCAGCAGTGCTGCCAGATCACCGTAGGCTTGTGGAATCAGCGCTGCGACATGACGATTGAGCTGTCGCATCAGCGCCGGTGATGCGCCGCCACTGGAGATGGCGATCTGCACGGGGGCGCGGTCAATCACTTTGGGCAGGGTAGCCGTGCTTAAATGACCGGGAGCCGCGACGTTGACAGGAATATCGCGTGCATGGGCGGCTGCGGCAATGGCGGCATTGAGTGACTCATCGTCAGTGGCGGCGACGATGAGCATATGGCCTTCGAGATCACTGCCCTGATATCTGCGGCAGTGGTGGGTGATCTTGCTATCGGCGACGAGCGCCGCCATTGTTGTCCCCAACTCCGGGGCAACGACAGTCAGTCGCGCCCCCGCCAGGAGGAGGCGTTGCGCCTTGCGTGCAGCGATGACGCCGCCGCCAACGATGAGGCAGGGCTTACCCTCAAAGTCGACAAACAGCGGTAGCCAGTGACGCTGGTTAAGCTTCGGCATGCTCGGGACCACGATGGTAGATCAGCTCTTCGACCGGGTTGCCTTCAACGAGATGCTCCTTGATGATGCGGTCGAGATTCGCTTCCGTGGCGTTGTAGTACCAGACCCCGTCGGGTTGCACACACATGATGGGGCCAGATTTGCAGGTGGCAAAACAGTGGGTGCGGGTCCGTTTGACGCGTAGATCGCCGCTATCGATGCCTGCGGCCTTGAACTTCTCACCCAGCTTGTCGAACAGCTCCTGTGCTTCTCCTTCTTGCGTGCAACGCGGCCCTACGCATACGAGTAGATGGCGTTTGTAGTCGCCCATCTTAGGTTTTTCCAAAGGGACTGTTTTGTTATCGCTCATTTAGAACTCCGGGTAAAATCGTGTGAACGGTGGTGGTAGCTGCTTTATAAAATGTAGGGTGGGCACGCTGTTTGTGCCCACCAAGCGTGCGCAGCACACAACCTGTTTTTATAATGAGTGCCTAACGGCACGGCTGGTGGGCACAAACAGCGTGCCCACCCTACATTGATAATTCACGCCAGCTCTGTTCGAATTGCTGCTCGGCGATTTTGTCGAACGCGCCATCCTTACGCAGCAGGGATAGGTTGAAAACCGTCTCACACGCCGCATCAACAAAGTGAACGCCACGCAGCGTCTCACCACGGCGCACGAACCACGCCGCTGCAACACGCGACCACTCGATATGCAGATGGAAGTGATCGTTTTCAATCGCCAGCCAGTCACCGCGTCGCTGGAACTCATCGCCATTGATCATCAGCTCGCTGACTGCACCGGCGCTGCTGCGTACCACTGCGCGTAACCGGCCCCACTGGCGAGTAGCGTCGAGAAGTGCGGCGAGATTTTCATGACTCACTCTGGCGCTGCTGTACTCACTGGCACCATCATCGTTACTCGCCTCGCCGATGGCAGAGAGTATCTCACCCATGGGAACATCGAAGTGGCGGGCGACATCACGTAGTGAGTGGGCATCGCTGTCGCGCATATACTTGCGCACGCACCCCTTCCACCCCTCCAGCCCCATGCTCAGGGAGCGTCCTGCTCTTTCGCCATCCTTCACATCGCCGGTGATGGCGTCGTATTTGTTGGCATAACCACGCGGGGTGATCATCAACCCCTCTTGCACATAGGTGCTGCTGTTGCCGATCAACACCGTGGTGAGCATGCCGATCTTGCAGTCGGCCATTTTGTCCAGTGTTACCAGCTGGATCTCCTGCATCTCACGGTAGGCCGATTTGACGATGGCCACAGGCGTATCCGCCTTGCGATACTGCAACAGGATGCGTTGCGCCTCGACGATCTGTCGAGTACGGCGGCCGCTCTTGGGGTTGTAGAGGGCGACGACAAAATCGCTGCGGCCAGCGGCATCAATACGCTTGGCGATGGTGGGCCACGGGGTGAGCAGGTCGGAGAGCGATATCGAACAGAAGTCGTGTGTCAGCGGCGCGCCTACCAGCGAGGCGCAGGCAGAGAGCGCAGTGCTGCCGGGAATCACTTCAACGGTGATGTCGCTGGCGGGGTTCCAACCCGACTGCAACAGCACTTCGTAGGTGGGGCCGGCCATGCCGTAGACGCCGATATCACCGGAGGAGATCAAGGCAACGACCTTGCCGAGTTTGGCCTGATCATAGGCCTCGATGCAGCGGTCAATTTCTTCGGTCATGCCCTTACGCACCACCTCTTTGCCATCCAGCAGATCTTCAACCAGTTTGATGTAGGTGGAGTAGCCGATGACCACATCGGCCTCGGCAATTGCCTCACGGGCGCGGTAGCTCATGTGCTGCTCGGCGCCGGGGCCGAAGCCGACCAATAAAATCTTACCCTTGCTCATTGTCTAACCTCACGATGGATACCGTGGCGTTTTTGCCGTCATCACCATGGTATTTATGTTTTTCCAGAATCAGATGTTCGATGCCACAGTTGGCCGTTAGCATTGCAGCCGCTTCGGCAACTGCGGGGGTGCCCATATGTCTGCGCACCACTTCCGATGGGTTTGGCACCTCGACCTGCGCCAGTTGCATGGCAGAGTAGAAGTGCATGGGCCAGCCATATTGTGCAGAGAGCGCCAGCAGCGCAGCTTCATCATTTTTTTTGTCGATGGTCGCTAACGCTGTTACTGCACGGCGTGACTCGCCGACGATGGCCAGCGCCTGATCAATGGCGGTCTCCAGTGTCTGGAGCGAGGTGCCACGATCACACCCCATGCCGAGAACAATCTTCATCAGGCCTGACCCTGTGGCGGCCGATAGACTACCAGCCGCTCCTCCATCTGTTGCCAGAGCGTTTCAGGGATGTCACGTTCGGTGATCCAGAGCACCGCCTTGTATCTGTCCAGATCAACGGCGTCAAAGTTATCGAAGAGGTGAATGTTTTTTGGCAGCGGCGTTGGGCGTGTCCACCAATTTCTGGCGCCGCTCTCCTGCACCATGGCGATGGGCTCCTCATTCACTACATGGGCCGAAACACGGGTGATGTTGATCTTTGGCGCTTCCACCTTCCAGCCCAATTCACGCCCCAGAATATCGACAGGGATGGTCTTGCCGACATCGGAGGCGGTTGTGACTACCGCTGTGGCGCCGATCAGCGCAGCCATCTGTTCGGCATAGGCGTTGGCGCCGCCGACGTGGCCGGACAATACCGGGATGACAAACTGTGCCGCGTCGTCCACTACCAGCACACCGGGATCTTCATCCTTCGATTTGAGATGCGGGGCGATTAGGCGCACCACTGCACCGAGTGAGACAAAAAAGACAATCTGATCGTAACGGCCAAAGAGCGGGGCGATCTGCGCACTCAGTGCGCCGCTATAGCTATTTACGTTGTTGGGTAGATTGCACATAGTCTCGGTAAATTTTTCAGAGACAATGACATCGGCCTCTGGCATCTGCGCTGCGATACCGGCGACCTGCGCCGCACCGTGTTTGGTGATGGCGACCAGAGCGATTTTGGGTTGTTGAGTCGTCATATGTTCTAAGCCCTTGAGTTAAGCCGCTGGCCAATAGGATGAAGGGTGGGCACGCTGTTTGTGCCCACCAGCTGTGCCGCGAGGCACTCATCATAAAAACAGGTTGCGTGCTGCGCACGCTTGGTGGGCACAAAAAAACGTGCGCACCCTCGGCAACTGCTCCTGCGTTGCTCTACCTCGTGCATCCATGCACTCGTACATTTGATGGGGCATCGTTTGATTTAATGGTGTTGGTAATGGCATTAGTCATGCATTTACCTCATCAAATTCTAATTCTGACTGCGATTTTTTGCGGCAGCCCCTTATTAGCTCGCCGCGTGGACGATTGGGATTGCGCACCAGCATCAGCGAGAGGTAGTTCACCTTGGTATTGCGCAGTGTGGTCACATCGATAACGGTGCGCTCTTCTGGCGCGCCGACCTTTTCAATAAAACGAGCATGTTCCAACAGCCCTTTGCGCTCCAGTAGTGCAATCACATCATCGAGCAGCGGTTTGACCTTGAGCAGAACCAGCATGTCGAACTCGCTCAACAGTGTTTCGATAGTGTCGATGCCGTAGGCGGCGGGGATAATGGCGACGGCGTCATCGGTGTCGGCCAGCGGCATGCCGAGGTGGGCCGCTGCTGCATGATAGGCGGCGACACCGGGGATGGTTTCGATGCGCACGCTTGCATCGAGCGCGGCAACAGTACGCGCCAGATGGCCAAAGGTGGAGTAGGTCGAGGCATCACCCTCCACCAAAAATGCGACATCACGGCCGCCCTCCAGAACATCCAATACTGTTTGTGCCGCCGTAAGCCAATACTTGGCGAGGATCCCGGCGTCGTGTGTCATTGGGAAGTGCAGCGGCGTGGCTGATTCAGGTATGGTCAGCTCTGCACGCTGGGCAATGGCAAGGGCGTAGCTCTCGCCCCCTTTTTTGCGCACGGGATAGCTCCAGAGTGCATCGCTGTGCAGCAGATCCCAGGCGCGGCGGGTGATGAGTCCCGGATCACCGGGGCCGAGCGAGAGGCCATAGAGCGTCCCTTTGTTAACCATTGTCTTGATCCCTTGCAGTGGCGTCGCCGCGTGTGGCGCAGAGTATCCAGACCGGGTTCTCGGCAGCCAGGCGGTGCATGTCGAGTATGGGGCGGCTGCGTGATGCCTGGAGTTGGGTGATATCCCACTCTGCATCCAGCGCTTTCAGAGTGGCCATGGCGATGGCGACATTCTCGAAGGTGACGAAGTTCATCACCAGCCAGCCATTGGGTTTAAGGCGTGATAGGATCAGGCGGATCAGTTCATTCAGTTCACCACCGGAACCACCGATGAAAACAGCATCGGGATCGGGCCACTGCTCCATCCCCTGCGGTGCCTTGCCATGGGTGAGTGAGTAGTTGTGTATGCCGAGGTTGCGGCAGTTCTCGGTGGCGATGGCAAAGTCGTCGCTGTTTTTTTCGATGGCGCAGACATAACCATCGGCACACAACCGGGCTGCCTCCAGCCCCACAGAGCCAGAACCGGCGCCAATATCCCAGACGATGCTGTCAGCGTGTAGCTGCATGCGCGCCAGTGATACGGCGCGCACTTCACGTTTGGTGATCAGCCCCTTGTCGGGGTAGCGCTGGCGGAAACGCTCATCGGCCAGGCCAAACAGCACATCGTTTTTTGCCACTGTAGCACGCCACAACACCACGACGTTGGGTTCTGCAAAACGCATGACAGCGGCATCGGCTATCGCGCAATCGGCGACGATGCGCTCATCGGCCTGCAACAGATGTTCGGCCACTGCCATGCGGAAATCACCATCCAGACCTTCGGCCAGCAACATGCGGGCGATACGGTCAGGTGTATTGGCGGGGCTGGTGAGGATCGCCAGCCGGTCGTGCTGTTGTACGGCGTGCAGCACGGGGTAAAGCCCATGTTCGCGACCAGCCCCTTGTTGCCACTCACCCGCATCGCGGCTGTGCACTGAACAGATCTTCATCTCCTGCCAGGGGATGCCGAGGCGGGCGCAGGCCAGCTGTATCGTCGAAACATTGGGCAGCACTTCACGCGCTTCGATACAGAGCCGTGATTGCAGAAATGGCGCGATGCCGTGGCAGAGCGGATCACCCGTCGCCAGCACCACCACACGTTTATCTTCTGCCAGCGCAGCGCGTATCCACTCTGGCACTTGTGTCAGCTGGCCGGTCAGATCGCGCTGCTCGGTATGGGCAGCAAAATGGTTTTCAAAGAGTTGCAGGGTGCGTGTACCACCGATGACAAGATCGGCCTCTGCGATATATGCCAGCGCGCGCGGCGTGAGGCTGGCGCCGCCATCATCGAGTACACCGATGATGCGGCAGGGCTGAGCGAGATGATCGCCAGAGGTCATGAATTCATCTTTGCTCATGCTAAATTTCCTTCAGCTTCGGCGATCTTGTTGCCATCAAAATCGCAGACCAGCACTTTTAAACTGAACTGGCGCGGGTAACGCACTGCAATGGTGGCGACAACACGCTGCGCCAGTGCGTAGTGGAAGGCGCTGCTCAAGCCCAGCGCCTCCAGCCGTTCACTGGCATAACGCGCCGTTTCGTTATTGCGGATGTCGTTGCAGGTATCTTCATCCACACCAAGATCGGCAGCGATATCGGCCAGCAGGGCGGTATCGACTTCGGCGCGTCCGGCGTGGGTAATGGTCTCGCCCTGCGCCATCTTGGTGAGCTTGCCGACCATGCCGCCGATCACAACATGGGGAATCTTCCCTTTGACCACTGTATCCAGTGCGTAACGGAGGAAGTCGCCCATCTGTACAAAACAGGCGGTGGCCAGTTGCGGCAACTCCCTCATCACAAATTTTTCGGTGCGCCCACCCGTGGTGAGCACAACGGTGTCTTGACCCTGTGCAGCGGCGACCTCTATTCCTTGAATGACACTGGCGCGGAAAGCGGCGGTGGAGTAGGGGCGCACGATACCGGTGGTGCCGAGGATGGAGATGCCGCCGATGATGCCGAGCCGGGCGTTCAATGTTTTCTTCGCCATCGCCTCACCACCGGGGACGGAGATGGTTACTTCCAGCCCCTGCTGCCCCAGCAATGAAGCGGCAACGGCTCGCACATTCTCTTCGATGTTGCGCCGTGGTACTGGATTGATCGCCGGGCCACCCACATCGAGCCCGAGGCCGGGCATAGTGATGGCACCAACACCAGCGCCACCCTTGAGCACTACTTCATCCGGTGAAGAGGCGAGCAGACAGACATCAGCAGTGAGATGGGCGCCGTGAGTACAGTCCGGGTCATCGCCCGCATCCTTGATGATCACTGCATGGGCACAGTGGCCATCGACTCGTCCTTCGGTGACTGAAAAAATGACCTGCTGACCGTTGGGCAGCAGACACTCCACACTTTCGGGAACCTGGCCCTGCACCAGGCCGAGCGTGGCCGCGCGGGCCGCCGCCGCTGCGCAGGCGCCGGTGGTAAAACCGGTGCGTGTCCCTTTGGGTTTTTTCTCCATCACGGCGGCGCGGCTCTCTGGATTATCCCTGTGGCGACGATGAGGACTGTTGCGCCTCAGCCAGCGCCAGCAGTGCATGGATCGCGGCGACCACCAGCGTCGAGCCACCCTTGCGGCCATGGGTGATGATCCAGGGGGTCTCTTGCAGTTCGCTGACGATCTCCTTCGATTCGGCGGCAGAGACAAACCCCACCGGCATGCCGATGATCAGCGCCGGACGCGTCTGCTCTTCATTGATCAGACGCACAACCTCCAGCAGCGCAGTAGGCGCATTACCGATGGCGACGATGGCGCCGTCGAGCAGCCCCTGCCGCTGCGCCTTGCGCATCGCCTGCACGGCACGGGTGCTGTTGACGGCGCGCGCCTCTTCGATCACATCCTGGTCGCTGATGAATTGATGCAGCTCAACACCAAAATGGGCAAGGCGAGGCCGCGATACGCCAACGCAGATCATCTCGACATCGGCGATGATCGGTTTGCCGTTGAGGATGGCGGCGACGCCCGCTTCTATGGCGTCTGGGTGAAACCGCGTCAGGCCGTTGAACTCGAAGTCCGCCGTGGCGTGAATCATGCGCCGCACGAGGGGCCACTGGTCGAGGCTGTAGCTGTGGGCACCGACCTCTTGGTCAACGATGGCGAAGGAGTCGTGTTCGATCTGTTGCCCCGCCTGGGTCAGCTGCTCGGTAATCGTATTGATATTGCCCATTTGTCTCTTATCTCAATCTTATGGTCAATGCTATTAACTTCAACGATGCGCTATCAAATGTAGACCTATCAAATGTAGGGTGGACACGCTTTTGTGCCCACCAAGCGTGCGCAGTTTTTTAAAGGAGTGCCTAACAGCACAGCTGGTGGGCACAAACAACGTGCCCACCCTACATCTATTTATGGCTGTGATCATGATCATGATCATGGTGGCAGTGCTCATGCTCATCATGATGGTGTTCGCCATGGTCATCGTGATCGTGATGATGGTGATGCCCATGATCACTCTCTTCGGCGAGGAGGCGATATTGACAGCCATCACACTCCATCATGGTCTTTTCACAGTGAGTCGTTTCGCCACGCGCGTCACGCACACGGCTGTTGAGTGTCTCGTAGATCTCTTTTTCAAAACCGAAGTAGTCGCCGTGGGCGATGGCCAGCTGTGGATACTGCTCCTGCAAGCGCGCCACCTGCCGTTTGATGCGCTCGATCAGGGTGCCGGTAAAGAGGTAGTAGGGGAGCACGGCGATCTGGGTCATGCCCAGTTTGGCATGACGTTGCACCACGCCCTCAAGGCGTGGGTGGGTGATGCCGGTAAAGGCGATATCGACCAGTTCGTGGTCGCTCTCTTCGAAGAGCCAGCGCGCCATCTTGGCCACTTCGCCATTGGCGATCCGGTCGGATGAGCCGCGCCCCAGCAGGATGACGCCGGTCGTTTTGGGGTCGGGCATATCCAACTTGGCCAGCACCTTGCGCAGGTTGCGCTTAAGGATGGTGAGTATCTGATCGGTCGCACCGATGTGGCGGGCGTAGATGAATTCAATTTCGGGATGACGTTGGCGCGCCTTGTCGATGTGGTGCGGAATCTCCATCTTGACGTGGCCCGCTGCATTCAAGATCAGCGGAATAACGATGACCTGTGCTGAATCGTTGGCAGCGGTGTCGAGCCCCTGGTCGAGCAGCACATCGGCAAATTCGATGAAGCAGGTTTCGATACGCCACTGCGGATTTTTCTTGGCCCACTGCGCCGCGAACTGATCGATCTCGACATTGCCGGGTGTGTGGCGTGAGCCGTGGCCCACTAACAGGATGGTGCTCTTCATTGCTCGTTACCTGCCGGTTTTTCCGCTTTACGAAAGCGATGGGTAAATGTTTTGTCGTAGAGTTTTGACTTCTTCAACTCTGGCCAGTGGCGTGCGCCCAGCGCCGGGCTGACGATAATCATCGCCTGACTGGTGATCTTCTCGGCGATGCACCTGTCGCGGATATCGCTCAGGGTGCCGCGAACGATCTTCTCCTCATCGGGCCAGCTCGCCTTCTGTACTACCAGCACCGGCGCATCCTCGCTCCAGCCTGCCGCCAGCAGTTCGCCCTGCACCTTTTTTAACAGGGTGATCGAGAGGAAGATGCATAGCGTGGAGTGGTGTTGCGCCAGCGCTTGCAGCGATTCACCTTCCGGCATCGGGGTACGCCCCTCGACACGGGTGAGGATCACGGTCTGTGTCACCTCGGGCAGCGTCAGGCTCTCAACCGCCGTGGCGGCGGAGGCCATGGCGGATGAGACCCCAGGCACCACGCCGACCTCGATGCCCGCCGCATCCAGCGGTTGCACCATCTCGATCAAGGCGCCATAAAGGCCGGGATCGCCTGTTTGCAGACGTATGACTGTCTCATGCGCTTGCGCCTTGGCGATGAGCCAGCCAGTGATCTCCTCCAACGCCATATCTTTCGAATCGGCGATCTCGCACCCTGCTGGCGCCCAGCGCATCGCCGCCTCTGAGACCAGAGAACCGGCGTAGATGATGGCGGAGGCAGCGGCGATCAGATCACGTCCCTTGACCGTAATCAGATCAGGATCACCCGGCCCGGCGCCGACAAACCACACCTTGCCCATCGTCAATCCACCCACTTCTGAAAGAGACCATAAAGAGCACCCAAACTCAGCCAAAAGAGAGCGTTGGCGATCGCTGTGGCCACGACAAAAGCGTGTACCAACTCCGCCGGGGCCGTGCTGACATGGATGTCGGGCTGTGGCGCGCCGATAAGATGGGGCGCAATGAGCACCACCACACCCAGGATTTTAAAGGCAGTACGGGGCGAAAAAACGATCAGCCAGAGAGCGCTCGCCGTGGCGATCACCGTCCCTCCCCACCAGAGCTGCCGCGCCATTAACGCCGCCGACTCGGTACCAGGCAGTTCAGGCGGCAGACCGAGTGATGGCGCAACAAAAAATACTGCGTAACCACCCAGCCCCCACAGCAGACCTGAACGCCAGGTCAGCTTTGCATTACGCAGCGTTACCAAAGCCCCCAGCAAGAGGGTAAAACCAAACGCCACCACAATATTGGCCCCAGCCGTGAAGAGTGTGCGCTCCCACCCCTCTGCGGGCTGCCAGCCGCCATGTTCATGCCCGTGGTCAGCCGCAGCATGGTCGTGCTCTGCACTGAGCTGATGCCCAGCCGCCTGCTCATACTGCTCCGCCTCCAGCAGCTGCGGTATCACCTGGAATTGTTGCACCAGCGTTAATAACAGCCCCACCAGCAGCCCCACCAGCGCGGCTACGGCAATTCTGTTTTTAAATGTGCCCAGACTCATCGTCGTTGCACGGCTTAATGACATGGAAATCCCGTTGCATGGCGCGTATCGTGCGCCGCACTGTGTACCATCTGGTTTTCAGCGAACCCTGCAACAAAGACGAGCGCCAAACCAAAGAGCGCCGCCAGCACTGCCGGCAAGCGGCGACGGGCTGCACCTGACGTTGCGGCAGGGATCTCTAAACTATGTTCAATGTGCATGGTTTTCTCCTTTTTAGGTTAGTGATGTTAATAAGGGCGACGGTACGAAGAGGCGTGCCGTCGCTCTCGGGTTCGATGGAAAATAGAGGTGCAGATAGGAGGCGTTGGTTCGACCGGCACGATAGACTGCCTCGCCGCGTCGTCCCGCGCGCACGCCTTCGCTGACGGCGACAGGTGCCAGCGGACTCTCCATCTGCGAGTAGTGAAACGTGTGGCCGCGCATCGACCCTTCAGGCAACGCTACGCTGTGCAGTCCGAGGTTGGCAAGCTTCTCCTGCATTTTTGCACTACCTGAAAGTAACCCAACCATCTCCGCTTTATGGCCGTGAAGATCGGTAAGCGACTCCAGCAGATACAACATGCCGCCACACTCGGCGACGATGGGCTTGCCCGCCGCGTGATGAGTACGCACGGATTCGATCATGCCATGGTTGGCGGCGAGTTGTACACTGTGCAATTCCGGGTAGCCGCCGGGCAGATACAGGCTGTCTGCTTGAGGAAGTGCGGCGTCACGCAGGGGTGAGAAAAAGACCAGCTCCGCCCCCAGCGCGGTGAGCAGGTCGAGATTGGCCTGATAAAGAAATGAAAACGCCGCGTCACGCGCCACCGCGATGCGCACACCTTCGAGCAACGGCGACAGCGGTGTAGTGTTCACAGGATCAAATGAAATGGTATCGGGAAGATCGGTAAAACCGTGTTTCATCCAGACATCCGCCAGGTGATCGAGACGTTTTTCGATGTCAATGATTTCCGCCGCTTGAACCAAGCCGAGATGCCGGTCAGGAAGCGCGATATCGGCATCTCGCGGCAGGCTCGCCCACAAGCGCAAGCCTTCTGGCAGGCTTTCAGCCAGCATGGCGGAGTGATGCTCCCCTGCAACCATATTGGCCGCCACACCCGCGCAAACAAGATCCTCCCGGTAATGTGCCAGCCCATACGCGACAGCACCGAAGGTTTGGGCCATGGCGCCTGCGTCGATCACGGCAAGCACCGGCAGACCGAATTTGACAGCAAGATCCGCGCTTGAAGGTTGTCCATCAAAAAGACCCATCACGCCCTCAACCAGAATCAGGTCCGCGTCGACGATCGCCTCCCACAATAATTGCCGGCAATGCGCCTCGCCGACCATCCACAGATCAAGCTGATACACTGGGTTTCCCGATGCGCGTTCAAGAATCATGGGATCAAGAAAATCCGGCCCCGTCTTGAACACACGCACCCGCCGCCCTTGGTTGCGATGATAGCGCGCCAGCGCGGCCGTGGTGATGGTCTTGCCTTGGCCCGATGCGGGGGCGGTGATGAGCAGCGCCGGGCAGTGGCGAGGCGCGCTCACAATTCAACACCGTTTTGTGCGCGCATGCCCGCCTGGAAGGCGTGCTTGATGAGGGTCATTTCGGTAACGGTGTCCGCAGCCTCAATGAGCGCGGGAGGAGCGGCGCGGCCAGTGATCACCACATGCTGACGAGCGGGGCGCGCACCCACTGTATCGAGTACATCATCCAGCGACAGATAGCCGTATTTGAGCGCGATATTGAGTTCGTCCAGCACCACCAGCGCCGTATCCGCATCACGCAGCAGCGTTGCCGCCACCGCCCAAGCCGCTTGTGCAGCCTGAATGTCACGACTACGATCTTGCGTCTCCCAGGTAAAGCCTTCGCCCATCACGTGATAGCTGATCTCCGGAAAGCGCCGAAAGAAAGCCTCTTCGCCGGTGGAAAAACTGCCTTTGATGAACTGCACCACACCCACCCGCATACCGTGGCCGAGTGCCCGCGCCACCATGCCGAAAGCCGCCGTGCTCTTGCCTTTGCCGTTACCGGTATTGACGATGAGCACGCCGCGTTCTTCCGTGGCCGACGCAATATGAGCGTCCACCACCGCCTTTTTGCGTTGCATGCGCAGCCGGTGACGCTCCTCTCTTGAGGTATCCGGCGCGCCCGGCACATCGGCCACGTCGCTCATCTTGAGATAGTGCTCTCTACGTTGTGCTTGTTCACAGCAGAAAGTGCGGCGTGAATCACCGCTGCAATGCCAACATAGAATGCCAGCGATGACAGATCATGCGGAAAGTATTTCACCAGCCGCGCACCAAACTCCACTAGGCTAGTCTGCGCAAAGCGGCCTGAAAGAAAGTAAAAACCGCCACTGGAGAACAACTCACACAGCAGCGCGCCGACGAGCAGGCTGAGTGTAAGCCGCCCAATCATCCTTGTCATCGTGGCGTGGTGATATTGCGCATACCAACGGCCCGCGAGCCAAAGCGCACCATAGGCCGGCAGCAAAAATGCGTAGGCCGGTGTGATGCAAAAAGTGCCGGCGCCGCCCCAGGTGACGGCAGAATAATCCAGAAGCGTCACCGTGGCGATCAACATGGGAAACACCCAAAGGGGGCGCAGATATACCCCGGCAAGAAAAAACACCGCCCAGGACGCGCCTGGCAGGTTGTTCAGCGTGGCGAAATGCTGGCCGCGCGTGGCGGCCATCAGTGCCACCAACACAGCGCCTATCATGAGCTGGTGACGTGGAGCAAGCGTTGACATGTGCCTTACCTCTTATGTGGGTGACTTGCCGGGTTGGTAACGGAACGTGATGAAGAAGTTGCGTCCCGCCTGATTGTAATACGACGCCGTTTCATAGCGCTTATCAAACAGGTTGGCAATGCGCGCCTGCACCAACCAGTTTTTGGCAAGTGCGCGCTCGACACGCAGATCAAGCGTAGTGTAGCCACCCATGGTGCGTGTATTAGCGAGGTCATCGAAACGCTTGCCTTCAGCAAAAAGCGTTGCACCAACACGGTAATGTCCGAAGCCACGATCCATATTTACCCGCAGTGTTTGTTCGGCACGGCGCGGCAGCACATTGCCATTGTAAGTGCCAGACGCACGGTTCTCGGGATCCAGCAGAGTGAGGCTGGTGTTCATGTGCCAGCCGGCGAGCTGTGTGGCAACGGCGCCTTCCACCCCGCGCAGGCGGGCAGAATCAATATTGACAGGGGCGAACGTTGTTGGATCAAAGCCAATCAGATCATTAACTGCCGTCCGAAAAACATGGGCAGACCAACTGCCCCACGCCGGCGCACCTCGCAGACCAAGCTCGATGCTGCGTGATTGCTCCGATCTCAAGTTGGGGTTTCCATAACCAGGATAATAGAGCTCGTTAAAGGTAGGTGCCTTGAACGCCGTGCCGTAATTAGCGGTTACGCGCACTAGATTGTTGATCGCGTAGCCCCAGGCCAGCCCACCCGTGGTTTTCTCGCCAAATTGCTGATTTTTGTCGTGGCGTACACTGGCCTGCACATCATGCGCACCGAACGCTCCCTGGTATTGAGTGAACAGCCCTTTATTATCGCGTGAAGCAACACTGTAAATGGCGGTACTGTCAACACGGTCGTTCTGGTAGTCAAAACCTGCCGTCAACAGATGTTGAGCGGCGACGGAAATATCACCTTGCAGCGACACAGTGTCACGCTCGGAATTGAAGCGGCTGCTGAAAATGCCATCCTTGAAGTTGTCAGAGTCATCCTGGCTGCGCCCAGCGGCCAGAGACAAGCGTAGCGCGTCTACGGGATTAAGAAGCAAGCGGCCGCCATACACCTGCTGCGTTGATTTTGATTCGTTCTGGAAACTGCCGTCGTAGTGGACTCGGCCTTCAGTGCCCAGCCAATGCAGGTCCACCTCTCCGAGCTTGCCGAAACGATAGCCCCCACGCAATGTCCCCGATTTATTGCGGTAACCGTCCTTATCCGGCTCCACGGTAAAACAACCCGCGCCGCCGGGAAAAGGCTTACCGTTGCAGGCGTTGAAACCGCTGCTATTCATACCGCTCACGCTTGCATTAAACCAACTATTCTCGCCGCCGCCCGAAACTCCGGCGGAAGCCTTGTAGGTATTGTAGGAACCCCCTCCCACGCTGAAGGAAGGTGTCAACGCCCCGCCGCCTTTGCGCGTGAAAATCTGGATCACGCCACCGATAGCCTCTGAACCATACAAGCTTGAGCGCGGCCCACGCACGATCTCAATACGCTCAATCTGGTCAATGGGGTAATCCTGAAACGCCGCCATGCCTGTTGTCGCCGAACCGACTTTGATGCCATCGATCAACACCAACACATGGTCAGATTCAGTACCCCGCAGGAAAAAAGAAGTCTGTTTTCCTGCCCCGCCATTATTGGCGATGGATAGCCCAGGCGTGCCGCGCAACACATCCTGCACAGACTGCGCCTGCTGGCGTTCAATGTCCTGGCGGGTGATGACAGTCACCGCCGCAAGGGATTCATCCACTGTCTGCGCTGTGCGGGTGGCGGTAACAATAACGGTATCAAGTGGTGCGACGTTGTTTGCAGCATAAACAGGATAAGGGCCGAGCAACAGCACGGCTGTCGGCATAAGACGCAGTTTCATTGAAAAATATTCCTCTCTCGCACAAGCGCGCGATGGTGGGTTGGAAATTAAGGCACGCGAGAGGAGAACAGCCAGGCAAAAACAGGGGATGAGACCTGAACGCCCGGACATCGCCCTCCGCAATGTCATCACAGCGCATCAGGCCGGTCTCCGGGCTTACGAGCGGGAAAATTCCCAAGAGCAGCGCCTTCCCATGCAATGCACAGTGGCGTGTTGCTACTCTTTGACTCGCATACCGTTGCGGGGGCAGCGCCGGCTTTGTTCTAACACCTTGAAAGGCAGAACACACCGGCTTCCCGTTTAAGCCCTTGGGCGAATGCCTTCGGGCCACCTGAAGCGAAGGGCGAATTGTAGAGGTTGGCGGGGGGAAGCGTCAAGAACTAGCCTTGTCCAATGACACATGAGCCTGAACGAAGGGGTGTATTTCCACCGTGAGATGAGCCTGGCGGGGCGAAAGTTGGGATCATGGAGGCATGATCGTGACATTGCATACCCAAAGATTACAAACGCTGGCACAGGTGCGCGCCTTTGTGTCGGGCAACGAGCCCATCTCGTTTACATTGACGGATCGCAACAAAGCCTACTGCTGGATGACCGACACGCTCCGGCTGTTTGGTTACACGCGCTGCAAGCGTGCCGACAAAGGCCTGCTGCGGCAGTACCTGCGCAAGGTGACGGGGTTTTCCCGTGCCCAGGTGGCGCGCTGTATTTCGCAGTTCACCGACGGCGGCTGCATCCAGGACCGGCGCCGTGCGCCCGCAGTACCGTTTGTGCGGCGCTATACGGCCGAGGATATTCGCCTGTTGGCGCAGATGGATGCCCTGCATGGTACCCTCGCCGGCACTACCACACGCAAGCTGTGTGAGCGGGCGTTTAAAGTGCATGGGGATACCCGTTACACGCGTCTGGCGGGCATTTCCAACGGCCATCTGTACAATCTGCGTCAACATAAAACCTATCTGTCGGTGCGCGGATCATTCGACAAGACCCGCCCGACCCGGGTCAACATTGGCGAACGACGCAAACCTGCACCTGGCGGTTGCCCCGGCTATCTGCGCGTGGACAGCGTGCATCAAGGCGATCTGGACGGGATCAAGGGCGTGTACCTCATCAATGCGGTGGACGAGGTCACCCAGTGCCAGGCGATCTGTGCCGTGGAGAAAATCAGCGAGGCGTTCCGCTGCCGGTGCTGGCAGCCATGATGGGGGCGTTTCCCTTTATAATTCGCGGGTTTCACAGCGATAACGGATCGGAGTACATCAATCACAAGGTGGCAGAACTGTTGGAGAAGCTGCGCATCGAGCAGACCAAATCACGCTCGCGCCAGACCAATGATAATGCGTTGGCAGAAAGCAAGAATGCGTCGACGGTACGCAAGCACCTGGGTTACAGCCATATCCCGCAGCACTTCGCCAGCCGGGTGAATGCGTTTACCGTCGAGGTGCTGTCGCCTTACCTGAACTTTCACCGTCCCTGTCACTTTCCAACAGAATGCACGGACAAAAAAGGACGGATACGCAAGCGCTACCGCTATCAGGATATGATGACGCCCTATGAGAAGCTGCGCTCACTGCCGAAGGTGGAAGAACATCTCGTCCCGGGAATCACTCTGGAAAAACTGGATGCAATGGCCACAGAATGCAGCGATAATGAGGCTGCCCAACGCCTCAATGAGGCGCGGACAACGCTCTTTCAATTGATTAACAAAACCCAACACCGTGCCGCCTGAGCAATATCTCACCCATGCCCTCGCTCAGGCTCATGTCTGGATTGGAAAATACTGAACTGTGCGCAGGACTTGCCTGCGGATAAGCCGCAAAAAAAACCCGTACCGAAGAGAGCACCACAAATAAGGAATGCGATGACCTTCGATACGGGGCTACTCTCGATCCGTCACCTTATTTCATCATCTTCTGCAATTTGTCTTTTTCAGACCCGCTCGGGTGATGACTCATATCAAGGACGATACCCGCCATCTCCCGCACCTCGGCAGGGGCGGAAGCATCGTTCATCACTTGTTTGAGCTTGGGCTTGTCGGCATCCGCCGCTGCGTGCTCAAAATTGGAAATTGCTGTGGCCAGCACGCGCTCTTGCGCCGTCGTGGCTTTGTTGTCGATGATGGCTTTCAGCGTGCCTTTTTCCGCGCCACTGGGGCGATGCTCCAGATGGGCTAGAATGCCCGCCATATCACGAACCGCCTGTGTTGCGGCAAGCGCAAGCTGCGCTCCACAGATGAGGAATAGTATGGGTAGGGAAAATAAAAGTTTTCTGATGGTCACGGCGCACCTCCTGGTTGTACGAGCGAATGGAGACCAACACTTCTTGCCTGTGGTCTGCACGTCAATATTAGTAGCATTGGCGTAGAAAGGGTAGATATTTGGCTTTTTCGACATGAGAAGGCTCTGACAGGAGAAACGAAGGGCGATTGCCCGTTGCGGTGCAGGGAAAAACTGCCTATCCCATGGGGAGTAGGCCACGCCGCAAGTCATGAGCGCTCACGCTGCCCGGAATGCGTTTCCTCGCGCATGCGGGCCAGAATATGCCTGGTCATGCCAGTCGCCAGTTCATGCTCGCCCATGAACACCTTCCCGATGCCTTCCTTTTGCAGCAGTTCGGCTTCTTCCTCGTTATGGGTCCGCAGCACGGTCTCAATCGCCGGATTGAGTGTTCGGGCGATCTCCACCATTTTGCGCACATGAAAGGTGTCCGGGGTCGCGATGACCAGCATGCTGGCCCCCGCGATGTGCGCCTGAATCAGCACTGCGGGATCGGATGCGTCTCCATATACCGCCGGGATGTTTCGTGCGCGCAGTTGTTCGACAAATTCGCGGTTCTGCTCGGTAACCACGTAGGGTATGTTCCTTTCACCAAGCGCCTGGGCGATCCGGCGTCCGACGCGTCCATAACCGACCAGAACAACCTGTCCAGCCAGGAACGATTGATCGACCGACATCGGAAGCTCAGCGAGCGGGTCATCTCTCTGCTCCAGTCGCCGCGCGAGGCGGGATCGTGTGCGTATCCATATTTGCGCCGGCTCGATGGCCGTGAAGACGAACGAATTGAGGGCGATAGAAATCAGTGCTCCGGCGAGAATCAGGCTTTGGCCCTCGATAGGCAGCAGACCTAGCGCGACACCCAATCCGGCCAGGATAAACGAGAACTCGCCGATCTGCGCCAAACTCGCCCCAACCGTGAGCGCGGTGTTGAGCGGGTAACGGAACGCCAGCACCAGGGCGATGGCGGCAAGGGTTTTGCCCACCATGATGATGGCCACCACCACCATCACCTTGATGGGTTGCTCGATTAGCACCTGCGGATCAAACAGCATGCCGACCGACACGAAGAACAGCACTGAAAACGCGTCGCGCAATGGCAAGGATTCGGCGGCGGCACGGTGGCTGAACTCCGACTCGCGCATCATCATCCCGGCAAAGAACGCGCCTAGCGCGAACGATACGTCGAACAGTATCGCTGAGCTATAGGCCACCCCAACGGCCACAGAAATCACGCACAACGTGAATAGCTCTCGTGAGCCGGTGCGCGCCACCAGCCAGAGCACGCGAGGGAATACGCGTCGCCCCACCACCAGCATCAGCGCGATAAATGCAGCGACTTTGGCGAACGTGATCCCCAAGGTTATCCATAGACTCCCGCCGGAGGCGGCATGGGCCACGGCATCCGTCTTCCCGCCCAGCAGGCTCGCAAGCGGAGGCAACAGTACCAGCACCAAAACCATCACCAGATCTTCGACGACCAGCCAGCCTACGGCAATGCGGCCGTTGACCGAATCCAGCACGCCTCGGGCCTCCAGGGCACGTAATAGCACTACCGTGCTGGCAACCGACAAGGCGAGGCCGAAGACTAGCGCTGCGCCGATATCCCAACCCCAAATCGTGGCAGCCACCATCCCCAGCACAGTGGCCACGACGATCTGCACTATGGCTCCCGGGACTGCGATGCGCCGGACAGCAAGCAGGTCATCTAGCGAGAAATGCAGCCCGACGCCGAACATCAGCAGCATCACCCCTATTTCGGCGAGCTGGCTGGTAAGTTCGACATCCGCGACAAAGCCTGGCGTAGCCGGACCGATCACGATCCCCGCCAGGAGATAGCCAACCAACGGCGGCATTCTCAAACGCGACGTAATAAAACCCAGAACCATCGCCAATCCCAGCGCGGCGGCGATGGTTGTTATCAGGCTGATATTGTGAGGCACTTGATTGACCCTGTAGTGTGGCGCAGACACATATTCATTGTTATCTCCAAGACCGGGGCGTCATCTACCAGCACTCATTTTCCCACAACAGCGTTTTTTTGCCTTTCACTGTTTCGGGCTTCATAATGACCCCATTATGACACTCAAACCCTATTCAGAATCCTGCGATCAAAACAAAGACCCGATTCTCGCCGTACTCCAAAAAGAGTTTGCGCATTCGCGCCGGGCACTGGAGATCGGTAGCGGCACGGGGCAGCACGCGGTCTATTTCGGGCGGCATCTCCCGCACCTGATGTGGCAGACCAGCGATGTGGCGATGCATCATGGTGGGATATGCGCCTGGCTGGATGAGGCCGCGCTGCCAAATGTGCTGCCACCGCTGGCGCTCGACGTGGATGACGATCCGTGGCCGAGGGCACAGGTAGACGCAGTCTTCAGCGCCAATACCACACACATCATGTCCTGGCCGCAAGTGAAGCGGATGTTTGCAGGTGTCGGGCACATTTTACAGGACAATGGGGTGTTTTGTTTGTATGGGCCATTCAATTATGGCGGCACGTATACCAGCCCCAGCAACGCTCGTTTCGACATATGCCTGAAAGCGCGCGACCCGTTAAGCGGCATCCGCGATTTTGAGTCGCTGGAGGAACTCGCGCGGACGGCGGGCATGTCTTTACTACAGGATCATGCCATGCCTGCCAACAATCGCACTTTGGTGTGGCGCAAAGCATAACAAGGGCTAAAGATCATGCACAGGAACCCATTACTGGAAAAACTTGACTCCTATACCGCGTTCGATCAGGCCGAAAAACGCATGGCGACGGTGATTGAGCGGTTTGTACATGCCCAGCCACGCTGCTTTGAACGCTCACTGGAAATCGGCCACATCACAGGTTCGGCATGGATTGTCGACAGGGAAAGAACTCATGTGTTGCTGACACATCACCGCAAGCTGGACCGGTGGTTACAGCTGGGCGGCCATGCCGACGGCGACCCCGACATTCTGAATGTCGCCTGGCGCGAGGCGCGTGAGGAATCTGGCCTTGAGGGGATCAAGCCAGTGTCGGAGGGCATCTATGACACCGACGTGCACCTCATCCCCGCCACACCCAAGGAACCCGCCCACCTTCACCATGACGTGCGTTTTCTGTTCGAGGCGGATCGTCATGCACCTCTAGTAATCAGCGCTGAATCGAAGGATCTTGCTTGGGTGCCGATTGCAAAAATAGGCGACTACAGCGTGGATGAATCAATAATGAGAATGGTCTATAAGTTACGCCGATAACCGACGTTTTTACATTCGGCGACCGGAAGCATAGCAACAACGTAAGAATTTTCTCTTGCTGATTTTGTTCGAATCACGAACAGCTTTACGCACGCCCAACTGTCGATCGGGAATTCAGGGTGATTTACGTATTGATAAACACCGCCAGGAACCCAATCTTAATTATTGGTGGGATTGCGGCATTAATCCCGGGATCTTGCGAAAACCCAAGGGGAGGTATTTTATGGAACCCAAACCTGCCACAAACCAGGAAGGCATACTGAGCTGCGAAGTCTGCCTGAAGGAGATTCCCGCATCGGCCGCCAAGAACTTTGAAGCCGAGGACTATGTCCACCATTTTTGCGGGGCGGATTGCTTTGATAAATGGCTGAATAAAGAGAAGAATTCCGTAAAAACCGGCAAGGATTAACGGTTGGCGATGAAGCACGCGGCTCAATGCGGCATTTCAACACCGTCCTTCTCCTTGTGACGCATCACTTCCTGGAGGGAGCGGAACGCGGTTGCATCGAAATCACGGAACACGAGGCCCATTCCCTCTTCCGTTAAGCGCGCGACCTTTGCCCGAATTTTATGCTTGATACGCTGCTCGCCTGAGCCTAACATGAAAATCAGCTCAACCTGCGCCTCCTTTGGCAACAGCGGTTGGGCAGACTCAAGAAACACTCCGCCCAAACCAATATCTCGCGTCTTGCACACCGATATCTCTTGGCCATGAAAAAAAAGTCCGACATCAAGATATATGGGTGCCCGTGCTGTCCAGCGGCGCTCCATGACATTACTCTCCAAATTTCGCCCATGTGAAAATAAGATGAAGCAAAGACCCCCAAAAGGCCTCTCTACCCAGACACAACTGACATAAAAATAACACTGTTATTAAGCACGCAAAATACGATCCATAAAACGATGACAGGCGCAGCAACTAATTGTTATTAATTCACTAATAAAATAAAAGAAGAACACCACCCTAATCATAGAGTGATCAAAAATGATGCGAAGTGTAAAGTTTACCGACACTTATTCGTCAATACTTTACACTTGACTTGAAATGTCACCACTCCGGGCAACAAAAAGAATCGGAAAAGTGTTCCGCTTTTTTGCAAAATCAAACACGACTAACAGGAAACGCCATTACCTCGTCTATCGTTTGAGCCTGCGCCGCAATCATAAGCAGCCGGTCCACCCCCAGCGCGACGCCGCAACAATCCGGCAGACCGTGTTGCAGAGCGGCAAGCAGACGTTCGTCCGGGAGAATATCGGGCAGACCGGCGGCATGGCGTTTTGCGCGATCCGCGTCAAAACGCCGCCGCTGCTCACCGGCATCACCCAGCTCGTGATAGCCGTTGGCCAGCTCGATGCCACTGATGTACAACTCAAAGCGTTCCGCCACCGCCGGATTGCCGGGCCGCACGCGCGCCAGAGCCGCCTGAGACGGGGGGTAGTCAAAGATGAAGGTAGGACGCCCTATACCAAGCTGAGGCTCGACCACATGCGTCAACAGCAGGTCCAGCCAACCATCCCGGCCACTATCATCAAGCCCCGGTGGCTCACTTATGTTTTGGATCAAGGCGCAATGTTTAAGTTCCTCCACCGTTGCGGCATGGGGGTTGATGCCGACATGGCGGACAAAGGCATCGGCATAGCTGAGGCGCTCCGCCTGCGGCGCGCCGATCAGGAGACCTACCAGAGCCTCGACCTCGCTCATCAGCGCCGCAAGATCAAATTCCGGACGATACCATTCCAGGAGGGTAAATTCAGGATTATGCCGCCGCCCCGCCTCTTCGTTCCTGAACACCTTGCCCAACTGGTAGATCGGCCCACTCCCGGCGGCGAGCAGACGTTTCATGGCGAATTCCGGGGAGGTCTGCAGGCACAAGGTGCGGCCTTGAGGTGCGCCGGGGCCGGTATAACGGGTGGTAAAGCTGTGCAGATGGGGGTCGGTCACCGTCGTAGAGGACAGTGTTGGCGTTTCCACCTCCAGCACACCGCGTTCGGAGAAAAAGCTGCGAATGGCGGCCAGCACGCGGGCGCGCAGCCGCAGGTTTTCAAGGCTTGCGGTAGGCCGCCATTCGATGGGAAAATTATCTTGCAAGCTATGCTTTAATTGCGATTTTTTTCGCCACCAAAACTTAAGCCTTGGCCCGCGACAGGTACTCCCCGGTACGCGTATTCACCTTGAGCAGATCGCCGATCTCGACAAACAGCGGCACACGCACCACGGCGCCTGTCTCTAGCGTAGCCGGTTTGGTGCCGCCACCCGAGGTGTCACCACGCAGACCAGGATCAGTATCCACCACCTTGAGCGTAACCGTATTCGGCGGCATCACGCTAAGCGGTACGCCATTCCACAGCGTAATCACGCAGACATCCTGTTCCTTGAGCCATTTGATGGCATCTTCCACGGCGGGGGCATCCGCAGCAATCTGCTCGAAGGTCTCCGGCACCATGAAATGCCAGTGCTGGCCATCGCTATACAGATACTGCATCTCGACATCGACGACATCGGCGGCCTCCACAGTGTCGCCGGATTTAAAGGTGCGCTCAATAACGCGCCCATTCTTGAGGTTGCGGAATTTAACACGGCTAAACGCCTGCCCTTTACCGGGCTTGACGAACTCATTTTCCAAAATCGAACAGGGATCATTATCCATCATGATTTTGAGGCCAGACTTAAATTCATTGGTGCTATATGTGGCCATGCCATCCTCGTTCAAAAATACAGCGGTTGCGTGATAATGCAGGATAATCAATCCCACACCCTGCCTTTAGAAACTGTTCACAACCTCGCTGAAGGGCGCATTGCGGCGTTACCCTTATATATCCGGGCGAACTCAAAATGCTCACATACTTCATGTATGCCCCACTTTTTCGCTCGATTTTGCCTTGCACTGCATCCCTTGATCGAGATCGTGAACAGTTTCTTAGACTCCGGTAAACTATGCCTATGTTACCGCGAATTTCACCATCTTGGCAGACCAGTTCCTGGCAAAAATTGCTTGCCCAGGCCATTAGTGATCCGCTTGAACTGCTGGCGATGCTCGATCTTGCGCCGGATGCGCTGTCTTTGGGATATGCTGCCCGGCGCCAATTCGCCCTGCGCGTGCCGCGTAGCTATGTGGCGCGGATGCGCAAGAGCGACCCTAACGACCCGTTGCTGCGCCAGGTATTTCCGCTCAGCGACGAAGAATTCCTTGCCACAGGTTTTAACACCGATCCGGTGGGCGACCTTGCCGCCATGCCCGCCCCCGGCGTGCTGCATAAGTATGAAGGGCGCGTGCTGCTGGTGACCACCGGCGCGTGCGCCATCCATTGCCGCTATTGTTTTCGCCGCCACTTTCCTTACAGCGACGCCAATCCCGCCGCCCATGGTTGGGATGCGGCGCTGGACTATATCGCCGCCGACACAACCGTAAGCGAGGTTCTTTTGAGCGGCGGCGATCCTTTGACGCTTACCGACCAACGCCTGGCTCCCCTGGCACAACGCTTATCCGCCATCCCGCATCTTAAACGGCTGCGCATCCACACGCGCCTGCCGATCGTATTGCCGGAACGCGTGGATAACGCCCTGCTTGCCTGGCTGGACACAAGCCGCCTGAAACCGGTGATGGTGGTCCACGCCAACCATGCCAATGAGATTGATGGCTCAGTACGCGATGCGCTGTCGCGCCTTGCGCAGGCTGGGGTGGCTTTATTCAACCAGACCGTACTGCTGCGCGGCGTGAATGACTCCACCACAGCCCTGGCCGATCTTAGCGAGGCCCTGTTTGAAGCCGGGGTAACACCGTATTACCTGCACCTGCTGGACAAAGTGCAAGGCGCCGCCCATTTTGAAACCGAGGAAGCACGCGCGCGTGAGCTCATGAAAGAACTGCGCAACCACCTGCCCGGCTATCTCGTCCCCCGCCTGGTGCATGAACAGGCCGGCGCTCCGAGCAAACTACCCCTGCTGTAAACCGAAAGCACCGCTTAGCACTAGATTTTCCAGCTCTAAAAAATCGGCTGGCCAAGCCGATACAGTGGCATGAACCAACTGATTGCTGGAAATATCCCCCATGGAAAATAGCGGCATCATATTGCACTTCCCACAAAAAGACGAACCCCAGAATTTAGCCTGTCCACCCCATCCCCTGAAAATAAAGGAGTGGCTGGAGCGTCTTCCGCTAGACAACACCGGCGAAACAGCACGCTTGGTCTACCAGGAGCTGACCGCGCTGAACCGTACGACAATTGGCGCCCAGCACCGTTTCCAGATTCTCGAATCCTTCAGGCCATCGGTCCATCATGTCGCGAACGCGCTAAAAAAACATTACCTTTGCTCAACCTTGCCGCTATCCAACATCGCCATCAAAACCGCACAACTCACGCGGGAACTCTACCTGGAGATGGCAAACGGCTATAAGATCATCATCGACAACCTGCTGACCAATGAATCCACCGCAAGCATGACGCTGACGCACATGCACCGCGCCATGCGCTACCTGAGCGAAGCGCTGCTTACCTCTTATCAGATGTATGCGCCGTCCCCAACTACAGCATGGCATGACATGCACCAGATGTACCGCTACGCGGAACATAAAAAGCTGCACGAAAGCCCCGTGCTGGACAACCAGAATACTCTCAGTCCGCAGCGCAGCATCAACGACATCTACAAGCAGGCATTGCTACTGGCCTTGGCGAATCCCTACCAGCTATCACAGGATGGGATCACAGAGGTATATACAGCACTGGTCACATTGGCGCCTTATGGCCTGTTGAATACCGTATCGAATCCCGGCGACGCGGCTGGATCGTTCATAATCAATTTAACGGGGGATGATCCACCCACATCGCTGGCAGTGAACAACAATTGTAGCGCTGAATCATGCCGGGCGTTAGACACCACGGATTTGATATATCGCCTCTATCAAATATTGGAAAACGAGGCTGGCTCACCTGAGCCAAACGCTACGCGCAACGACACCTCCGCGTCACCAATAGCTTCTGGATTGGCACGATGGCTAATCTCGGCATGGGGCATTGTCTCCAGGCGCAGCTTTGCACGCCTAAGAAAAACCGGACGGATCAATATCGCCATCGGGCTCGACGCCATCCATCATTTCATCAGAAAAACATCCGTGGTGGATGCAACGCTTTCTTTCAGAAAGAAAGATATTCACCCCGCGCCTGCTTCGCCACCCAACCCACCCAGAGCAAATAACGACCCTATCGCCTTGTTCTCCCGCAGCCTGCAAAACACGGCACATAGAAACGTTGACACCTCTCGCGCCCACGCAACACACACGTGCACAATAATCAATGAAAGCGCAGGCGGTTCCGGCTTGCTATGGAAAGTAGACGGTAATTCAACTCCGTTCAAAGCCGGAGAAATAATTGGCATTCAAACCGCCAATGGAATGAGTAACAATGAATGGGGAATCGCCGTCATTCGCTGGTTAAAGGATGTGACCAGCTCGGAGGTGGAATTCGGCATTGAGATGCTGGCGCCGACCGCCGAGGCGGTGTTGATACGTACCCATGCCGCGGACAGATCCGGCGATGCTCCGCTGAATGGCCTGCTGTTGCCCGAACTCACAGCCACCAATCAATCCGCCACCTTGATAACACCCGCACACGCATTTCAGACCGGCAAGGAAATCATCCTCAGCACGAACAGCGGAACACGTCACGCACTACTCACGGAATCACTGGAGGACACTGGCGGCTTCATGCAATTTCTTTTCATGCCCGTTCAGGTTATGACCCCTGAAACCCTGGCTTCTGCCGTCCAGACACACGACAAGGATTTCGAGCTACTTTGGGCTTTTATATGATGGGAGGTGGATCCTCCCTCATATATGTATTTCGCCAGCACTCCACTCCATTCAACGGAAATTTTTCCGATTTTCCCTACCCTATTCTAAATATTTGAAAATCCTGGCCGATAGTAATAATACCCCCTGAAATATGTTCAAGGAGAATGGCCCGCCATGGAAAATGCCACCCTCAATTTACAAACGCCGTGCCTGGACAAAAGCCTGGGGATGGACTTTGATCCACATCCTGTCAAGATAAAAGGGTGGATCGAACATTTGCCTCTGGTTAATACCGGAGAAACCGCGCACGCGCTCTATTGCGCACTGACAAAGCTGAACCGTACCACCCTTCCGGTACAACACCGTTGCCAGATTCTGGCATTGTTCAGAACACCAACCCGCAGAGTAATAGCGGCACTAAAAAAACAGTATATCGGCGCAGCCTTTCCGTTATCGGAGTCAAACCTTAAAGATGCTCATCTGGCACGCGACCTTTATAGCGAAATGGCGAATGGCTATAAAGTTACCCTCAACAATCTGATCACACATCAATCCTCGGCATTCACCGCCGGCAAGGCCTTGCTGCTGCTGCATCATGCCATGCAGCACCTGATTGACGCACTACTGACCTCCTATCAAATATATACACCCTGCCCAAACACAGTATGGCGGGACATTCATCAGCTCTATCATTACGCCGAACAAAAGCATCTCCATGAAAGCGCCATCCTGGACACGGAAGACGCGCCTATTGCACGCCACAGCATCAGCGATCTCTACAAGCAGGCGTTGCTGCTGGCATTGGCCAATCCTTATCATTTATCTCAAAACGAAATAGGCAGCGTAGTTGGGATTCTTGGCCAATGGTCATCCCTCAGTCGACTGGGACCCGTTTCCGACGCCACCAATCTGGCAGAATCATTCATGATCGACCCGGAAAAAGACGAGCCCACTTCATCACCAACAACAAAAAAAAATTGCTTTTCCAAATCATGCCGGGTGCTGGATACCTCACCCCTGATTGATCATCTGCGTAATACTCTCAGTCAACAAGAAACCCAGGAATCACAAAAGTCATTGTTGCCTCACGAGCTTTTGGTCAGACTCATGTCATCATGGGGAACAATCCCGCAACGCAGTTTCTCCCGCATCAATAAAAACTCCGTACTTGTTGTGACAGTAGGCCTGGGCGCTATTCATAACGCCATCAATGGAGCTTCAGCATCCCCCGCGAACGAAACACGTAAAGGCAAAGCCAGTTTCACAAGCCGCCCTGTAACCGGGCTGTATGGTGCGGAAGATAATTGGGATGCGCAGGAAGCGGAGAAGGATCAACAGGACGTATGGAATGTAATCAATCAAACTACGTACTTCGCAAAGCAACAGGAGAAACAGCCTGCACCACCCCCGGCCGCAACACTTCCCTTTGCAACGTATGAATGCGCCGTTGTCAACGAAAGTGCCAACGGCGCGTGCCTGGCATGGGAAGGAAACAAAAAATCGGTGAAATTCAAGATTGGTGAGTTGGTGGGCATCCGCATCACAACCCAGGGAAACCTTCAGGAATGGGGCGTAGCGGTCATACGTTGGATGAAAAACGTCAAAAATTCACGGATGGAGTTTGGCATTCAGATGATGGCCCCCATCGCTGAGTCAATAACACTAAGCCGTTATGGCATTGAAAAGAGCGCCACTGATCAGACGGCAGGGCTACTATTGCCAGAGATCAAGACTATCAATCAACCTGCCACCGTAATAGTGCCCGCCCATATCTTCAGCGCCGGACATAAAGTAGCCATAAAGACTCATGGCGGCAAAGGCGGAAGCATGCATGCCACGTTGCTCGCCGATCCTTTGCAAAACACTGGCCTCTTCGTACAATTCCGTTTCGCGCCGGAACATGACGTCAACGATAGCACGCTTGCATCCGGCGCGCAGATGGGAGACAAAGGATTTGAATGGATGTGAAATACCGCCAAAAAGCTTCTGAACTCGCCAGCTTCGTGACGGCATATTTTCTCCGGACTTTTATCCGGTTACTGTACTGTTTGCCGAAAGAACTCAGTAAGCACCACAGGATAGCGAAGCGTTCCACCACCGCTTAATGCACCTTTTGCCAGCTCTATAGCCTGCACAGACTCTTCAGGCACAGGCAAAAGGCACCGGATATCCCATTTGGAGGCCTTTTCAAGGCCGAACCGCACATAAAACTCGGGATGCCCCACTACCACAATAGCCTTGTGCCCAAGACTCGCCGCCTTGGTGATTGCGGCCCGCACCAGGGCAGAGCCTATGCCACGATGCGACTGCGAGGGTACCACCGCCATCGGCGCTAGCGCCAGCACATCGAACTCGCCTCCTGGACGGCCAAGATAGGCTCGCGACAGCAGGATATGCCCCACGATACGGTTATCTATTTCAGCAACGAGAGATAATTCGGGAATGAAATGCTCGGACTGTCGTAACACGGTGACCAGAATCGCCTCCGCTTCGCCTTCGAAAGCGCTAAGATTAACAACATCAATCGCGCGCACGTCAGCCGCTGTTTCCTGCCGGACGGTAATATCTGTCATGGTCATTTTATTGTTCTCCTTGCTTGGATACAGCTTTGTTTGGATACAGCCTACATCGGCGGGGAATCCATTTTCTTTAATAGCAGCCTGCCCCAGCAGCCTGCCCCAAATGACAGAGGCGCCCTTCAAGGGCGCCTCTGTTTACCTTATTAGCTACGCTGGGAACGTAGCGTGGCAATGCGTTCTTCCAGCGGAGGATGGCTCATAAACAGGCGTTTCAGCCCGTGACCGATCCCACCCGAAATGCCAAACGCAGCCATCTGGTCCGGAAGATGAGCCTGGTTAGCCCCCATTTTCAAACGCTCCAGAGCAGCAATCATCTTTTCCCGCCCGGCCAGGCTCGCGCCACCGGCATCGGCGCGAAATTCGCGGCGACGGCTGAACCACATGACGATGGCGCTGGCCAATACGCCCAGCACCAGCTCAGCGACTATGGAAGTTACCCAGAAAGCCGGGCCATGGCCGCGCTCGGTCTTGAACACCAGCCGGTCTACCAAATGGCCAACTACCCGCGACAGCACAATCACAAAGGTGTTCACCACACCTTGAATCAGCGCCAGGGTTATCATGTCACCATTGGCGACGTGGCTGACCTCATGCGCCAGCACGGCCTCAGCCTCATCCTGACTCATGGAACGCAACAGGCCGGTGCTCACCGCCACCAGGGCGTTGTTACGCCACATGCCAGTGGCGAAGGCATTCACGTCGGGCGAGTCATAGATCGCCACTTCCGGCATTCCGATACCGGCCTTTTGTGCCTGGCGCTTCACGGTATCCACCAACCATGCCTCGGTGGCATTTGCCGGGCGCTCGATCACGCGCGCCCCGGTCATATTCTTTGCGCTCCATTTGGAGATCGCCAACGAGATGAACGAGCCACTCATGCCGATGATGCCGGCATAGATGAGCAGCGAAGTCATATTCAAATCGACTCCCTGCTGGTCGAGAATACCTTCAATCCCTAACAGACGCATCGAAACGCTGAGTACAACCAGCACAGCGATGTTGGTAAGCAGGAACAGAAAAATGCGTTTCATTCAAAACCTCGTAAGTTATAAACACAAGTCATTAGATAGGGGCAGATCATGAAAAGTTCAAGTCTTCCGTAGCCGGAGAATCCCAGAAGTGAAAGGGGATTTTATCATAATTACAATAAGTTATAAATAAGCCTCCTATAACCCGCTATTGGCCCGCCAGGCCTCCAGCTTGCTGTGCATGCGCCGCACATGACTGCCCTCCCAATAGACCTTACCGCACTGCGGGCAATAATTAAGGTGGCGAACCATCGCGCGCGAACGATGCGGCACCTCACACCACAGCTCGGGCGGGGCCTCGATCAACGGCGTGTTGCACACCAGACAGCGCGTGAATGGCCGGAACGTCCAGTCGATCCCGATCTGCCCGGTCAGCTCCTGGATGCAATCCTGCACCGTGTTGGAACGCAGCAGGATCACCACACCCGGCGCATCACGGAATTCCGTGAGTTTGCGGTCGCGCGTGATCAACAGCCGCCCTTCCCGCACCGCACGCTGGATCAGATCGCGGTCGCGGACTCCGTCTCCCTCGATCACCGTGTCATACCCCGCCGCGCGCAGCCAGCGCCCCAGGCGCTTGAGCATCTCGTCACACAGGAACTTCATGGCGTTTCGATGAACGCCCGCACCACTGCTGTCCAGGCACGGGCCAGATTGTCCAGGTTATAGCCACCTCCACCCAAGGCCAGGATGCGCCCCTCACAGCATTCCTCAGCGATTTCGCACAACCGGGTCGCCGCATAGGCGTGGGTGGCGGGCGAATACGTCAGGTTTGCCAAGGGGTCGCCTGCCAGACTATCGGCACCGCATTGCAGAATGATGAATTCAGGACGGGCATGGCGCACAAATGCCTCGATACGCGGCCAGACTTGTAAAAAGGCCGTATCTCCGGCACCCGGCGACAAGGGGATGTTGAGCTTGCTGCCTGCCGCCGCGCCACGCCCAATCTCGTGCGCCGCGCCGGTGCCGGGAAAGAGATAACGGCCATTTTCATGGACATCGACGATGTATATCTGCGGATCGGTCTCATAAGCATAAAACACCCCATCACCGTGATGGACATCAATATCCACATAAGCGATGCGCTGCACACCATAACCACTGCGCAAGATCTCAATCGCCACGCCGATATCGTTGAAAATGCAAAAACCCGTCGCGGCATCGCGTGCCGCATGGTGCAACCCGGCGATGGGGACGAAAGCACGGCGGCAGCTACGCTCCATGATGCACTTCACGGCATCGACGGTGGAACCCACCACATATGCCGCCGCTTCATAGACACCTGCAAAGGCAGGGGTATCGCCAGCGTCGAAATCCCCCCAGCCCCGCGCCGACATCGCCTTGATGCGCGCCACGTGAGCATGTGTATGGAAGCGCTCGATCACCTCCTGCGCCGCCATTACCGGCGCGCGGACGGTTACGCCGCCATCCAGGCCGTTGCGGATCATTTCATCCCAAAAGGCCTCCATCCGCCCGGCCCCGAAGGGATGGCCACCGGGGAAAGCGTAGCGGGCGAGGCCTTCGCCGAGGTAGACACACACGCGGTTATCGTTTGCAATTGGCATCGGCTTATGGCCTCTGGCCGCCATGCAAAACGATCAACGCCAACACGACGAGCGCAACCCCCACAACCAAAATCGCCGCCAATTGCCGGTCGATCTGATTCACCGCCTGCACCAATTTCACCAAAGTGTCCATCCTGCACCCCCAAAAACCATAGCCATAAAGATGAGGTTACAGCCGGCGCATCATCATCGTAAAGGACCAAATAATGCTGATTTCCAGCGTTTTTTCGTCCTTTACAAAACAGAAAGCCCGCAGTTGCGGGCTTTCTGTACTCAACTAACGAGAAACCTTACGGACGGGCGTCAACACCCTCACCCTCTTTCTTGACGGGCATCAGATTACTTCTGTCGACACCCAACCACATCACGATAGGACTGGCCACCAGCACCGAGGAATAGATGCCGAACACAATACCAATGGTGAGCGCCAACGCGAAATAGAACAGCGACTCGCCGCCGAAAAACAGCATGGACAGCACCACCAATTCCGTCATCGTGTGGGTGATAACGGTGCGTGACATAGTGCGGGTAATAGCGTTGTCGATGACTTCCGGAACGGATGCTTTGCGCATCTTGCGGAAGTTTTCGCGAATCCTGTCAAACACCACCACCGACTCATTCACCGAGTAGCCAAGAATGGCGAGCACACCCGCCAGCACTGTCAAGGAGAACTCCCACTGAAAGAAAGCAAAGAAACCCAGGATGATAACGACATCGTGCATATTGGCGACGATCGCGGCAATCGAGAAACGCCATTCGAAACGTATCGCGAGATAGGCCATAATTCCGGCGCACACCAACAGGAGCGCCAGCCCGCCACCCTCATACAATTCCTGGCCGACCTGCGGACCAACGAACTCCACTCGCCGCCGCTCCACGCTGGCATCCAGCGTCTTGAGCGCGTGCATAATCTCATCGCTGAGCGTCGCCGAGGACATGTTCTGCTTTGCGGGCAGACGGATGAGCACATCCTGGGTGGTGCCGAAGTTTTGTACTGTCACATCGTGATAGCCTGCCCCTAGAAGCCCGGTACGAATATGCTCCACGTCTACTGCGTGCGGGTAATGAACCTCAACTACCGTACCACCGGTGAACTCGATGCTCAGATTCAGCCCGCGCATGAAAAGGGCCCCGACCGCCAGGGCAAACATCACGGCCGAGATTACCGTTGTAATGCGCGCGTAGCGCATGAACGGAATATCGTGCTTGATGCGGAAAAATTCCATCTAACTATCCTCGAAATTAAATCGGCAGTTTGGAGAGCTTGCGCCCACCGTAAATCAAATTAACCATGGCGCGCGACACCATCACTGCGCTGAACATGGATGTCAGGATGCCGATGCACAACACCACTGCGAAGCCGCGCACTGGACCGGAACCCAGCAGGAACAGCGCGAAACCGGCAATCAACGTCGTAATGTTCGAATCCAGAATAGTACCCCAGGCGCGTTCATAACCGGCATGAATCGCCGCCTGGGGCGTATTGCCATTGCGCAGCTCCTCGCGGATACGCTCGAAAATGAGGACGTTGGCATCGATCGCCATACCAATCGTGAGCGCGATACCTGCAATGCCCGGCAGGGTAAGTGTTGCTTGCAACACGGACAACACCGACATCAGCAACACCATGTTCATAAACAGCGAAACACTCGCGATAACACCAAAGACCCGATAATAGACGCTCATGAAAATGGCGATAGCGGCGAAACCGATGAGCGTGGAGTTGAACCCTTTGGCGATGTTCTCTGCGCCCAGACTCGGGCCCACAGTGCGCTCTTCGACGATATCCATCGGTGCGGCCAGCGCACCCGCACGCAACAGCAAGGCAAGATCGCGTGCTTCGTTGGAGCCGTCCAATCCGGTGATCTGGAAGCGTTTGCTGAGCGCCTCGCGGATGGTTGCGATATTGATGACCTCTTCGACCGTTTTCTTGGTCTTGACGGCTTTGCCGTCGACCATACGCGTCTCGGTCTTGTTCTCGATGAACACCACGGCCATCGGCTTGCCGACATTGTCCTTGGTGATGTTATACATCATCTTGGAACCCTTGCCGTCCAGCGAAATAAACACTGCTGAACTGCCATCGCGCTGATCAAGACCCGATGAGGCATCAGTGATATCCTGCCCGGTAATGATCACGCGCTTCTGGAGTAATACAGGGGCGCCCTTGCGCTCTTTATAGAGCTTAGAGCCAAGCGGCACGCGTCCGGCCACGGCATCCTGGACATTGTGCTCCGTATCCACCAGCCGGAATTCCAGGGTGGCGGTAGCGCCCAGAATATCCTTGGCGCGCGCAGTATCCTGCACACCAGCCAGTTGCACGACAATGCGGTCCGCACCCTGCTGCAGAATCACCGGCTCAGAGACGCCCAGTTCGTTGACGCGGTTGCGCAGGGCGGTGATGTTCTGCTGCACAGCGAATTTGCTTATCTCAAGCTTCTCTTTTTCGCTGATCGAAGCCAGCAGATAGTATTCGCCGCCGCGATCCTCATCTTTGATAACTAAACTCGGGTACTCCTTCTTGATTGTATTGAGGGCCTGGTCACGCTCCCCCGCATCACGGAATTTGACTTCCAGGCTGCCGGTATTTTGCCGCGCCACGGTCAAGTACCGCAATTTTTTGTCGCGCAGCAAAGTGCGCACCTCACCAACATAGCGCTCTTCCGCCTGAGCCAGTGCAGCCACGGTATCCACCTGCATCTGGAAGTGCACGCCGCCGCGCAAATCCAGCCCGAGGTACATCGGCGCGGCGGCCAGGGAGGTCAGCCAGCCGGGGGTGGCAGGCGCAAGGTTCAGAGCCGTTATATAGTCATCGCCCAGCGCTGCGGCAACTGCGTCCTTGGCCTTGAGCTGGTCATCGGTGTTGGAAAAGCGCACCAGCAGACTGCTCGCTACTGCCTCAATCGGCTGCGAGGTGATTCCGGCCTGCCTGAGGGTATCCTGTACTTTGGTGCGCGTGGACATATCGATGGGAGTACCACGGCTCGATGATATCTGCAGCGCAGGATCCTCACCATAGAGATTGGGCAATGCATACAACGCACCGACGGCGAGCACCGCCAGAATCAGCAGGTATTTCCACAGGGGATACTGATTAATCATGAATCATCCTTCCGGCCAGCAACACTCAAAATAACGGGATAGCAAAACAAGGCAGGCGGTTTCACACCTTATGATTTATAGGTTCCCTTGGGCATCAAGGCAGTGATGGCGCTACGCTGCACCTTGATTTCGACGCCATCGGCGATTTCCAAGGTAACAAAGCTCTCATCAATACGGGCGATCTTCCCCAGCAGGCCGCCAGTGGTGACCACTTCGTCATTCTTCGCCAGCGCCTCGGTCATTTTTTTATGTTCCTTGGCACGCTTCATCTGCGGGCGAATCAGCAGGAAATAAAACACCACAAAAATCAGCAGCAGGGGGACAAATTCCATAATGCTGGGTGCGGCGGAGGCAGGGGCGGCTTCGGCCCAGGCATCGGAGATAAAAAAGCTCATACGGTTTCCTTCTTTTCTTAAAGTTTTGGCTTGCGGGCTTCGGGTTGTTCGCTATGACCCGAAACCCATAACTGGCTATTATTGCACAGCCGGTACGTTTTGCGCGCGTCTGGCATAAAACTCGGCCACAAAGTCATGCAATTTACCCTCGCTGATGGCCGCGCGCAGGCCGCGCATCAGCTCCTGATAATAATAAAGGTTGTGAATGGTATTGAGCCGCGCGCCCAGGATTTCGCGGCACTTATCCAGATGGCTCAGATAGGCACGGCTGTAATTGCGGCAGGTATAGCAACCGCACGTCTCGTCCAGCGGCCGGGTATCGTTGCGGTAAGTGCTGTTGCGGATGCGAATCTCGCCGCCATGCACGAACAGGTGGCCATTGCGGGCGTTGCGCGTGGGCATCACGCAGTCGAACATATCGATGCCGCGCCGTACCGCCTCCACAATATCCACCGGCGTGCCGACACCCATCAGATAGCGAGGTTGCGCCACCGGCAGGTGGGGAATGGTATGCTCCAGAACACGTTCACGGTCATCCTTGGGCTCGCCCACCGACAGGCCGCCAATCGCGTAACCATCAAAGCCAATCTCCAGCAGGCCCGCTGCCGATGCCTCGCGCAAGGTGGGATACATGCCACCCTGCACAATGCCGAACAGTGCTGCGGGGTTGTCACCATGGGCCTCACGGCTGCGCTTCGCCCAGCGCAGCGACATCTCCATGGAGTCACGCGCCTGCTGTTCGGTGGCAGGATAAGGTGTGCATTCATCGAACACCATCACAATGTCCGCCCCCAGCGCGCGCTGCACAGCCATGGAACGCTCCGGATCGAGAAACACCTTGTCGCCGTTCACCGGTGAACGGAATTCCACGCCTTGCTCTGTAATTTTCCTCATCTCACCCAGACTAAAGACCTGAAATCCGCCCGAATCGGTGAGGATCGGCCCCTCCCAGTGCATAAAGCCGTGCAGATCACCGTGCATGCCGATTATTTCAACGCCGGGACGTAGCATTAGGTGAAAGGTATTGCCGAGAATGATTTCGGCACCGGCCTCACGCAGCTCCTCGGGGGTCATGGCCTTGACGGTGCCATAAGTGCCCACCGGCATAAAAGCTGGGGTCTCTACCATGCCGCGCTCAAATATCAGACGACCACGCCGCGCGGCGTGGTCGGTATGCAAAAGTTCAAATTTCATGGGCTGTGATTATAGCCGGATTTTTGATAGAGTTCCTTTTTTAACCCGAATGTTTCATAAATTCGCGTGATGATCGCGCAGGATTTTGATTGATAGGGGAATTTTGTGAGGAAGCGCCGTAGTTATTCATACGGCCGACTGAACAAAATTCCCATATCGATCAAAAGACCAGCGAGGACGCGCGAATTTATGAAACATTCGGGTTAGCTCATGCAGAAACGCTCTGACGCAAAGACAGAATTACTTGCAAGTCAATTCATATGGAGTTTTTCAGACTTGACCAAAAAAAAGACAACGACCCCGCCCAATTTTGAATCAGCTCTCAAAGAATTGGAAACTCTGGTGGGCCGCATGGAGCAAGGCGATATCTCGCTCGAAGAGTCACTCGCCTGCTTCGAGCGCGGCATCAACCTGACACGCACTTGCCAGCAATCTCTCAAAGAAGCGGAGCAAAAAATTCAGGTGTTAATCGAAAAAGACGGGCAGCCGGAACTGCAACCGTTCGCTAATGAAAACTAACGACTTCAAGGGCTGGCTTGCAGCCTGCCAGGAACGTGTCGAGAAAAACCTCGACCACTGGCTGCCGGCGGCCACGATTCATCCCGCGCATTTACATGAAGCAATGCGCTATGCCGTGCTGGGCGGCGGCAAGCGCATTCGCCCATTGCTAGTGTATGCAGCTGGCGGCGCGCTAGGCGTGGAGAACGCCGCACTCGACGGACCAGCCTGCGCCGTGGAGCTGATTCACGTCTACTCACTGGTGCATGATGACCTGCCCGCCATGGATGACGACGATCTGCGGCGCGGCAAGCCCACCTGCCACAAGGCGTTTGACGAACCCACCGCAATACTCGCCGGCGATGCCCTGCAAACACTGGCCTTTTATGTCCTCGCCCACGACCCCGCCATCCAGGCGAACGCCACCGCACGGCTGAAGATGATTGAGACTCTGGCGCTGGCCTCCGGCTCGCGTGGCATGGCGGGCGGACAGGCCATCGACCTGGCCGCCGTAGGACGTACGCTGACGTTCGGGGAGCTGGAAGACATGCACATCCACAAGACCGGCGCCCTAATCCGCGCCAGCGTGACACTCGGCGCACTTGGCAAACCGGACATTGACCTCGATGTCTTCAACCGCCTCGATCGCTACGCCAAGTGTATCGGCTTGGCATTCCAGATTCGCGACGACATCCTTGACATCGAAAGCGACACCGTAACCCTCGGCAAAACCCAGGGCGCGGACATCGCCCGCGACAAACCCACCTACCCCGCCCTGCTCGGCATGGCAGAGGCCAAACAGCGCGCCAGGGACCTGCACCAGGAAGCGCTGAATTGCCTCGGCACACTTGACGAGCGCGCCGATCCATTGCGGTGGATCGCGGAGTATGTAGTAGAACGGATCAGCTAACCCAATCCTGCACTTGCACCAGCCGGTGCCGCGTCTCTTCGTCTTGTCATCAAATTGTCATAATTTCGTCACAATACTGTCACGTATTTGACATTAAAATTTCCTCCGTTGTTAACATTTTCTTAACATTTTCATAGAAGGGAAACCTGCCGTACGGCAAGGCGACACCATAACTGGAGGAAAGATAACGGTGAATACAACCAAGATGTCCTATAAAGAGCGGCGTAACAATCCATCCAGGCACCGCGCAGGCATAGCGCTGTCCGTCGGCCTGCTGTGTGCCGCGATGCAGGTGCCTGCGCACGCGAATGAGGCCGTTTCCGAGCTAGTAAAGACCTTGAAGGAAAAAGGGGTACTAAGCAATGAAGAGTACGGCCAGATCAAGGACACCCTTCGGGAGATCAAGCAAAGCGAAGCCGAAGCCAAGCGCGGCGAATTAAAGCCGGTATTCAAGGATGGCATTGCCATCGAATCTGCCAGTAAGGATTTCAGCCTTTCTCTCACCGGTCGCGTGCATGCCGATTATCGCAATTACCTGGGCAATGACGGCATGACTGCCGACACCTTCGAGATGCGTCGCGCCCGTGTTGGTGCCAAAGCCAAATTCTATGACCGCTACGAAGTGCAAGTGATTGGCGAATTCGGAGCGGGTGGCGCGGCGCTCGACATCGCCCATCTGGATGCCCTGTGGTGGCCGAAACTGGGCTTGCGTTTTGGACAGTTCAAAATGCCGATGGGGCTTGAGCAGCTTACCAGCTCCAATTTCATTGACTTCCAGGAACGTTCCCTCGCCGATCAACTGGTGCCCGGCAAGGAAATCGGCGCAATGGCATTCGGCGAGATCACCAAGGGCGTCAATTATGGCCTGGCGCTATCGAACGGGCGCGGCATCAACCGGGCAGAGCTTTCGAACATCGATACCACGACCAGTCAGAACAACGCCAAGGCGGACAAGATGGATGTGATTGGCCGCATCACCGCCAATTTCGCTGAGATTCTTAAGCAGAAGGATGCCGTCTATCACGCAGGCCTAGCCTTCTCCAAGGGCGAACAAGCGCCCGGCGACGGCGTATTGAGCGCCCGCTCTCAGGCCAGGGGCGCCAGTTTCTTCCAGACTGCGACTTTCGATGGCGAGAATTTTGATCGCACACGCTATGGCTTCGAAGGTGCGGCCGCGCGCGGCCCCGTCAAGTTACAGGGCGAATACTTGACGGCCAACTATCAGGGCAACAGCAAAGCTGGCGTCAACTTTGACCGGGACATCAGCGCCTGGTATGCCTCGATCAACTGGATGATCACTGGCGAGAAATATGCGGACAATTACAAAGCTGGCGCGTTTGGCCGCATCCGTCCCAACACCAACTTCCAGCCCGGATCGCTGGCTGAAGGCTGGGGTGCCTGGGAGGTGGGGCTACGCTTCGCCGAGTACGATGCCTCCGACTTTAGTGCTGCCAATGCTGCCGGAACCGGACGCCTCGCCGCCTCCTCAGCAACAACCGCCTACACCAATAAGGCAGGCGCATGGACCGCAGGTGTAAAATGGATCGTCAACCCCAATACGCGCTTTATGTTGAACTATGTACAAACTGACTTTGACACCCCGGTCACTGTCAATGGCGTCACCAGCAAGAGCGAAAAAGCCGCCACACTGCGCGCCCAGTTTGATTTCTAAGTCAAACCTACCCTAACCATTGAGGCAACACGCATGTTAAATAGATCCATCAGAAAATCGATAGCCATGACCGCCGTTCTGGGCGGTCTGTCGAGCTTGTCAATGACGGCTATCGCTGTACCCACTATCAAGGCCGACGGCTCCAGCACCGTTTTCCCCATCACCGAAGCGGTCGCCGAAGAGTTTCAGAAAGCCAAGAAAGGGACAGTCCGCGTCACTGTGGGCATCTCCGGCACAGGCGGCGGGTTCAAGAAATTCTGCCGTGGCGAAACCGATATTCAGGATGCCTCGCGCCCGATTCTGGCGGGTGAAATGGAATCATGCAAAGCGGCCGGCATCCAATACATGGAACTGCCCGTAGCCTATGACGCCCTCACTGTAGTGGTCAACTCCGAAAATAGCTGGGTAAAGAGCCTGACCGTGGCCCAACTCAAGAAGATGTGGGAGCCAAGCGCGCAAGGCAAAATCAGCAAATGGAACCAGATCGACCCCTCCTGGCCCGACGCACCCATCCGCTTGTTCGGCGCGGGCTCTGACTCCGGCACCTTCGATTACTTCACCGAAGCTGTCGTAGGCAAGGCCAAATCCAGCCGTGGCGATTATACCGCCAGCGAGGATGATAACGTGCTGGTACAGGGCGTCATACGCGACAAGAACGCACTGGGTTACTTCGGCTACGCCTATTACGCCGAAAACGCCAGCAAGCTGAAGGCGGTGCCCATCTCGGTGCGGGACGGAAAAGCCGCCGTCGCACCTGGCCCTACCGCGGTAATAAATGGCAGTTACCAGCCACTATCGCGCCCGATCTTCATTTATGTCAACGCGAAATCCATCCAGAAACCTGAAGTCAAGGAGTTCGTTGAGTTCTATCTGAAGAACGCATCCAATCTGGTCAAGCAGGTAAGCTACATCCCCCTGTCCGCCACCGATTATAATCTGGTGCTGGAAAACGCCAACAAGCGCAAGCTGGGCAGCCTTTTCGGCGGCGTACCCGAAGTGGGCGTAACCATTGATGAACTGATGCGGCGCGAAGGAAAGCTGTAACCGGTTTTATTTCTAATTGCCTGTTCACCCTCTCTCTGCACGGAGAGAGGGTTTTTTGTTACCTGAATTTGGGCCGTCCAATGCTCATCTTCGACCATCAAATGATACCGCCCCATCATTTGACATTTTCAATACCCAACTGCATTGTGCGCTTTGAAAAAGATTCATCGGTAAGGCCAACATTCACTTTGATGTCGGTGATAGTCAACAGGGTCTTATTGCCCGTTTGAACATTCACACCCACCACCTCCTCCCACGCCCAGACATCATTAATCTTTTTCCATTTTGTGAATTGCTGTTTTTGTAATTTATTACGCTCATCATAATAATCAATGCGCAGCGGCAAGAAATTGTCCTTTGATATCCATCGCACAACCCTCCCATAGGGATAAATTTCCGCGCCGCCTTTTTTGGGAGCACTCTCTACGACATGGCAAGCAACACCATCCATGGCTTCGGACGGTAATAATTGGTGCGTGTCATCATCGGGATTTCGTGGCACAAGATCGAATTGCCGCAACTCCGACTTTGAAAACTCCTCCTCCTTAGCATGCTTCGGCCCGGTATGGCTCAATCTTCTAACCATTCGCAATTCGGGCAGGTATATCCACTCATCGTCGTTTTTATTAAGTTCTGGCTTATAAAAAATCCCTAAATAAGAGACGCCTTTGGCATCGGGAGGAAAGTCACGGAACATTATGACCTTTGTGTCGGCATCGCCTGCTCCCTGGAATTTTTTCCACGCCATGGAGTACACCAGCTTTTTTTCCGGCTCTCCTTTTTCCTGAAAAATAAAGGTGATTTTCGACAGGGAATCATCCCCGCCATAGACCTGAAAGGATTTTCTCATGACGGCATCTGCGGAAAGTTCATCCGCATTGACAACGACTGGAACACACGTGAGAAAAATAAGAACCACACCTAACCACTCAATCCTAATTCTCCTATATCCCATAAAAACCTCCGTGATTTAACTCAGACTCACTCCGATTACACTGCCAATAAGGTAGGTCACTATGCCTGCCCCACCTCCGATCAGAACCATGCGCAATCCGCCGTACCAGGCACTCTTGCCAGTAAAAAGACTCAACAACGCGCCTACCGCAAATAAGGAAGCACCCGCCAGTGCAGCCGCCGCAAGGACAGCATCTTGGGCCGCACCCAGCAGAAACGGCAACAATGGCACTACGCCGCCAACAGCGAATGCCAAGAAGGAGGACAGCGCCGCACCCCATGGAGAACCCAGATCATGCGGGTTCAATCCCAGCTCTTCACGCGCCAGGGTATTCAATGCATGTTCCGGATCACGCATTAAATCCCGCGCCACATGGCGCGCCTCTTCCAGAGGCAAGCCGCGCGCGTTATAGATCAGCGCAAGCTCCTCTGCCTCTTCCTCGGGATATTCCGCCAGCTCCTCACGTTCCAGCCCGATCTGATATTCAAACAACTCACGCTGCGAACGCATGGAAACATATTCTCCTGCCGCCATAGAGAACGCACCTGCCAGCAACCCGGCCACGCCAGACAATAAGATAATATTGGCATCGCTGGACGCACCAGCAACACCCATAATCAGGCTAGTGTTCGACACCAAGCCATCATTCACACCGAATACTGCAGCACGAAGATTACCACCGGAGCCTCTCTTATGACGCCGCTCCATTTCCGCCACAGAGGTAGGCATTGGATGACCTGTGACGCCGGCACCATACACGGACACACCACGCACCTTCATCGCCGCCAGTACCGGGCGCACGGTACGCGGGCCGAGTTTTTGAATTAACCATCTGACTAAACGTGCGCGTAGCGAGGGATGAAACACAGGGACTGCATCGCCCTTCTCACGGATACGCCGCTCCCACAGCAGCGCCTGCGATTCCGCGGCATCCGCCAAAGTGGTAAACAGCTTGTTCTTTTGTGCATCCTGCTCGGCTTGGGCCACCGCGCGGTACAACCAGGCCGATTGTTTTTCTTCAAACCAACTTTCGATGATGGACATGCTTGAAACCTCGATGTTTACGGTGGCGTCAACACATCCAGCGGCCAGCGCGGCGTGGCGGAGAATGCCAGCGGCTCGGCCTGCCCTGCCTGGATACGTCGGCAGCCGGCATAAGCAATCATCGCACCGTTATCAGTGCAAAACTCCAGGCGCGGATAAAAAACCTGCGCGCCCTCCTCACCCGCAATAATATCCAAACGTTCGCGCAATGCAGTGTTGGCGCTCACACCGCCGGAGACCACCAAACGCACCAGGCCAGTCTGCTGGAGTGCGCGCCGGCACTTGATGGCCAACGTATCCACCACGGCATCTTGGAAGGCGCGCGCTATATCAGCACGGGTCTGATCATCGCCACCCTGCGTCCGCAGGCTGTTTACAGCAAAGGTCTTGAGGCCACTGAAGCTGAAATCCAGGCCAGGTCGATTAGTCATCGGGCGAGGGAAGTGAAAGCGTTCGGGATCACCCGACTGCGCCAGATGCGCCAGGGCCGGACCGCCCGGATACCCCAGCCCCAGCATCTTGGCGGTCTTATCAAAAGCCTCGCCAGCGGCGTCATCCAGCGACTCGCCCAGTATGGCGTAACGTCCCACGCCATCCACGCGCACCAGTTGGGTATGGCCGCCCGACACCAGCAGTGCAACAAACGGGAACTCGGGGGGATTATCCTCCAGCATTGGGGCGAGCAAATGTCCCTCCATGTGATGCACAGCCACCGCAGGCACCCCCCAGGCCCAGGCCAGACTGCGTCCCACCGCCGCTCCCACCAGTAGCGCGCCGACCAGGCCAGGACCCGCGGTATAGGCAACGCCACCGACATCGTCTGGGCAAGTGTCCGACTGGGCCATTACCTGCCGCAACAAGGGCAACACCTTACGCACATGATCGCGCGAGGCCAGCTCCGGCACCACACCGCCGTATTCCGCATGAAGCGCAATCTGGCTGTGTAGCGCATGCGCCAGGAGGCCACGCGCTGAATCGTATATAGCAACACCAGTTTCGTCGCACGAGGTTTCAATACCGACAACACGCATCCGTTTTTCCTATTACACCCACTTATTCCACCCAACGATCACGCAAATCTTTCGCAATCATCCATCAAGATCATATATACTTTTCAGGTTTAAGGGGCTGAAAATACCAGAGAAACATCCTGGCCAGCCCTCTCTCGGAACCATGAAGAACCTCCTATGATACAGGCAAGCGGTTTAACCAAGATATTCCCTTCCGGCACCAAGGCCGTGGATGGACTGGATCTCCACGTAAAAGAAGGGGAGATCTTCGCCTTGCTCGGTCCGAATGGCGCGGGGAAAACCACCACCATACGCATCTGCTCAACGCTCTCCGGCTTTGACGCCGGAAACGTGCAGGTAGCGGGCTATGACGTCGACAAAGACCCTGAAAAGGTCCGCGAATCCATCGGCGTCGTCGCGCAGCAGACCGGTATCGACTACTTTCTCACCGGGCGTGAGAACCTTGTCCTGCAGGGCCATCTCTATCGGATGAAAAAAGCTGACATCCAGAAACGGGTCGAAGAGCTTGCCGCCTATTTCGAGCTAAAAGACAGCCTGGACCAATTGGTCGCCACCTATTCCGGGGGCATGCGCAGAAAGCTGGATATCGCCACAGCGCTGATCCATCGCCCCAAAATCGTATTCCTTGACGAGCCGACACTAGGGCTGGACATAAAGAGCCGCAAAAACCTGTGGGCCTACATTGAAAAATTGAACCGCGAACTGGGACTCACCATTTTATTGACCACCCACTACCTGGAAGAGGCGGACAAACTTTCCCATCAGGTTGCCATTATCAATGCAGGCAAGATACGCATCACCGGCACGCCGGAGGAACTGAAAACCGGCATCCACGGCGATTCTGTGCAGTTGACCTTCGAGCAGAATGACGCACAAGTGGGCGCCTTTGCCCACACCTTGAAAAACCAGCCAGAAATCAAGGATACCGTCTGGCAAGGCAACAAACTGCACATATATGTTGAAAACGGCGCGGCAAGCGTGCCTCGTATCGCCCTTATCGCATCACAGCAAGGCGTCAATATCAAGACCTTGTCCCTCTCCCGCCCGACACTGGACGATGTATTCCTGAAATACACCGGCAGCAGCCTGGAAGAAGTCAAGGAAGATACCGGACAAGAATGGTGGATGCAGTGGGCCGGCAAAGGCGGGGGCGGCAACTGGCAGAAGAAATGGGGCAGCGGGCAAGAAGACGCCAGCGATGAAAGCTCCGATCCCAAGGATACTGAAACACCAGAAACCGCATCTTCGTCCCCAGCGCAAGCATGGACCAAAGAAGAGATGGCGGAATGGTGGAAAAACAAGGGCCAATCCAGCGGCGTCTCCGATACCGCTCCAGGCGATGCCGGGCAAGGCGGCGAGGAACCCATCCGCCCCCCCGCGCGCCCCATGAATCCAGCACAGACATGGACCAAGGAAGAAATGGAAGGATGGTGGAAGAGTCAAGGTCAATCCAGCGGTGCCCCTGGCACCCCTCCACCCCGTCAGGCAGTCACGCCACCCGCCGGACAACCCATGAATCCGGCACAAACCTGGACAAAAGAAGAAATGGAAGGATGGTGGCAGAACCAGGGTGACCCTGGCTCCGCTGACAACGCCCCTCCAGCGAGTCCGGAAGCCACTCCACCCTCTGTACAACCCATGAATCCAGCACAAACCTGGACAAAAGAAGAAATGGAGGAATGGTGGCGCAACAAGGGTCAAACTCCATGGCCTGCTGATAATAGCAATCAGCGAGGCAGCACACCATCGAATGAAACCAGTGAAAACCAAGACTCCGGCAAAAAAAGCTAACAACCTTATTTGCCCTTTACGCTATATCCATCCCATCATCACACATCAGGGTAAACATCGTGCTCGCGGATACATGGTACTTATTTGGTAAATACATGAAGATCACCCTCAGGATGCCCTGGTGGTCGCTCTTCACCCTTATTCAACCGCTGATCTGGCTGGTAATCTTCGGCCAACTTTTCAAAAACATCTCCCAGCTCCCCGGCTTTCCAGCCAACAGCTACGTCGATTTCTTTGTCCCTGGCGTACTCATCATGACTGTCCTGTTCGGATCGTCCTGGTCTGGGGTTAGTCTTTTAAGAGAGATCACGGCAGGCACTATCGACAAAATGCTCGTCGCGCCGGTATCGCGCACCGCCATTGTCCTCAGCCGGGTGCTGCACTCCGCTGTCCAGGTGCTCGCCCAAACCCTGATCATCCTCGCCGTATCCCTGGCGATAGGCGCGGCCACCAGTATCAACCCACTGTATATCAGCATGGCCATGCTGATCATCTTTCTGCTGGGGGTAGGCTTCGCCGCCCTGTCCAACGGCTTCGCCATCATGCTGCAACGCGAAGAACCGCTGGTCATGATAGGCAACCTGATGACCCTGCCACTGATGTTCTTCTCGACCGCGCTCATGCCGGAAAACTTCATGCCCGACTGGATCGGCTATGTTGCTGCCATCAACCCCATCAATTATGCCGTAGAAGCGGTGAGAGCGGTATTGATCGGAACACCCGACTTCGGCGTATATGGGAAGGGCCTACTGGTACTGCTGGTGTTTGCGGGAGGCACGTTAGCCTGGGCAGTGAGCGCGTTTAATTCTTTGCGGGAGTGAGAGTCCACTAAAAAAACAAGGTCATCCCAACTGTAAGGAGAGATTTGGAGTAATCTCCCAAGGCCCTACTTTGCACGCCTATGATATCTGTCGCATTCAGGATAAGACCTACAGGAAGATTCGAGTTGTTATTCTGGAAAGAATAACTGGCGAAGGCCCTCAGCTTATCGTTGACTTCATAGTTCAAACCCAAGGAGAGGGAATTAAACACATTGGTTCGACGCTGCTGGAAATTGGAAACCGAGTCGGGATTCGTGTAATTATTTAAAGCAAAACTATACGCTACGTTAGCCGACATTTTTTCCGACAATGACTTGTCAAATCGCACTGTACCGGTATGACCATGATATGCATAGTCATGCCCTTCAGGCCGCGTATTACGATTGGCGGCAAAATCATAGCTCAGCAGAATCGACCGCCCAAGCCCCAACCCCTGATTGAACGTCAATCCTGTTGAGTACGTCACAGAATCAAAAAAGCTGCTCGAAGTACTCGTAAAATCCCTATACGATAAATTGAATCTCATTATTGTCGGCGCGCTTTTTCTTTCCCCCGGCGCTGCAAACCTCCCGAACACAGAGGGCATTTCAAAGCGCCATAATGTGTCGGCATAGACATTATTACCCACACTGACTCTTTGTTCATTGAGCAGGCCTGAGATATCGGTACGCGTCCCACCCAGCGTCACACTCCTGTTACTGGGACCCCAAGTAACAAACGGGCCAACATCTATTCTTGTAAAATCTGCCTGTGAAAAATGGTACATCATATAAGCAGGGCTGACCGTCAAGCCACTTCTAACATTCCTGCTCAACTTATAGCGGTAGGTCATATTCAGAGAAAGATTTGATATATATTCATAAAATGGCGCAATGTTGCTCAGATTGGTATTATTATCATAAGTCAACGAATAACCCATGTTATAGGTAAATCCGTTGATTTTGCGTTCAAGCGCCGGGATTTTTTTCTCAGCCGCCACCACCACCGGGCTTGCCCTCCCATTCTGCACTATAAACCTGTATTCCTTGAGCGCATCTTCTTCACGATTCGAGTTTTCATAGAGCAAGGCAAGGTTGCCGCGCGCGCTAAAATTATCGGGGTTCAGGCCAACAATCTGTTGATAGGTACGCTCCGCCTCACCTAGCTCACCTTTTCGTGACTGAATCAGCGCCGTGTAAAACAAGGCAATGATGTCGTTTGGATTCTTCTGAAGAATATCGTCAAAATGCCCTTTTGCAAGATCCAACTTATCTTTCGCGTACAAATCCCTTGCCACGGCAAGTTGTAATTTATTTCTAATCCGCTCCGCCTCCGCAGGTTCTTTTTCCAGCGCAGCAGCCTTGTTATAGGCATCGACCGCCTTCTCGTACAATCCCTGGTCATCCTGAATCAGCCCAATATAGAAATGGGCCTTGGCATAATCAGGATTAATACGAATCACAGCTTCAAATTCACGGAGCGCCTCATCCCGCAACGACTGCCTAGCATAGAGTGTTCCCAGATTAAAATGCGCCACCAAGTCATCAGGTTTGACCGCCAGAGTCTTTTTATACCCCTCCATTTCATCCGCCAGTTTGCGCGCCTCAGCCAGTTTTTCACCAAACGTCTCCTGCATATTGCGAAGAATGGCGGCAGCCTGCTGTCCAGGCGGCGTGTTGGCACCAATGGAAACCACCGCCTCCAACTCTCTGGAACTCTCTACGAATTTATTTACCTCCATATACATCACGCCAAGCCGTAATCGCGCCTCCAAATGGCGCGGCTCAATCTCCAGCAATTTCTTGAACGTAGCCACCGCTTCATCCGGTTGCTTTAATTCACGATAAATCGTTCCAATATTGAAAAGGGCCATCAGCTCATTAGGATCAATGGTCAAGACTCCTTGAAACTCTTTTAACCCCCCCTGGAGATCTTTCTTTTCGAGTAACTGAACCCCTTTTATGAGCCCAAGCCTGACCGTGGCCCTGCGTCCGATATCACTTCCCGGCTCGAGTGTAATGGCCCGTTTTAACTGTTCTACAGCAAGCGGAATTTTGCCGCTTCTTTCATAGATCCTGGCAAGATAGAAATGGGGCGTTGCACTACCGGGCACAAGCTGCATCACTTGCTTAAAAACACCCTCGGCATCATCCAGGCGATTAAAGTTAAAAAACGCCAGCCCCACGGCATGCAGAACACGCGAATCATTGGGATAATCCCTACGCAGCACGGACGCCAGGGCCAAAGCCGCATCGAAATCGCCGGCCTCCGCATATTGCCGGATCTGGAGCAGATAAAGGGCTTTCTCTGCATTCCTGGCCTCGTCCGTTCCTGGCGACTTGGACATGATGAATTTATACTCCTTCATCGCATCATCCAACCTGTTCAATTGCTCGTAAACAAGAGCCAGAGAGGCACGCACTTTCAAATTTCCAGGCGCAAGTATTGAACTTTTCTTTATATATTCCAAACCCTCATTCGGCTGGTTCTTGCGCATGTAAATAACACCGATGTAATAAATAGCCTCGGCATTTTCGGGGACAATCTTGAGTGCAGAATTGAAACTACCCAACGCGCCATCCAGATCATCCTTATCCATCTGGGCTTTACCACTCGCCACAGCCTGTTCAAGTCCGAGTGATTCGGAAGGTGTTTTTTTGATGTCAGGAACCGATGATTGCTCCGCAGCAAAGACGAAACTCGCCTCATGAAGCAATAAGAGATTAAACACGAAAAACAACAACAGCCTTTTCTTCACGTATCGATTACCTTGGCTGTACGTTCTTACCGGAACTCTTGCATGACAAAACCATTAACTTGCCTCTGTTATTTTCCACCGCTAATAATAAATATTTATCTTGAACAATGCCTTCCATCCATCAAAGGATAGTCTAAGTTTTTTATAGCCCGACCCATCTGCCGCCTGATATTCAAGATTGCCGTCTTCAGGGTCGGAAACACCGCTTTCCGAAGGATTGGGTCGAACAGGGGTATTCATAAATATGCCATCAGTGGGCAAAAAATCTCTGTTGATATTATTATTTCTAAACGTAAACTTCCTGAGGCCATAGCTATAACTTGTCTCAAACCCAAGCGATAACCATTTTTTTAAAAAAACCTCCCCACCAACCCCCGGCTGCAACATGAGAATTCCCGTAGCTTTCGATTCAATAACAAAGATCTTTTTGAAAGTTGCCGCCGGACCATCCAGATACAGGAATACCCAGTCTTCCCGATAGCCGATATCAAAAATTTCATGCAGTGACAAACGGAAATACAGATTGTATTTATCAGGCTGGCTTATCGCAGTATGTTTCCAGCCCAGAAAAAACTCGTTATAAGAAAGCGTGGCCCTTCTGTCGTTTGTAACATTCGCCTCAAATCCCTGGACAGGAAACCTTCCATTGACAGTCGATGCCGATGAGCCTTCCCATGTACTTCCTCCAATCAAGAGTGCATTTTTTTTATCGGGCTTCCATTGAAACTCAATACCTGCCAGAGGGGCATAGTTAATACCAGGCAGAGGGTTGCTGAACACTTGACCTATAATTCTAGTGGGCGTATCTGCCGTAAGTATATCGGCCTCATACTTGAGTGGCGCCCTGAACACACCTTCATTCAGCACTTTAAGATTAGGGGCGTGAATCCCAAGTATGGGTGAAAAACTCCATTGATACTCATCCTGTTTGGCATAGGCAACATTGCAAAACGTCGAAATACCTGCCAGGGCTGGGATGAATAGCAGAAAAACCCTGTGCATCAGATCTCTACACAACACCTTGATGCTTTCCTTGAGAAAGGCGCGGCTTGAAGTAGGCAAACACCACGGGCAGCGCCATCAACGCCGCCAAACAACTCACCACCATGTATGCGGCGACAAAATACCCCAGCTTCTGGTTGGGAGGGAATTGGGAAAAGAACAACACCAAAAATCCCACCGTAACAATCATCGCATTAAACACAATGGTCTTTCCGACACTACGCAACGTACCCAGCGTAGCGATCCGGTGATCATCAGTTTTTTGCCGCTCACGGCGATAACGGAAAATATAATGTATCGCGTAATCCACACCCACACCGATAGCGACGCCCGTTGCCAGCGTCGTGGAAACGTCAATGGGAATACCGATAAAACCAGCACAACCTGCAATCAGCACGGTCGCTAGCGTTACGGGAATGATGGTCACCAGCCCCATGGAAAAAGACCGGAACAACAGCGCCGCAAGCAGGAATATGCCCAGCTTTGACAGTACAATGGCCATGCCCTGCCCCTTGATCAGCAGCTCTGCCCATATATAGGAATTATTTGCAGAACCCGCCAAATTTACCTCAACATCCAATCCGGACATTTCCTTCTTCACAAAATCATTGACCCCATCAATGATCACCTTGAGATCGCCGGTATGGTCCGTCTTGATGAAAAAGGTTACGTTGGCCTGCCGGTAATCATAATCTATTACCTCATTCAGCAGCTCGGGCTGGCCAGATATGGAAAATAAAAAGAGGTCTTCAGCAACTTCCGCTTGAGATGCCGGCAATACATTGTACTGAGGTGCATCCGCATGAAGCGTTTTGTTCATGCTCTTCAAATAATCAACCACGGACAGCGAATCGCCCACATAAGGCAGGCCCTCAATCTTGTTCTGCAGCGCCTCGATCTTCTTCAATATCGCCAGCGACTTGAGAGCATCTTTTTGCTTGCCTTCGACAACCACATTCAGGAAAATCGTTCCGTCGAACTTCTTGTTCAGCATGTCATTGGAAAGCGCCACCTCGCTGTCTTTTTTGAAGTCACTCATCCAACTTGAATCCACATGCAGCAATGTCGCACCATAGACACCCACCACGGTCATCACAATCAGCGCAAGGCTCATGCTTTTTTTATTTTTGAGGGCGACCTCGCCCCAGCCCACCAAAGTCCGGGTAATCCGGTCTTGCTCCGCATGAACACGCATCGCACGCCGCTTTGCCAGATAACCACCAACCTTCGGCTTCAATTGACACAATGCGGCGGGGAGAAAGGTCACAGACAACAGCCAGCAATACACGATGCCGAGCACCGTGAACAAACCAAAGGTCTTGAACGGTGGCATTTCCGAAAACAACAGGGAAAGAAAACCTATCGCCGTCGTAAGCGACGTCGTGATCAAGGGCGGCCCGAGCTCCTCCAGCACCTGCCCAACAATCACCTTTCCTTCCCGATAAGGGTCGCTTAAGACATTGTCGTAATAATTGGTTAACAGATGAACGGCATTACCTATCGCCACAGCCACCAGTATCACCGGCAGCATGGTGGAAATGGTATACAACGGTACATTCAGCGCCGCCATCGTCCCCATAGTCCAAATAATGCCAGCCGCCATTATCAGCAAGGGCAAAACCACGCCACGCAATGTTTTAAACACAATAAAGAGAACAGCCATGATCGCCACTATCAGCAGCGGTATCATGACCTTCATGTCCTGCATGGCATAAAATCCCGAGCTAACCTCGATGACCGGTCGGCCTGCCATGTAAAACACATCCGCATCCTTGTCAGCGGCCATATCGCTCTTTGCGGATGACTTGGCCTGTTGCTGCCACTGACCCTGCCCGCCGCCTTGCGGCCATTTACCCTGCTGCCAATTGCCGCCACCAGCTCCGGGCTGGCCACCCCACGATCCGCCCCCTTGCTCCGCCGCGAGTATCCCCTTGATCTGCCAATAGGTCTGATACCGGTTCGCTATCCCCTCCTTGAGCTTGGCTCGGATCATGGCCCCCGTGCCATCCTTGGAAACAATATTACCTACAAACAAATCGCTATTGCCGTAAACGACACTCTTGAGCCGCTCGATGCCCACCTGATCGGTGGGCACGGTTTCCATGAGCCGCTGCGTGCTCAACTCCGATTCAGTTCCAGTGAACACAGTGGCGGTGGACAATGAGGCCACATCTATCGTCCGATTGGCAATTACCCCCGGCAGCGCCGAAATTTTTTCCGTGATACGCGCAATGCGCGCCAACGTCTTGGGGTTAAAAATACCCTCTTTCTCGTTGACAATACCGATGATGACGGCATCCTTGACGCCAAACACCTCATCGACCCTTTCATCATAGAGAATCGCGGCATGTCCTTTAGGAAGGAAAACACGGGCGTCCGTCTCCCAGTGTAGCTTGGGCAACTGAAAGGCAAAAAATACCGTAATTCCAGCGATGACGAGCATCACGCTCTTGGGGAAATTCGTAACTAGGGCGTATAACCTGTTGAGCATGGCGGTAGCGGCATCCTTATATATAAACGGGCAGGTGTATATAAACCCACCCGCCTGCGAACTTTATCCTGCGCTGATTTCACATAACAGAAAACCCAAAAAAAGGGTTTTGTGAAAAAACTTCCGCATTAAACAACGCCGTTAGAACGAATACTTAAAATCCATAAAAATACGGTCGTTATTATGGAAAATATCCAAGGAATTGCGGCCTTTGCTGCGTAGCGGCAACGATGGGCGAAATGCCCCCGCCGGGATCGCCAAAGAAGCCCTTTTTTCCCCAAAAAAGATCCATGCCAACCCCTACTTGGAACTTGTCGGTCACCTGAAAGGTAACCTTAGGCTTCAGGTATGATTCCTTCATATTGATCAGATATATCCATAGAAACTGAGCCGTCGCGGAGTGTTGAGGAAACTCTTTTCTGCCAAAAAGATTGAAAGAACTGTCATTCCGCGCCTGAATCAATTCCGGGTCATGATTCAAAATTATCCACTGGGTAACCCCTGGCGACAGATCCAGGCCTTTTATATTGAAGTCCAGCCCCATCCCCCAGCGGATATGATCCCGCTTAAGTTCTCCATTATTATCAAGATAACCGTCGCCATTCCTATCCACTGTATTTTTCAACCCAAAATACTTACCCGTCACATAGGCTGCCTCGCCCTTTAGAATAACCGGACCGAGCTGCTTGACTGCGGTTCCACCGTACATCGCTATCCTGTTATAGGTTGGATACAAGACCGGATCTTCCTGCTTATCGAGCCTGATCGTGCGAAAAACCGTGGGGAAAAAATCCCATGTATATAAATAGCTCAGCGACACCTCAGTATCGAAAATATTGGTAGTCGCCTTGAGCCCTACCTCGGAGTTCTCCAGCTTGAATGATTGAGGTTTCTTGGTTAATACAGTTCCAAAATTATCTCGAATCTCCTGAAGAAGCTCCCATTCAGAACCACGCGGCGCCGATTTGTGAAACTGGATATCGGGTATCACCAGGAATTGGTACGTAGTATCGCCGCGATAATGATCCATCTTCAGCGTCCACTGAGATATCCTATAATCCAGCAAATCTGGCAGGATCAGCTCCCTGAAGTCGACAGGATTTACTTCGTCTACGATTCTGACACCTTCCAGCACACCCCACACAACATACTGCTTACCCAGGCGAATATCGAGATTTTTGAGGAACACATCAAAATAAAGCTCCCGGGTTGCTGCCACTGGGGAGTCTTTCTCATGTTCAAGATTTTCAACAAAAACCAGAGGCTGCTGGGCATCTCGCTGTGGCCTGGCCGCAATCGTGCGGTAATCAAACAAATCATAGGCTAGGTCATAATAGGCCCAGCCAGTATAATTAAATTTAACATTTGAACTAAAAGGGTATTGCGCGTTCACATAGAGAATGTTCCGTATCTTGGTGATCGATCGTGGCTCACGGATTCGGTACGCAGTTTCATTCTTCAAATAACCGCTCACACTCAGCTTGGACCAAAAGGAAGACTTCTCCTTTTGGACTTCACCCTCCCCAGCGGCCACCCCAAAATCAGCGCCTTGTATTTTTGCCTCATCGGCATATACGAATTGATGACTACCCATCAAAGCCGCCGCCCACAGGGCAACAGCACATCGCACTATCTTTCTTGCTTTCAAATCCGATCCTTACATTGATCACAAAGGATAACATGACCTTCGCCGGACAGCCCTAACCCCAAAGTAACCAACATTCCCGGTGCAAGCCGCCGTCCACAACCAGAACAATCCATTTGTCTATTCAACTTGATCTCTTCCCACCCCAAAACTGAAGGAAACCTGACCGGTTGAGATACCGTGCTTATCGGTGCTTGTGGACTCGGTGCCGCAACATTGCGCCCCGCGGTCTGCCCCCCAGCAAACGCCTCTTCAAGGATCGTGCGTATCAGGATGGAAACAGGCACGCCCAGATCACTCGCTCTTTGCATCACCCGATCCCGCAACACCTTAGGCACCCTGGCCCCTAAAAATTCTTCCTTACGCTTCATTGCAACAGACATTGCCTTATCTCGCATAGCCTGTGCTTGTGTTATCGGCCTCTCACGCATAAACTCGCCCTCGATTAATGTATAACAATGAGAAACAAATGTTATACATTAATCGAGGGCGAGTCAACAATCCAAAAGAAAGTCATGCCGCCAGGAACAGCAAGAGGAAAAATAGTAAAGGCAGCTCACACACACAGACACAAACTCGCCCCCCACTCTAGCTCACATGAAGAGGGGGGAGAAAATTTAATAATTGAGCATTCCCTCGCGGCCACCCGCCATAGAACATTCAGCGGGGTGACCTATTTGCTATACCCTTTCTCCAAAGTCCTTTCAGCAAAAAGGCTATCCTGCAGACCAACATTGATCTCGACGTTGGTAACCTCAAACAGAGAAGAGTGCAGGGTTTGTACATTTTGAACAACAACCTTATCCCACACCCATGCCGGCCCCACTTTTTGCCAGCGCAAATTTTGCCTTTTCAGCAAATCGCCCCTTTTGTCGTAATAATCAACTCGCGCCTTGATGCAACCATCCCAAGTAGGTGTCTTCAAGAACCAGGATAGTCGCTTGCTATACAGCGGGCTTTTTTCCTTCGGTGTACTCTCCACCACGTAAAAGTCATTATTGTTGGCGGTTTCGATTCGGATCAACTTGTGCTCATCCTCATCCCATGCCCTGCCACTGATATCGGCATACGTCAAATCCGACCCCAAAAAACTATCACCCGGATCCCTGATCGAAACCCGCCGTATCTTTCTCAATGCCGGCAGATAAATCCACTGATCGGCATTCTTGTCCGACTCACGGGTAAATGCCCAACGCATAAAGGCCGCACCCTGGGCATCCGGTGGATATTCCGTGAAGAGAATCATTTTATCGGCGACACCCTCGGCCCCCTTATAATCCTTCCACAAACGGAGGTAGACATTTTTTCTCTCGCTCCCCGAGCTGTCCTTGAGAATAATCGCCAACTTTGAGCGCTGATCATTACCGGGGTTTTTGAAATCACAGTTTTTCACGACATCTTCACCCGTCACACTCCCTGCCCCGTCTTGAGCCGCGTGAACCTGGGGTGTAACGACCACACCGGACAACAACAATGAAAGCGCCATCAGATAACGCTTAATACTGAAACCCATCAATGGACCCATGGTGACTCCTGTTTTGTTTTGATACGGCTTCATCCCGGTGACCAAGGTAAACGGGCTCGGTTCCGCCAATAGCCTGAAGCTCAGGTTACGGAACCCAACCTCTTCTCTAGATCACTCTTTTCTTTGAAATGCCTGTAGGTGGAATTGATCTGCATTACCGCCATAGGATCGAGACCATTAGATTGATTATTGTACACATTCACTGAAGGCCCTTTTTTCAGACCGTGTATGGAGGCTAGGAAGTTACCCTGACTGGTCAAATCTTGTCAAACATTTTTGGCTGTTATGCAAGGCATCAAGGAGATATCGACCCAGGAGTACTAACGATGGCAGATAACGATAAAGCGCTGAAAGACCCCGCAGTCTCGCGCCAAATGAAAGAAACCTGGCCACGCTAAATCGAACTTAGCAACGATCACACATAAAAAAAGAGGGGCCTAGACCCCTCTTTTTTCTTTACACCAACCGGATTTCCCAGCTATCAGAACGTGGGCACAGGGCCAAAGATGGCTGTTTTCCAGGTGGGGTTAGGGGCCGTGTCAAACAGCGGCTTAGCGGTCAAGCTGAAGTAGTTGATATTAGCAGTCGAATTACCGCTAACAGGATCAACCTTATCATAGGCCTGGAAGCCGAATACCTGTTGTGCGGAACCGGTACCGGTGCCGGCAAGGGTCACCTGCTGACCAATCAAGGTTGCCCTCACATTTTCACCCGCAGCAAAGGCGAGCGTCTGGGTACCGCCGGTAGAGGTTGGCAAGGGTGGCAATGAGAATGCGCCGCCCGCAGCGACTGCAGTACCCCCCGCCTCGCGCATGCGGAAGACCTGGGTATCCGCAGTAGGTCCAGCCCCTGCCAGCCCGACGACCTGGTCCATACTCATGACCTTACTAATGACGGGACTACCGGAGGCATTCGCTTCTTGCGCCATGTCAAAATTTGAAACGAAAATGCTTGCAGTATCGGTCAGACTCTGATGCAGGGTAATTTTCGAATTGCCGCTCGCCAAAGCCCAACCCGTATCCACCGCACTGGTAGTAACAAAATCAATGGTGCTCGGCACCGGTAGTAATGAACCGAGCTGACTGACCGACTGCATGTCCGAAATACCGTTCACAGCGCCTATTTTGACAAAGTTCGAGTCAAAGAAGCTAAGAGGGGTCGTGCTGGTGGGATTACCGGTAGCACCTTTATCTGTGACGATGGTTTGATAGTAGCTGGTACCCACGGGTTCAGCTGCGCCGTTGCCTGCCGTAAGCTGGCGCTGCAGGAAGCCATCGCCCGTCATCAAAATCACACAGCTATAATTTGTTGGGCAGGCCCCAGCGGCAATCGTGCCACCCGCCACACTCCAGTTGGTCAGGCTGTCTGGGCCGGCCGCCATCGCCACCCCCGATAAAATCATCGCCACTGAACCGGCGGAAGCCATAAACATTATCTTGTTACGCATATCATATCTCCCCAATCATGACACCCAATTTAGAGGCAAACTTATCGCCCCGTCCAAAACACCTGAGTACATCTGTGGGGTTATTTTTAACATGGGCCAACATGTTTGTCAAGGCCATTAATATTTATCGGCTCATCCAGGGAAAATCTTTAGGCTAGAGATGTGACAAACATCACAAAACCCATATCCTATCCTAGCAGCCTGTCGGATGTGTGTCACGAACGCAAGCGAAAGCTTGCGGTGTTGTATTGAAGATGGGAGCAGGCCTCCCGAAGTCGGCTTGCAGGAGCCGGCTTCAAACCACCCAGTGCTGCTGCGATCAAAAGGCGTGGTAGTGAGCGACTGAGGAAAAGGCATCGTAAAGATGTCAGGTACGTATTGAGAAGATGAACGAAAGTAAACCGTCCGATGACGCATCGTTCGTAAACGCTCCACAAACCCCAACCTATTCAGGTTGTCACTTCGCTGGTTAAATCCAGCGCATGCAAATTCCACGGCAACAGCGCTTCCATTTCTTCCACCGTCCTGGCGGCGGGCAAGTCACGCATGACGCGGCGCAACCAGGCGTAGGGCTCCTGGCCATTAGCCTTGGCCGTCTGCAGCAGCGAGTAAATAATAGCGCTGGCGTTGGCACTGGCAGGCGTGTCGCTAAGCAGCCAGGCTTTGCGACCGATCACGAACGGGCGAATCGCATTTTCGCAGCGGTTGTTGTACCCCGGAGGGTAAGTTGCGCGCTCGATCGGCAGATCGCCGCGTTCCGTGTAGCGCGTCAGCATGCTCCAGTAGTCGCGCATATTAAGACAGTGCCGTACGGAGCGCACTTTTGGGCGTGCCCCCCTGGCAGTGTTTTCCCCAGCCAGGCATGCAGTTCATCCAGTACCGGCAGACTGTGTTTCTGGCGCGCCTGAAAGCGCGCGTCATCGGTGGACGCTTTGTGCTCACGCTCTATGCCGTACAGTCTGCCGATCAGGGCGACCGCCTCATCGGCACGGCCCTTCTTACCCTTGGGTTGCACGCGAGTAGCCTCGACAAAGCGCCGTCGTACATGCGCCCAGCACACCAGACGCTCAATACCCTCGGTTTTGGCCAACGGGTTGAGCCGTCATAGCCATCGGTCATCAGATAGCCTTGATAGCCCTGCAGCAGGCGCAGCGGCACCTCGCTACTGCGACTCGGGTCGTAGTCATAGATCACCACCGGCTTGCCAGGCGGGCCGCCGGTTTGCACCCACATGTAACTGTTGGACGTAGGACTCTTGCCTTTTTCTTTGAGCACCTGCACCACGGTTTCGTCCATATCACCGTGAAGGTGACAATGTGCATGAACGGGCCCTCAAACGTAAGCGTCCAGCCGCTCCACCTGTACAGCTCAGCCTGATGCCTGCACAGACCGCAACGGCAACAGCTCATCAATGCGGCTGTTAGGCCAGGTCGGCAGTTTCTCCAGCGTATCCTTCAGCCAGGCAGCCGGCTCGATGCCGTTGAGTTTCGCCGTTGCGAACAGGCTCTGGATGGCGGCGGCGCGGCGGCCCGCGCGTTCACTGCCGGTGAACAGCCAATTCTTTTTACCAAGCGCAATAGGACGGATAGCATTTTCCACCGGGTTGTTATCGATGGGGTAACGGCCATCCCCGAGGTAGCGCTTGATTGCATCCCAGCGTTTGAGGCTGTAGTCGATGGCCTTGGCGGTGCCGCTACCCGTGGCGGTGGTGAGCCGTGTGCGCTGGAGCCAGGCATGGAATTCGTCCAGCTTCGGCTTGGCGTGTTGCTGGCGTAATCATCGACCATAAGGGCACCCTTCCAGCCTTGCAGGAAGTTCCTGGCATGTTTGCCGCGCCGGTCGGCCTGGTAGTCGAAGAGGACGAGGGGGTCTCCCTGTTCGAGATCACAACTTCGGTAGGCCCAGAGGAAGGCGCGTAGCGTTTTTCCCCGTCCGGGGTCGAGTTGCTGCACCGGGGTCTCGTCGGCGTGCAAGACGGTGCGCTGGCGAAGTATCTCAGCCAGCCGGTCGGCCAGCGGCTGGAGTGCCACGCCAATGCGACCTACCCATTCGGCCAAGGTGGAGCGTGACAGGGTAACCCCACTGCGGGCCGCGATCTGCTCCAGCCGGTAGAGAGGCAGGTGATCCATGAATTTGCTGACCATCACCCAGGTGAGCAAGCCCGGCGCCGCCATGCCGCCGTCGATGACCGCCGGCGGAATCGGCGCCGCACTGACGGCCTCACAAGCACGGCAAGCATACTGCGGACGAATGTGGCGATGCACGAAGAAGCGGGCGGGCTCGACATCCAGTTGCTCGCTGATGTCTTCGCCGATCTTGACCAGATCCTTGCCGCACTGGCCGCAGGTGCAACCCTCAGGTTCGTGGCGATGCTCGATGCGCGGGAGATGATCCGGCAACGGCTGGCGACCGGCGCGTTCGCGCTTGGGTTGCCGGGTAGATGCCACCTGTTCCACTTCGGCTTCCAGCGCACTGGTGTCGGTATTCCAGCTTTCCTCGAACAACTCGCGCTGCTCCAAGGAGAATTGTTCGCTCTTGTTGGTAAAAGCGAATGCGCTTGTAGTAGGCGAGCTCGAAGGTCAGGGCTTGGATTTTGAGCGCATCTTTTTGGGTTCTTTCGAGCAGCTTGCCTATCCATTCCGCCAAGGCGGGATCGGGCTTGAATTGGGCGAGTTCGGCGGCTAAATCCATGCCTGTATTTTACCACTGGCATGCTCCGCAAGCCAGTAACAGCAAGGGTTTTAGGCTGTTTATCCACTAAAATAACGCGCTTACACTTGCCACTGTGACGGCGGTGGCGCCGAGAGTCTTTGCCAGTCGACACCGGCGGTCAGCCAGTCCCATTGTGCTGGCGTGAGGGCGAAGGTGGTGGCGTCCGATGTCGGCCAGATAAAGTGACCACGATGCAGGCGACGCTGACAGAGCCAGACGCCAGTACCGTCCCAGATCAGGAGCTTGAGGCGGTTCTGGCGCCGGTTGCGGAAGGCGTAGGCCGTGCCGTCGCAAGGGGAGCGGCCGAGCGTGTTCTGGATGCGCTGGGAGAGGCCATCAATGCCGGCACGCATATCGATCGGTTCGACCACCAGCCAGACTTGTGCGGGCGTGGGGATCATGGCAGTTGCCGCAACAGGTCGGCCAGCCACGGTGCGCCCTCTGTCGGCAGCTCGATTCTCCAGCCGCCCGGACTGTGGAGCCGTACGACGTTCCCCGTTACCGGTGCACCCACGCTGACCGGCACCAAGGTGAGGGATGACTTTGCCGATGCAACGGCTTCCCTCTCCTTGCGCCGCCAGCGATAAAACGCCTTCTCACCCAACCCTTGGTTCGCACAATAGTAAGCGTCCAGCCGTCCCACCTGTTTTTATAGTTACCCTTGCGCCACCCTGTGGTTTTCACAGGAGAGCGGCACATGAATATGAAATCGTTGGAGGCAAGTCGCCACTACTGGCAGCAGCACGTCGCGGCCTGGCGGTGTAGTGGCCTGAAGCAGATTGATTATTGCAGGCAGCATGGACTGGTGCCGAAGCAGCTTCGCTACCGGATCGCCAAAGACCGTCGAAACGACGTTTGCGTGAGCGGCACGGATGCGGTCACGCTGGTGCCCGTGCAGATCGAGGAGGTCAACGGTGCTGGGTTGGTGTTGCAGAACGCGGGGGGGTGGCAGCTCACGCTGCCGTCCGGTGTTTCGGCAAGCTGGCTGGCAACCTTGCTGCGGGGCTTGTCATGATTGCGCAGCCGCATACGATCTGGGTGGCGGTCGCGCCGATGGACATGCGGGTGGGCATCGATGGTCTGTCGCTGCGGGTGCAGCAGGCGCTGGGCAAGGCCCCCTGCGATGGCTCGGCCTATGTGTTTCGTAACCGTCGCGGTGATCGGCTCAAGGTGTTGCTGTGGGATGGCAATGGCGTGTGGTTGTGCCAGCGCCGGTTGCATCGGGGGCGCTTCGTCTGGCCGCAGGCGGACAGTCCGGTCTGGTCATTGGAACTTGCCCAATGGCAGTGGCTGATTGCTGGTGTCGACTGGCAGCGGATGTCGGCCCAACCGGCGGCCGACTGGCGTTTGTGACGATTGAAGCCGCCATGAAAAATGGTGAATAAAAACCTGTATTTATGCGGCTTTCTGCGGTGTTTCATGGTATAATTTTGTCATGAAAAACGTTGCCGAAGCAGCCCTGCAAGACGCTCCTGTCGCTCTCAAAAACTGGGCTGTGCTGGCGATGCAGCAGCTCGACGAAAAGAGTAACAAAGTACAACAGTTAAGCGATCAACTGTCACTGCGCGACCAGCAGCTCAAACACGCCGACCTCAAAATCCAGGCCCTGACCTTCGAACTCGCCTACTACAAGCGCATTCGCTTTACCAACAAGAGTGAACAATTCTCCTTGGAGCAGCGCGAGTTGTTCGAGGAAAGCTGGAATACCGACACCAGTGCGCTGGAAGCCGAAGTGGAACAGGTGGCATCTACCCGGCAACCCAAGCGCGAACGCGCCGGTCGCCAGCCGTTGCCGAATCATCTCCCGCGTATCGAGCATCGCCATGAACCAGAATCGTGCACCTGCGGCCAGTGCGGCAAGGATCTGGTCAAGATCGGCGAAGACATCAGCGAGCAACTGGATGTCGAGCCCGCCCGCTTCTTCGTGCATCGCCACATTCGTCCGCAGTATGCTTGCCGTGCTTGTGAGACCGTCAGTGCGGCGCCGATTCCGCCGGCGGTCATCGACGGCGGCATGGCGGCGCCGGGCTTGCTCACCTGGGTGATGGTCAGCAAATTCATGGATCACCTGCCTCTCTACCGGCTGGAGCAGATCGCGGCCCGCAGTGGGGTTACCCTGTCACGCTCCACCTTGGCCGAATGGGTAGGTCGCATTGGCGTGGCACTCCAGCCGCTGGCCGACCGGCTGGCCGAGAGACTCCGCCAGCGCACCGTCCTGCACGCCGACGAGACCCCGGTGCAGCAACTCGACCCCGGACGGGGAAAAACGCTACGCGCCTTCCTCTGGGCCTACCGAAGTTGCGATCTCGAACAGGGAGACCCCCTCGTCCTCTTCGACTACCAGGCCGACCGGCGCGGCAAACATGCCAGGAACTTCCTGCAAGGCTGGAAGGGTGCCCTTATGGTCGATGATTATGCCGGCTACAAAGGCCTGTTCGCCCACGCCGTGGTGGAACTGGCGTGCCTGGCCCATGCGCGGCGGAAATTCTACGATCTGCATGCCGCCCATCAGAGCCCGATTGCGGCCGAGGCATTGAAGCGCATTGCCGGACTCTACGCCATCGAAGATCAGGGCAAGACCCTGGGCATCGAAGATCGTCATGCATTACGCCAGCAACACGCCAAGCCGAAGCTGGACGAATTCCATGCCTGGCTCCAGCGCACACGGCTCACCACCGCCACGGGTAGCGGCACCGCCAAGGCCATCGACTACAGCCTCAAACGCTGGGATGCAATCAAGCGCTACCTCGGGGATGGCCGTTACCCCATCGATAACAACCCGGTGGAAAATGCTATCCGTCCTATTGCGCTTGGTAAAAAGAATTGGCTGTTCACCGGCAGTGAACGCGCGGGCCGCCGCGCCGCCGCCATCCAGAGCCTGTTCGCAACGGCGAAACTCAACGGCATCGAGCCGGCTGCCTGGCTGAAGGATACGCTGGAGAAACTGCCGACCTGGCCTAACAGCCGCATTGATGATCTGCTGCCATTGCGGTCTGTACAGACATCAGGCTGAGTTGTATAGATGGGGCGGCTGGACGCTTACGCACAATATTCCCTCTGCGTCAGATCACTTCGACGCCAGGCTTCAAGATGCTCTCGCCAGAATTCCTGCCCATGCCTCTTCGCCATCTGGAGTCCCTCCGAAAAAGCAGCAAGAGTGCACGGGCTTCGCGGAAAACTACAGGTGGGACGGCTGGCCGCTTACAAATCAGGAGGCAAGCCTGGGGTTGGTCGAGCGCCACTCTCGCTATACATGCAAAAAAAAACCGGGCATCGCCCGGTTTTCTAAAATAATAAAGGTTAGTAAAACCAACTATTCAGCACTAACGGGTTTGGTCTCCGTCCCAGACTGAGGGCGATCAACAAGCTCAACAATAGCCATTGGTGCTTTATCGCCTGGTCGAAATCCACATTTAAGAATTCGCAGATAACCGCCGGGACGGGCTTTATAACGAGGACCAACTTCGTTGAACAACTTACTTACCATGTCACGATCACGTATCCGGGCAAACGCAAGTCGCCTTTTTGAAACATTATCGACTTTTGCCAAGGTAATAAGTGGCTCTGCCACACGACGAAGCTCCTTGGCTTTAGGTAGCGTGGTTTTTATGATCTCATGACGAATCAGAGATATCGTCATATTCCTGAGCATAGCCTTGCGATGACTACTATCCCGACTGAGTTGACGCCCAATATTGCGATGACGCATTTTTTAAACTTCCTTAACCAATTGACCGGCCCCCTTTAAGGAGCAGGCGCTAAAAGTGTTTTGAAACTTCAGAAAACTGGAAACAGCAGGGGAAAGACGAAATAAATATTTTTATCCCGCTACCAGATTCAGGCTGATGCCTTTTCTTTTCTCTGGAGTCCCGCCGGGGGCCAATTCTCTAGGCACATACCCAAAGACAGGCCATGAGAAGCCAAAACATCCTTAATTTCAGTCAAAGACTTCTTACCTAAATTAGGGGTTTTCAACAACTCAACCTCAGTACGCTGAATCAAATCACCGATGTAATAGATGTTTTCAGCCTTCAAGCAATTCGCAGAACGGACCGTTAACTCAAGGTCATCGACAGGTCGAAGCAAGATCGGGTCGACCTCCATTTCTTTGATCGCCGTCTGCGCCTCTTCTTTGCCCTTCAACTCCACGAAAACAGAAAGTTGCTCCTGCAAGATAGTGGCTGCGCGACGAATAGCTTCCTCAGGATCAATCGTACCGTTCGTTTCAATATCTATAACCAACTTATCCAAGTCGGTGCGCTGCTCAACGCGCGCGCTCTCTACCACATAAGAAACTCTGCGCACGGGGCTGAACGATGCATCCAACTGTAATCTGCCAATTGAATTACCGGCATCTTCAGTATTCAGACGGCTTAGCGCGGGCTGATATCCACGTCCCCGCGAGATGCACAGGGTCATAGCCAATTCAGTGGGCTTAGTAAGATTCGCGATCACATGGTTAGGGTTCACTATTTCGATGTCATGAGGCAATTCAATATCTTTTGCCAACACAACGCCAGGACCTTTCTTTCTCAGATTGACCCACGCCTCATCGCGACCATGCATGCGTATAGCCAAACCCTTCAGGTTCAACAAAATATCAATAATATCTTCCTGAACACCCTCGAGGCTGGTGTATTCGTGCAGAACGCCCTCAATCTCGGCCTCGACGACTGCACAACCGGGCATAGATGACAATAAAATACGGCGTAACGCATTCCCTAAAGTGTGACCAAACCCGCGCTCAAGCGGCTCCAATGTAACCTTGGCGTGCATCCCGCTGACCACATGCACATCAACCAGACGCGGCTTCAGAAATTCGAACACCGAACCCTGCATGAAAAATCCTCTCTTACGTTAAGCGTGACGTACTTTTTGTACCCACAAGCCATCCAAAAATCACAAGATTCGATTACTTGGAATAAAGCTCCACAACAAGGTTTTCATTTATATCAGAAGGCAAATCGCTGCGCTCCGGAATTGCCTTGAAGATGCCCTGCATTTTCTCAACATCCACATCGACCCAGCCTGCGAAACCGCGCTGCTGAGCAAAAGTCATGGCAGCCTGCACACGCAACTGTTTTTTAGAGCCTTCAGTAACAGCCACTAAATCATTTGGATTGATTAAATAGCTGGGGATATTTACCTTTCTTCCATTAACTGTAATCCCATTGTGACGCACCAGCTGTCTCGCTTCACTGCGAGAAGCCGCAAAGCCCATGCGATACACGACATTATCCAAGCGCCTTTCAAGAAGCTGCAACAAAAGCTCGCCAGTCGACCCCTTTCGTCGGTCAGCCTGCTTGTAACATCCACGGAATTGCCCCTCAAGGACACCATAAATACGGCGAAGTTTTTGCTTGGCACGAAGCTGCCCGGCATAATCGGTAAGGCGTGGCTTTTTCTGACCATGCTGACCAGGAGGAGAATTACGCTTCTCAATCGCGCATTTCGCGGTATAACACTTCTCACCCTTCAGAAAGAGCTTTACACCCTCACGACGGCACAAGCGGCATTTTGATCCTGTGTATTTAGCCACAGCTACTCTCCAATTTTAAACACGACGCTTCTTCGGCGGCCGGCAACCATTGTGCGGGATCGGAGTAACGTCAGTAATACTATTTATTTTAAAACCTGCAGCATGCAGCGCACGTACCGCAGACTCCCGGCCAGGCCCAGGGCCTTTTACGAGAACGTCTAAGTTCTTCATTCCAAACTCTTGAACAATAGATCCCGCTTTCTCTGCAGCAACCTGAGCCGCAAAAGGTGTACTCTTACGAGAACCACGGAATCCCGAGCTACCTGAGGTCGCCCAAGACAAGGCGTTTCCCTGGCGGTCGGTAATAGTTATAATTGTGTTATTAAAAGAAGCGTAGACATGCGCTACGCCGTCGACCACATTCTTTTTTACACGCTTGCGCGTACGCGTGCTGACTTTTGCCATATCCGGTTCCTAGCTCTGTTGAATTATTTGCGTATCGCTTTGCGCGGACCCTTTCGAGTCCTCGCATTGGTACGAGTACGCTGACCACGGGCAGGCAGTCCACGGCGATGACGCAGCCCGCGATAGCTACCGAGATCCATCAAGCGCTTAATGCTCATGGAGACTTCGCGACGAAGGTCGCCTTCAACTTTTAACTTGGAAACCTCTGAACGCAACGCTTCGATCTCGGCCTCGGAAAGCTCCTTGACTTTAGCGTTAGGCTTCACTCCCGCCGCGTCACAAATATAGCGCGCCCGAGTCGGGCCAACACCATAAATAGCTGTGAGCGCAATGACAGCGTGCTTCTGCACAGGTATATTTACACCGGCAATACGGGCCATTCGTCCTCCTGCTAATACTACCCGGTAAAACGGATTATTATACTTATCTACGAACAGAAAATCAAGGATTGACTTCCCTCGCAGATCTCAAAAAACTTACTATACTCAGCCTTGTCGCTGTTTGTGCCGTGTATCGGCGCAAATAATACGCACGACACCTTTGCGACGTACTACCTTACAGTTACGGCACAACTTTTTTACGGAAGCACGAACCTTCATGACCATTCTCCACAAAACACACTAAAGTTACTGGATGCGTATCGATAAATAACCACTCTTTACGCATACCAAGTACCCGAAAAGCCTCAAAAAAAACACCTGTAATTATCTGACGAAAAATGTCAGGTAAAGTGAAGTCTTAAAAACTTTCTCAGCGTAATAGACCCGACCCACCATACCCCTTTAGATTTGCTTTCTTCAGCAAGCCCTCATATTGATGAGACATTAAATGGGCTTGCAACTGGGTCATGAAATCCATAACCACGACCACAATAATCAAAAGTGAGGTGCCTCCAAAGTAGAAGGGGACATTCCACGAAACAATCAGAAACTCAGGTAACAAGCAAATCACTGTTAGATACAGCGCCCCAGCAACCGCTAAGCGAGTCATCACCGTATCAATATAGCGCGCAGTCTGCTCCCCAGGGCGGACACCAGGAATAAAAGCTCCCGATTTTTTTAAATTATCAGCCGTATCTTTGGGATTAAAAACCAACGCAGTGTAAAAAAAACAAAAGAAAATAATCGCGGCCGCATACAAGATAACGTAAATAGGCTGCCCCGGCGATAATACAGTCGACAAGTCACGTAACCAATCCATTCCTTCTCCTTGGCCAACCATACCCGCTATTGTGCCCGGGAAAAGGATGATGCTAGAAGCAAAAATTGGCGGTATAACACCGGCCATATTAACCTTCATTGGCAAATGACTCGTCTGGGCCGCGTAAACTTTACGGCCCTGTTGACGTTTAGCGTAATTTACCGTTATCCGACGCTGACCGCGCTCTATAAAAATGACAGCTGCGGTAACGACTATTGCCATAACAAAAAGAACTAACACTGTCAGAGCGTGCATTTCGCCCGTGCGGGCCAACTCCAGCGTGCCACCAATTGCGGCAGGCAAGCCAGCTGCAATACCGGCAAAGATTATCATGGAAATACCATTGCCAATACCACGCTCCGTGATTTGCTCGCCCAACCACATGAGAAAGAGTGTGCCTGCAACAAGCGTCAAAACCGCAATGAAAATAAAGCCGTATCCCGGCTCAATAACAACACTGATACCACCGACCTGTTGCTTCTGCAACGCGATTGCAACCCCACCCGCCTGACCAGCAGCCAAAACAGCCGTGAGATAGCGGGTGTATTGAGTAATCTTGCGGCGCCCGGCCTCCCCCTCTTTTTTCAGCTGCTCAAGGGTAGGCCATACAACCGCCAGCAGCTGTAAAATAATGGACGCAGAGATATAAGGCATAATGCCCAGCGCGAACACAGTGAACCGCGAAAGTGCACCGCCAGAGAACATGTTAAACATGTCAATAATAGTTCCCCGCTGTTGTTCAAACAGCGTGGCGAGAGCATGCGGGTCTATCCCCGGCACAGGAATATATGCACCGACTCGGAACACTATTAACGCACCAACAAGAAAAAGCAGGCGCTGCTTTAATTCAGCAAACTTACCTGCGCCACCCATGCTGGCGGGCGATGTCATACGAGGAACTGCCACTTAATCCTCGACCTTACCGCCAGCCGCCTCGATCGCCGCACGCGCACCTTTTGTCGCGGCAACGCCACGCAAGGTAACAGCTATCTCAATCGTTCCCGAGAGTATTACCTTGGCGCGATCCGCCGATTGATGCACAACGTTTGCACGCTTCAGCGCTTCAAGATCAACATTGCCGCCAATTTTAACCAACTCTGACAAAGTAACTTCAGCTGCCTTATCGGCATTCAAAGAGGCAAAACCGAATTTCGGCAGGCGGCGCTGAAGTGGCATCTGACCACCCTCAAACCCAACTTTATGATATCCACCGGCACGAGCAGATTGACCTTTGTGGCCACGACCGCAGGTCTTTCCCAACCCTGAACCAATGCCGCGCCCAACACGCTTTGCATCTTTTTTCTCGCCGACAGCGGGCTTAATAGTATTCAGCCGCATTATCCGATCTCCTCAGTCTTAACCATGTAAGAGACTTTGTTAATCATACCTCGTACACACGCCGTATCTTCGAGCTCCACACTGTGCTGTATACGTCGAAGCCCCAAACCCAACAGGCAAGCTTTATGGTTAGGTAATTTCCCATTGCTGCTACGCACCAGCGTTACTTTCAACTTTTTAGTTACTGTCGACATGAGCTTTATCCCGTCACCTCATCTACCGTCTTGCCGCGCTTCGCAGCAACAGACTCGGCATCAGCCATCCCGGTGAGGCCACGTATCGTAGCGCGGACAACATTTATTGGATTACTCGACCCAATACACTTGGCCAGAACATTCTGCACGCCAAGCACTTCAAATACTGCGCGCATAGCCCCGCCGGCAATAATTCCGGTACCTTCCGACGCCGGTTGCATATGCACCTTTGACGCGCCAAAGCGAACGGTTACAGGATATTGCAAGGTATTCCCATTCAGACGTATGGTGCACATATTTCTACGTGCATCCTCCATTGCTTTCTGGATAGCGGCGGGCACTTCACGTGCCTTACCTCGGCCGAATCCAACCTTGCCCTGGCCATCACCGACAACCGTCAATGCCGAAAAACCAAACTGACGACCGCCTTTTACTACTTTGGCTACACGCCTAACAGCGATCAGTTTTTCCTGAAACCCATCACCATTCTGAGGCACATCATAATTCGCCATGACCTGATTCCTTAAAATTCGAGACCTTGCTCACGAGCGGCATCAGCCAACGCTTTGACGCGCCCATGATACCTAAACCCGGAGCGATCAAAAGCGATCTTCGTAACGCCAGCAGCCAACGCTCGCTCTGCCACGGTCTTACCCACAATGCTCGCGGCCTCAACGTTGCCTGTACCTTTAACTGCATTTCGCACTTGCTCATCCAAAGTAGAGGCGCAAGCTACGACCTCGGACCCACTGGGTGCAATCACCTGCGCATATATGTGCCTAGGCGTACGATGAATGCACAACCGGTAAACACCCAACTCTCTTATTTTAGCGCGGGCTCGTTGAGCACGGCGCAGACGTGACAGCTTTTTATCCACGAAACTCACCTTTACTTCTTCTTGGCTTCTTTACGAACAATCACTTCGTCCGAGTACTTAACACCTTTACCCTTGTAAGGTTCCGGTGGACGGTAGGCACGAATTTTGGCTGCTATCAAACCAACCAGATTCTTGTCGATACCTTTAACCAGGACCTCAGTCTGACTTGGGGTTTCAATCGTAATCCCAGCGGGCGCAGAAAAGCTGATCGGGTGCGAATATCCCAACGTCAAATTAAGCGCCGAACCCTGTACCTGCGCACGATAACCTACTCCTACCAGCTCCAGCTTCTTCTGAAAACCGGTACTGACACCAATTACCATATTATTGATAAGCGCACGAGCAGTACCCGCCATGGCATTGGAGAATGTATTCGTGTCGCGCGGGGCGAAAGTGAGAACATTACCCTCTTGACGAATTTCAACAACATCAGGCACATCAAACGACAACGAGCCTTTGCTGCCTTTTACAGTGACAGATTGACCGCTAAGGGTCACATCAACACCACCAGGAATAGTAACGGGTTTTTTTGCAACTCTCGACATTACTGCACACCCACCTTATGAGATAACACAAAGGACTTCACCGCCATGCCCTGCAGCACGCGCTGCGCGATCCGTCATCACGCCCTTCGAAGTCGATACGATGCTAATACCTAAACCACCCATAACCTTGGGAAGTTCATCCTTGCCACGATAAGCGCGCAAGCCGGGTCGGCTAATACGCCGTATCTGCTCGATCACCGGCCTGCCTTCATAATATTTCAGATCAATCACAAGCAGCGGTTTGCCATCCTGATCCTGAACAGAAAAGGCATTGATGTAACCTTCATCTTTTAGCACCTGGGCAATAGCCTGCTTCTGTTTCGACATGGGCATGCTTACAACCGCTTTGGAGGCTCCCAATGCGTTACGAATACGGGTCAGCATATCTGCTATAGGATCAGTCATACTCATAATTCAATTCCACATTACAATTAAAATTCCGCATTCGCGAAATCGGGGCATTTACCAACTGGCCTTAACCAACCCAGGAACATCCCCACGCATCGCAGCCTCGCGTAACTTATTCCGCGCCAAACCAAACTTACGGTAAAAACCGCGAGGGCGGCCGCTAATTTGACAGCGGTTACGGATACGACAAGGACTGGCATCGCGCGGCAAGGCGTGAAACTTACGCTGAGCCTCATCACGTTCCACAGGAGTAAGGTTCAAATCAACAATCATCGCTTTCAGCTGAAGCCGGTGTGCTGCATATTTTTGAACAGTACGCGCGCGCTTAACTTCGCGATTAATCATGCACAATTTCGCCATAAATCTTCCTTACTTCCTGAAAGGGAAACTAAAGGCGGCCAACAAGGCGCGGCCTTCGTCATCGTTCTTGGCTGTAGTCGTAATTATCACATCCAACCCGCGCAAGGCATCTATCTTATCGTATTCGATCTCAGGAAAAATAATCTGCTCGCGCACACCCATGCTGTAGTTTCCGCGCCCATCGAAAGACTTTGGGCTAATTCCGCGAAAATCACGAATACGCGGCATGGCGATATTGATTAACCGATCAAGAAACTCATACATGCGATGGCGGCGCAGAGTAACCTTACAGCCAACAGGCCAGCCTTCACGGACTTTAAAGCCAGCAACCGACTTACGCGCAAGCGTAATCACGGGCTTTTGTCCGGCAATTTTCATCATGTCAGCGACTGCATTTTCAATGACTTTTTTATCGCCGACAGCCTCACCTACCCCCATATTCAGGGTGATTTTGGTAATCTGAGGCACCTCCATGACACTCTTATAGTTATACTGCTGCATAAGCTGCTTAACTACAGTGTCACGATAGTATTCTTGGAGTCTTGCCATTCTATTTTTCCGAACTTAGACGTCAACTATTTCATTGTTGGACTTAAAGTAACGCACTTTACGCCCATCTTCCAGCACTCTAAAACCAATCCTGTCAGCCTTTTTTGTTACAGGATTGAACAGTGCAACATTAGAGACATGAATGGACATTTCTTTTTCAGAAATGCCTCCAGACAGCCCACGCGCAGGATTAGGCTTGACATGCCGCTTTACCATGTTGACGTTTTCCACGACAACGCGGTCATTAATCAAAACGCGCAACACACCGCCACGCTTTCCCTTGTCTTTACCGGTGAGGACTACTACGTCATCACCTTTACGAATTTTTCGCATCTTTCAGTATTCCTACCGTTTTACCGAATCACAACACTTCAGGAGCTAAAGAAACAATTTTCATGAATTTCTCTGTACGCAACTCACGTGTCACTGGCCCGAATATTCGGGTACCGATAGGCTGGAGCTGATTATTCAGCAACACCGCCGCATTGCCGTCAAAACGGATCAATGAACCATCAGGACGACGTACTCCTTTCCGAGTCCGAACAACCACAGCGTTGTATACTTCACCCTTCTTAACCTTGCTGCGCGGCATAGCATCTTTGACGCTTACTTTGATAACGTCACCGATATTGGCATAGCGGCGATGCGAGCCACCGAGTACTTTGATACACATCAACTCGCGCGCGCCACTATTGTCCGCCGCCTCAAGCGCTGTCTGCATTTGGATCATTGATTATCCCCAATCTACCATTCGAGCCTGAATTAACCCGCTCGTTCAATAACTTTGACTAAGCGCCAAGACTTGGTTTTAGACAGCGGACGGCACTGCTGTATCACAACCAAATCACCTTCATTACATTCATTATTTTCATCATGAGCGTGCAGCTTTGTAGAACGCTTAATGTACTTTTGGTACAAAGGATGCCGTACATTCCGCTCTATCAATACCGTGATGGACTTGTTCATCTTATTGCTGACAACACGTCCGCTCATCGCATGAGATATTTTCACTTCTTCGCTCATGACACCTTACCTGCTTTCTCATTCAGTATGGTTTTAATACGTGCAACATTCTTACGCGCTGCATTCAACTGGTGGGGCTTGGATAACTGCCCCGAACCTCTTTGCATACGCAAGTTGAATTGCTCACGCATAACATTTAAAAGCTCTTGCTTCAGCTCAGCACTGCTTTTGCTTCTTAGATCTTTTGCTTCCATCACATCACCGTCCGAACTGTAAAGGTTGTCTGCACGGGCAGCTTGGCAGCGGCCAGTTTAAATGCCTCGCGTGCCACCTCCTCCGTGACTCCTTCCATTTCATACAACATCCGGCCCGGCTGAATTTGGGCGACCCAATATTCAACATTACCCTTACCACTGCCCATACGCACCTCAAGAGGCTTTTTGGTAATGGGCTTGTCCGGAAAAATGCGTATCCAAACTTTACCGCCACGTTTCACATAACGGGTCATGGCACGACGCGCAGCTTCAATCTGACGCGCAGTTATTTGCCCACGACCAACAGCTTTGAGTCCAAACTCACCAAAGCTGACTTTATTGCCCGTCGTCGCCAAGCCGCGGTTGCGGCCTTTGTGCTGCTTGCGATATTTGGTTTTTTTAGGCTGAAGCATAACCGTACATCCTCATTAGTTGGCGGCGGCCTTTTCAGGGGCTACGGCATCGGTCTTTTCTCCCTTGCCGAAAACTTCACCCTTGAAAATCCAAACCTTAATACCAATCACACCCGATGGGGTATGCGCTTCAGCAACACCGTAGTCAATGTCTGCGCGCAAAGTGTGGAGTGGTACTCGTCCCTCACGATACCATTCGGTACGCGCTATTTCAGCGCCACCCAAACGGCCGGCAACCTTGATCTTGATACCCAAGCCACCCAAGCGCATGGTATTGGTAACTGCTCGTTTCATGGCGCGACGGAACATGATACGGCGTTCCAGCTGCTGAGCGACACTTTCTGCGACCAAAGTGGCGTCTAGCTCAGGCTTACGAATTTCCTCGATGTTGATGTGAACCATGTTCACATGAACTTTCATCATCGTGGCAACTTCCTTGCGCAAGGACTCAATATCCTCACCCTTTTTGCCAATAACAATGCCAGGGCGCGCCGTATGAATCGTAATACGCGCATTACGCGCGGGACGCTCAATCTGTATTCTGCTCACGGAAGCTTGAGCAAGTTTCTTTTTTAAAAATGCGCGCACGCGCAAATCCGTGTTGAGATACTCGGGATAGTGCTTGGAGTCAGCGTACCACTTAGACGTCCAATCCTTAACTATGCCAAGACGAATCCCTGTGGGATGTACTTTCTGGCCCATGACTAGCTCTCTCTATTTTGCTGCCACAGTCACTGTAATGTGACTGGTACGCTTAAGAATACGATTGCCGCGACCCTTGGCACGTGCGTGCATGCGCTTTTGTGTCGGACCTTCATCCACGCAAATCTTACACACCTTAAGTTCGTCAACATCGGCACCGTCGTTGTGCTCTGCATTGGCAATCGCCGATTCTAGCACCTTTTTAAGTATTACGGCTGCTTTTTTTGGACTAAATGTCAGCAACTGCAAGGCGCGATCAACTGGCAGACCACGGATCTGATCGGCAACCAGCCGGCCCTTTTGGGCCGAAAGGCGCGCATATTTCAACTTTGCAACAGTTTCCATTCCTAACCCCGTCACTTCGTCTTCCGGTCACCGGAATGACCTTTAAATGTACGCGTCGCCGCAAACTCACCCAGCTTATGCCCAACCATGTTCTCGGACACGAGCACTGGAATATGTTGCTTGCCATTATGCACAGCGATAGTCATACCCACCATATTAGGAATCACCATCGAACGTCTCGACCATGTTTTGATCGGCCGTTTGCTGTTGGTGGCAATAGCTGCCTCCACCTTATGAATAAGGTGGGAGTCAATGAATGGACCCTTTTTAATTGAACGTGGCACGCTTCAATCCTCTTAACTTCACTTACGACGGCGTACAATCATGCCGACGGTACGCTTATTACTGCGCGTCTTATAACCCTTAGTCGGGGTACCCCAAGGCGAAACAGGATGACGACCACCCGAAGTTCTACCTTCTCCACCACCATGCGGATGATCCACTGGATTCATAGCTACGCCGCGCACTGTGGGACGAACCCCGCGCCACCGCGAAGCACCCGCCTTGCCCAGAGAGCGCAGATTATGCTCACCATTGCTCACTTCGCCAATGGTAGCTTTGCAATCCACATGAATCTTGCGTATCTCACCCGAGCGCAAACGTAAAGTTGCATAACCACTTTCACGCGCAACCAACTGAACCCCCGTCCCCGCGCTACGCGCAACTTGCGCGCCCTTGCCAGGCTTCAGCTCGATACAATGCACCGTGCTACCCACCGGAATGCTGCGCAGAGGCAGACAGTTACCGATCTTAATGGGTGCATCGGCACCGGAAACCAGCGTCTCTCCTGCCTTGACACCTTTTGGGGCGATAATGTAACGGCGCTCACCGTCCGCATACAGCATCAAGGCGATATTGGCGCTACGGTTGGGATCGTATTCAATACGCTCTACCTTCGCCGGTATGCCATCTTTATTGCGCTTAAAATCAATGATGCGGTAATGCTGCTTATGACCGCCGCCCTGGTGGCGCACAGTAATACGCCCCTGGTTATTACGCCCGGCGCTTTTGGATTGTTTCTCCAATAACGGGGCGTAGGGGTCACCCTTGTACAAATCCGGGTTCACCATCTTTACAACAAAGCGGCGCCCCGCAGAGGTAGGCTTTTCTTTAATTAATGCCATTACTAAGATCCTTTATACGCTGATCGCCCGTTTACTGCGGCCCCATGAAACTAATATCATGACCGGGTTTTAACGTGACATACGCCTTCTTCCAGTTGGAACGACGACCTTGCATGCGGCCAGCGCGCTTCACTTTACCTTTCACGTTACACACGCGAACTGCGGAAACCTGCACGCTGAACATTAACTCAACAGCACCCTTAATTTCAGGCTTGGTAGCATCGCTCGCAACCTTGAACACGAACTGCCTGTTGCTTTCCGCCGTGCGCGTGCTTTTTTCCGAGACATGGGGCGCCAAAAGTAAGCCTATTAAACGCTCCTGATTCATCCCAGCGCCTCCTCAAATTGCCTAACAGCACCAACCGTCATTAAAATACTTCCAAAACCGACCAGACTTACTGGATCAACACTCTTGGCATCAACCACATCAACACGATAGACATTACGTGCTGCCAAATAAAGATTCTCGTCGGCGTTTTCCGTAACAATGAGCACGTCGCTCAAATCCATCCCCTTCAACTTGAGCAGTAATTCGCTGGTTTTAGGGGCGGAGACGGAGAAATTTTCGACTACAATGAGCCGGTTTTGCCTGATTAGTTCAGACAAAATGGCCTGTATCGCGCCGCGATACATCTTTTTGTTAACCTTTTGCGAATAATCAGCAGGCACAGCGGCAAAAACCTTACCACCTTTACGCCAAAGCGGGCTTCGTGTGGTACCGGCGCGGGCGCGGCCCGTACCTTTCTGGCGCCACGGCTTGGCTCCGCCGCCGCTGACCTGTGCGCGGGTTTTCTGTGCATGGGTACCAGCACGGGCGCCTGCAAGGTATGCAGTTACCACCTGATGCACCAGCGCTTCGCTATACGGGCGATTGAAAGTGGTATCAGATACCTCTATCACCCCCGCAGGGACACCGGCTTTAAGACTTTGCAGTTGTAATTCCATAACCTTTCCTTCACGCACGCGCTTTAACGGCAGGACGAACGATAACATCGCCACCCTTGGCACCTGGCACAGCACCTTTCACTAACAACAAACCACGTTCGCTATCAACACGCACTACTTCAAGGTTCTGAACGCAGCAACGCTCATTACCCATATGCCCGGCCATCTTCTTGCCCTTGAACACGCGGCCAGGTGTCTGACGCTGCCCAATAGAGCCAGGGGACCGATGGGAGAGCGAGTTACCGTGAGTAGCATCACCCATGGTGAAGTTATAACGGCGGATTGTACCAGTAAAACCTTTACCTATGCTGGTGCCGACCACATCAATTTTTTGTCCCGGCTGGAATACATCAACTTTCAGCTCAGCACCGACATCAATGCCTTCACCTTCATTTCCATCAAGACGGAACTCCCAGAGACTGCGTCCGGCGCCGACACCGGCCTTGGCATAGTGACCCGCCATAGGCTTGGTGACACGGGACGCGCGGCGCGTGCCCACTGCTACCTGCAGACTACGGTAACCATCGGTCTCCAAGGTTTTCACCTGGGTCACGCGATTGGATTCAACTTCTATCACGGTGACAGGCACGGATACACCATCTTCGGTGAACACCCGGGTCATTCCGCACTTACGACCGATTAATCCGATTGCCATCTTTAAAACCCTATTCTTAAAATAGCAGGCTCTCGCCAACTCTTCACGCGGAAGGTTGGCTAGAGAAGCGCTTTTTATGTCAACTTGATCTGTACATCCACGCCAGCGGCCAAGTCCAGCTTCATCAGAGCATCGACCGTCTTATCCGTTGGATCCACGATGTCCATCAAACGTTTGTGAGTACGAATCTCGTATTGGTCACGGGCATCCTTATCGACATGAGGAGAGATAAGGATGGTAAAACGCTCTATCTTGGTCGGCAGCGGAATCGGACCTTTTACCTGAGCGCCCGTGCGCTTAGCAGTCTCGGCTATTTCGCGCGCCGACTGATCAATCAGCCGATGGTCAAAAGCCTTCAAACGGATGCGTATTCTCTGATTAGCCATTGATTTACTCGATCACCTTAGTTACAACACCGGCGCCGACAGTACGGCCACCCTCACGAATCGCAAAACGCAATCCTTCGTCCATAGCAATCGGGGCAATCAGGCTCACCGTGACACGCACGTTGTCACCCGGCATCACCATCTCGATCCCCTCCGGCAGATCCACCGAACCGGTAACGTCGGTGGTGCGGAAGTAAAACTGCGGACGGTAGCCATTGAAGAACGGGGTGTGACGTCCACCTTCGTCCTTGGACAAGACGTACACTTCGGCTTCGAACTTGGTGTGCGGCTTGATTGAACCCGGCTTGCACAGTACCTGTCCGCGCTCGACGTCTTCGCGCTTGGTGCCGCGCAACAGGACGCCGACGTTGTCACCGGCACGGCCTTCGTCCAGCAGCTTGCGGAACATTTCCACGCCGGTGCAGGTGGTCTTGACGGTGGGCTTCAAGCCGACGATTTCCACTTCTTCGCCAACTTTGACAATGCCCTTTTCAACACGGCCCGTCACGACGGTGCCACGGCCAGAGATCGAGAACACGTCTTCGATCGGCAACAGGAAAGGCTTGTCAATCGGGCGTTCGGGCAAGGGAATGTACGAATCCATCGCTTCGAGCAGCTTGATCACCGCAGGTACGCCGATATCGCTCTGGTCGCCTTCGAGCGCCTTGAGGGCGGAACCAGTGATGATCGGGGTGTCGTCGCCGGGGAATTTGTATTTATCCAGCAGCTCGCGCACTTCCATTTCCACCAGCTCCAGGAGCTCGGGATCGTCCACCATGTCGGCCTTGTTCAGGAATACGACGATGTAGGGCACGCCGACCTGGCGGGCCAGCAGGATGTGCTCGCGGGTCTGCGGCATGGGGCCGTCAGCAGCGGAGACGACGAGGATTGCGCCGTCCATCTGGGCTGCGCCGGTGATCATGTTCTTTACATAGTCGGCATGGCCGGGGCAGTCTACGTGCGCATAGTGACGAGCGTCGGATTCGTACTCGACGTGCGCGGTGGCTATGGTGATGCCGCGTGCGCGCTCTTCGGGCGCCGAGTCAATCTGGTCATAGGCTTTGAATTCACCGCCATGACGCTCCGCCATCACTTTCGTCAACGCTGCCGTCAACGTGGTCTTGCCATGATCTACGTGACCAATCGTGCCTACGTTAACATGCGGCTTGGTACGCTCAAACTTTCCCTTGGACACGGTTCATTACCTCTCAAATTAATTACAATTTCTTAGGCCGATGCTTTCTTAATCACGGCTTCAGCGATACTCGCCGGGACTTCATTATACTTGGCAAACTCCATCGCATAGGTCGCCCGACCCTGCGTAGCGGAGCGCAAATCGGTAGCGTAACCAAACATCTCTGACAATGGGACTTCGGCATGCACGAGCTTACCGGATGGCGAATCATCCATGCCCAGAACGATACCCCGGCGGCGATTCAAATCGCCCATGACATCACCCATATAATCTTCAGGGGTGACCACTTCAACTTTCATGATCGGCTCGAGCAACACGGGACTCGCCTTGCGGGCACCCTCTTTGAAACCCATTGAACCAGCGATCTTAAACGCCATTTCATTGGAATCCACGTCGTGATAAGAACCATCGAACAGGGTAACCTTGACATCGACAACGGGATACCCGCCGATGACGCCGTTCTTCATCTGTTCCTGAATACCCTTATCGACAGGGGCGATATATTCGCGCGGTACCGTACCACCAACGATCGCATTGACGAACTCATAGCCCGCACCCGGCTCACGCGGCTCAATGCGCAACCAGACGTGTCCGTACTGACCGCGCCCACCGGACTGACGCACGAACTTGCCTTCCTGCTCAACGCTCTTGCGGATCGTTTCACGGTACGCAACCTGCGGCGCGCCAACATTGGCCTCAACCTTGAACTCGCGTTTCATGCGGTCCACGATGATTTCCAGATGGAGCTCACCCATCCCGGAAATGATAGTCTGACCAGTCTCTTCATCGGTATGAACACGGAAGGAGGGATCTTCGCCGGCAAGCTTGGAAAGCGCAATGCCCATCTTTTCCTGATCGGCCTTGGTTTTTGGCTCCAGCGCCTGGGAAATCACCGGCTCAGGGAATATCATCCGCTCCAGAATGATAACATTTTTCAGGTCGGACAGGGTATCGCCGGTGGTAACATCCTTCAGACCGACGGCGGCTGCGATATCGCCAGCATGCACTTCCTTGATCTCATCGCGGTGATTGGCGTGCATTTGCAGCAGACGGCCAATACGCTCTTTTCTGTCCTTGATAGGGTTGTACACCGTATCACCGGAACTCAACACACCCGAATATACGCGGAAAAAGGTCAGCGTTCCCACGAAGGGATCGGTAGCGATCTTGAACGCCAGCGCAGAGAACGGTTCGGAATCGGACGGATGGCGCTCCGTCTCGGAACCGGCAGCATCATCACGCAGCCCCTTGACTGCTTCTACGTCAGTAGGTGCAGGCAAGTATTCGATCACGGCATCCAACATCGCCTGGACACCCTTGTTTTTGAAGGCGGAACCGCACAATACGGGGACAACTTCATTCCTCAGGGTTCTGGCGCGCACGCCCTTCTTGATCTCTTCAATAGAAAGATCGCCACCCTCAAGATACTTTTCCATCAATGTTTCATCAGCTTCGGCGGCGGCCTCAATAAGCTTCTCGCGCCACTCCTCACAGGATGCCAGCATCTCGGAGGGAATCTCACCTTCCTTGAAGCTCATGCCCATGTTGGCCTCATCCCAATGGATGGCCTTCATCTTGACGAGATCAACCACGCCTTCAAAGCGCTCTTCTGCTCCGATGGGAAGTTGCATGACTACGGGATTTGCGCCTAGGCGCTTCTTGATCTGCTCGACAACACGCAAAAAGTTGGCGCCGGCACGGTCCATCTTGTTGACAAAAGCAACACGCGGCACACGATATTTGTTGGCTTGACGCCATACGGTTTCAGACTGCGGCTCCACCCCGCCCACGGCGCAGAAAAGGGCGCAGGCGCCGTCCAGCACGCGCAGCGAACGCTCCACTTCGATAGTGAAGTCCACGTGACCGGGGGTATCAATGATGTTGATACGATGCGGCGGGAACTGACCAGCCATACCCTTCCAGTAACAGGTGGTGGCGGCGGAGGTGATGGTAATGCCACGCTCCTGCTCCTGCTCCATCCAGTCCATGGTGGCGGCACCGTCATGCACCTCACCAATCTTGTGAGAGACACCGGTGTAATACAGAACACGCTCGGTGGTCGTCGTTTTACCGGCATCAATGTGGGCCATGATGCCAATATTACGGTAACACTCAATAGGGGTTGTACGGGCCACGACTCAACAATCCTTCAATTATACAGCCATCAAACAAATGAAACCTTTCATGCTTACCAACGGTAATGCGCGAATGCCTTATTAGCTTCCGCCATGCGGTGCGTATCTTCGCGCTTCTTCACTGCGGTGCCGCGACTCTCGTAGGCATCCATGATTTCAGCAGCCAAACGCAAGCCCATGGATTTTTCGCCGCGCTTCCGCGCAGAATCCACCAGCCAGCGCATCGCCAAAGCATTGCGACGCAAGGGGCGCACCTCAACCGGAACCTGGTAGGTGGCACCGCCTACACGGCGGGACTTCACTTCGACCAGCGGGCGGACATTATCGAGTGCCTGACTGAATACGTCCAGCGCATCGCCACGGCCTTTTTTGGCCAACTGATCAAGCGCGCCATAAACAATCTTCTCGGCGACAGACTTCTTGCCGCTTTCCATGATCACGTTAATAAACTTGGCCAGCGTTTCGCTTCCGTACTTTGGATCAGCGATTACAACCCGCTTGACAGCTACTTTTCTTCTCGACATCGCTTCACCTGCATTCGATTCTGGTGTTTACGAAAATTAATCTTCCAGCCCGCAAAGATTACGACTTGGGACGCTTCGCCCCATATTTGGAACGGCCCTGACGGCGGGCACTTACACCGGAGGTGTCAAGACTGCCGCGCACCGTATGGTAGCGAACACCTGGCAGATCCTTCACGCGACCGCCACGGATCAGAACCACGGAGTGCTCTTGCAGGTTGTGACCTTCCCCGCCGATGTAGCTGCTCACCTCCATGCCATTGGTGAGACGGACACGCGCCACTTTGCGCATCGCGGAATTCGGCTTCTTAGGCGTGGTTGTGTAAACACGCGTGCATACACCGCGCTTTTGCGGGCTTTCACCCAGCGCAGGCACATTGCTTTTGACCTTTTGCTGCACCCGAGGTTTGCGCACCAACTGATTAACTGTTGCCATTAGCTTACTAACTCCCGCACAAAACAGACACAAACGAACATCCCTACGCGCCACTTAAAAACGGCGACAACTAACGCGGAATGCCCAAGAATTTACAACGACAGCCCGGAGGTTCTGCAACGGCCCATCAAAGAAGCGGAGATTTTAGGGAGTCGACGCCCATATGTCAAGCAAGATTCCATGACAAAACCATGCTTATACGCAAAATCCTGAGCGGGACGGCCTAAAAGCCGGGGGCTTCCCTCTAAAATCTCTCGCCTGCGCCATTCTCTAGCTATTCTTGCGCAGACTAATAAACAGCACTCCTGCCAGTACCAGCGCCGCTCCTGCCATCTGAATGACCGACAAAGACTCACCCAAAAACAGATAAGCCAGAAAAATGGTGGCGACGGGGCCTATTGAGCCGATTATGGATGTCTTGTCCGCGCCAATCCTGCGCATACCTTCGGCGAGCAGCAGCGCGGGCAATACCGTTGAAAATAGCGCCATGGCAAGCGCCATTCCATATACCGGCAGTGGTTGAATCAGCGCCGCTGGCGCGTTCACCATTCCAAAGTGCAGGACGACGGCAGCACAGGAGACCGTCAACGCATAGCCGGTAAAGCGCGCCGGACCAAGCTTGGCGATCACTTGACCACTACCGACCAGATATATGGCATAGGTCAAGGTGCTGGCAAAAACGAGACTTGCCCCGATTACGACATTCCGCTGGCCCAGGCTGGCATCGCTTGCAAACACCAGCGCAATGCCGACGTAACTGAGAGCCAGCGCAACGACTACACCGCCGGTAATGCGCCGCGCCAGGAACAGCGCCGACAATATTACAACCATCGTCGGATAAAGAAACAGAATCAGGCGTTCCAGGCTGGCCGGAATGTAGGCAAGGCCCAAAAAATCGAGCAGGCTGGACAGGTAGTAGCCCAACAGCCCAAGCGACACGACAGACAGCCAGTCCCGGGCCGTAAGGTTAACGGCACCGGCATTGCGCGCCGACCACACGGCGATTGCGATAAAAAACGGCAGGGAAAACAACATGCGCAATGCCAGCAAGGTGACGGCATCGACGGAATAACCGTAGGCCAGCTTGACCAATATCGCCTTGCCGGAAAAACCAACGGCGGCGAGAAGGGCGTAAACAGCGCCCAATACGGCACGCCTGTTATTTATTGAGTGTAATGATGGGGGCGCCACACAAGATCCTTAATGTTGGGCGGCGGATCTTGCAGCGAAAACGGAAGACACGACTGCGGGAAGATCCGCGGCCATGCTTGCTGTTCGTTATTTTAGGGAATCAGACGGAAACACACGGGCCACAGCGGACGGACAGCAGCAGTCGCCACAGCGTGAGCTTATTCAAGCGGAATATCTGGGTGATGCGGGTAAAGTTCATGCGCAAAGTATAGGCCTTGGTTGACCGCAGCGTCAAAAGGTTTTGCCGATCGACCATCCTGTCAACCAGATGAAGCATTCTGAACCTTTAGGATACACTACCCGCATGCAGGACAAGCCGCCCACTTCAAGCAAGAACACTTCACTGCTGCTGCCAAGCATCGGTGCGCTGCTCATCGCCGTACTCATGTTCCTGCTGTTCAATAGCAGTGCCACGCCACAGAACGATCCGGGCTGGGTCAGCGGCTGGAAGCCGGTCAACAACTTTCATTTGCCGAGGCGCGCACTGGCAGCGGCGGTGGCGGGTGATTATCTATATGTGGTGGGCGGCATCAATGACAATGACGAGTACGTCAAAGAGGTCGAATTTACCCGCATCAATGCCGACGGCACGCTGGGCGAATGGCAAACCACCTCCAACCTGCTAGAAGGGCGCTTCTATCTCGCCGCCGTTACATTGAACGGCTACCTCTACGCGCTCGGCGGCGCGACTGGCCCGCGCGGGGACGACAATCAGCCCATCGCCTCAGTGGAAAAGGCGCGCATCAATCCCGATGGCAGCCTGGGGCCGTGGCAACTCGAAAATTATCTCACCACGCCACGACGCGGCCTGAAGACTGTCACATACAAGAACCGAATCTATGCCATCGGCGGTTACAACGGTATCTTCCTCAAATCCGTGGAACGTGCCGAAATCAATCCGGACGGCACACTCAGCGGTTGGCAACTGGAGAAGGAAGAATCGGTGATTGACCGCTACATCCACTCCGCCGCCATTCTCGGCGACAAGATCTATTTGCTGGGCGGACATGTCAGGGACCCCCAGAAAGTCAGCTATGGCGACGTGGAGATGGCCTCTATCGGCAGTGACGGGGCGCTCCAGACCTGGCGCATCGAGCCAACCTCACTGCAAACACCGCGCTTCATCGCCACCGCATTTGCGATGAACGACTATATTTATATGATGGGCGGACATGATGGGCAATTCCGGCTGGACAGTGTGGAATTCGCCCCGATTGACGCGAACGGCCAGGTGGGTGACTGGTTATTTACTTCGCAGATGAAGGCTGCGAGAAGCGCCGCTGCTGTGGCGATACATAAAAATGCCATCTATTTAGTGGGCGGCATGGATGCCAACCGAGCGCTCGATACAGTGGAAATGGCCGTGCAGGGCAAAGGCGGGCAATTAGGCCACCCCCTACCGGCACCTTAATCCCCGCCGGACAACACGATATTCCTTGCAACCCCGCATGCAGCCTAAGATAATGCATAGTTTACTTTTACCTAACCGGCCGCCCGCAAGATGCCCGATCAAAACCATTGCCCGCTGCTGAAGACAATAAACTCCCCGGAGGACTTGCGCAGACTCCCTGAGTCACAGCTCGTCCCGCTGGCGGGAGAGTTGCGCGGCTTTTTGATCCAGACGCTGAGCCGTACCGGCGGGCATTTGTCCGCAGGCCTGGGCACGGTGGAGCTGACTATTGCACTGCATTATGTCTTCAACACCCCCGAAGACCGACTGGTCTGGGACGTTGGCCACCAGACCTATCCTCACAAGATCCTCACCGGCCGCCGCGAGCAGATGGCTACGCTTCGCAAGAAAGACGGTCTGGCGGGCTTTCCCAAGCGTGGCGAAAGCCCTTACGACACCTTCGGTGTAGGACATTCCAGCACGTCGATCAGTGCCGCGCTCGGCATGGCCCTGGCGGCGCGCCAGCAGGGCATCGACCGCAAGGCGGTGGCAATCATTGGCGACGGCGCGCTGACCGCAGGCATGGCCTTCGAGGCGCTGAACCACGCGGGTGATATCAGCCCTGACTTGCTGGTAATCCTCAACGACAACGATATGTCGATCTCGCCTAACGTGGGGGGATTGTCGCATTATCTAGCACGGGTACTGTCCGGCAAGCTTTATTCAACGGTGCGCGAGGGCAGTAAAAAGGTGTTGGGCGTGATGCCCCCCGTGTGGGAGCTGGCGCGCCGCGCGGAAGAACATGTGAAGGGCATGATTGTGCCCGGCACGCTGTTCGAGGAAATGGGCTTCAACTACATAGGCCCCATCGACGGCCATGACCTCCCCACCCTGGTCAAGACGCTCACCAACCTGCGCTCCCTGAAAGGGCCGCAGTTCCTTCACGTTGTCACTAAAAAAGGCAAGGGATACACGCCTGCGGAAGAAAATCCATGCGCCTACCATGGCGTACCGCCTTTCGAGCCGGAAACGGGTGAAATGCTCGCCACCAGCGGCGGCCTGACCTACACCCAGGTGTTCGGTGAATGGCTGTGTGACATGGCAGCGCTTGATGAGCGTCTGGTCGGCATCACTCCGGCAATGCGCGAAGGGTCAGGCCTGGTGGAGTTCTCCCAGCGTTATCCGACGCGCTATTTCGATGTCGCCATTGCCGAGCAGCATAGCGTCACCCTCGCCGCTGGCCTGGCATGCGACGGCATGAAGCCGGTGCTGGCCATTTATTCGACGTTTTTGCAGCGCGCCTATGACCAATTGATCCACGATGTCGCCATACAAAACCTGCCGGTATTGTTCGCCATCGACCGGGGCGGCCTGGTCGGCCCCGATGGGCCTACCCATGCCGGCAGCTTCGATCTGAGCTTTCTGCGCTGCATACCGAACATGATCATTATGGCGCCCGCCGACGAAAACGAGTGCCGCCAGATGCTCTACACCGGCTTTCAGCATAACGGCCCTGCGGCGGTGCGTTACCCGCGCGGGTCGGGGCCGGGTGTTGCCATCCAGAAAAAGATGTCCGCGCTACCCATTGGCAAGGCGGAGCTGCGCCGCCAAGGGCACAAGGTCGCCATTCTTGCCTTCGGCAGCATGGTCACGGCCTCCCTTGATGCCGCCGGACAGATTAATGCAACTGTCGCCAACATGCGCTTCGTGAAACCACTGGACGAGGACATGGTGCTACGGCTCGCCAGCGAGCACGAACTGCTTATCACCATAGAAGAAAATGCCGTGATGGGCGGGGCGGGCAGCGCCGTCAACGAATGCCTGGCGACACACGGCGTCCAATGCTCCATAGTCAATCTCGGCTTGCCTGACAGCTTTATCGAGCAGGGCGCCAGGGAGCAATTGCTGGCCGAGTGCGGCCTTGATTCCAATGGAATTATTCGCACCGTTACCCGTCATTTCGGAGAGGGGGCTTGCCAAACCGCCCCAATCCGGTTAAATTCCTACTAAATCAGTCAAGTTTATTTTATGAGCCCCCGCTACACCCTTAAAGTCGTGACTGATTTCGCCGCTGCCCACACCTTGCGGGATTATCCCGGTGCGTGCAGCCGTATGCACGGCCATAACTGGAAACTCGAAGTCGAGGTGTGCGCCACCGCGCTGGATGAGGTCGGCATGGGTCTTGATTTCAAGGTCATCAAGAATGCGGCGCGCGAACTGGCGGGACGCCTGGATCACTACTACCTGAACGACATCCCGCCGTTTGACAAAATCAATCCGACCGCCGAGAACATCGCGAGCTATTTTTACAAAGAATTGTCTAACACGCTGAATTCCTGCGTTTTGAAAGTAAGCGCGGTCACCCTGTGGGAAACCGAGCGCGCATGCGTGCGCTACACCGAGGAATAACCACCATGAGCACCATGAAACAAAACATCAACCAGCCGGCGGCTGGCATCGCCGATGTCCAGGGCAGCCTGGATACGCGGCGGATCGCTATCGACAAGGTCGGGGTCAAGGACATCCGGCATCCGGTGCGCGTCAAAGATCGCAGCGACGGTGAGCAGCACACCATCGCCACTTTCAACATGTACGTGAGACTACCGCACAACTTCAAGGGTACGCATATGTCACGCTTCGTGGAGATTCTTAATCACCATGAACGCGAAATCAGCGTGGCGTCCTTCAAGGACATGTTATCCGAAATGGCGACGCTGCTCGCTGCCGAATCCGGGCATATCGAAATGACATTCCCGTATTTCGTCAATAAAACCGCGCCGGTATCCGGCGTGAGAAGCCTCATGGATTATAACGTCACATTGATCGGCGAGATCACTGGCGGAAAGTCCACCACATCCATCAAAGTTGTTGTGCCAGTCACCAGCTTGTGCCCTTGCTCCAAGGAAATCTCCAAATACGGCGCCCATAACCAGCGCTCTCACGTCACCGTAAATGTACGCACCGAGGGGTTTGTGTGGATTGAGGAGGTTATCGACATCGTAGAGAAAGAGGCCTCCTGCGAACTCTACGGCATCCTTAAGCGCCCGGACGAAAAATACGTCACCGAACGCGCCTATGAAAATCCCAAATTCGTCGAAGATATGGTGCGCGACGTTGCCGCGCGCTTGAATGACGATCCACGCATCACGGCCTATGTCGTGGAATCGGAGAACTTCGAATCAATCCACAATCACTCGGCGTACGCGCTGATTGAGCGGGATAAAAGCCTGGAACTGTAAGTTTGGCGCGTCCTGTCAATGACGCGCGCACCCATCACTTAAACTTCTTGATATGCCGTTTCAGGCGCCGCCGTTTGTCGAGCTGGCGCGAGGTGAGGACGTTCTTTTTTTCGCGATAAGGATTCTCGCTGCCTTTGAATTCTATGCGTACCGGCGTGCCTTCAATCTTGAGGATGAGACGAAAGGCGTTGGAGAGGTAGCGCCGGTAAGTGTCGGGCACGGAGTCGACCTGATTGCCATGAATCACAATGACGGGCGGATTTTGTCCTCCCTGGTGGGCATAACGTAGCTTGATGCGACGGCCATGCACCAACGGTGGCTGATGCTGGGCGATGATGTCGGCCAGGTGGCGCGTCAGTTGCGGGGTGGATAGTTTTTGGGTGGCGCAGCGATGCGCGTTGTCCACGGCGGCGAGCAGCTTGTCGACGCCCGTGCCATGCAATGCGGAAATAAAGTAAACGCCGGCGAAGTCGAGAAACGGCAGTTTGCGCTCCAACTCGCGCTTGAGATAGGTGCGGCGCTCGGCATCCAGACCATCCCATTTATTCACGGCAATCACCAGCGCCCGGCCGCTCTCGAGAACAAGTCCGGCGAGACTGGCGTCCTGATCGGTGATGCTCGCCGTAGCGTCCAGCACCAGGATCACCACATGAGACTCTTCAATCGCCTGTAAGGTTTTCACTACGCTGAATTTTTCTATCGCCTCGGTCACTTTGTGGCGGCGGCGTATGCCTGCGGTGTCGATCAGCGTGTAGTCTTGCCCGCCGCGTTCAAAGGGAATATAGACGCTATCGCGCGTGGTGCCGGGCAAGTCAAAGGCCAGTACGCGCTCCTCGCCGAGTATGCGGTTGACGAGGGTGGATTTTCCGACATTGGGTCGTCCAGCGACGGCGATCTTGATGCCGGGCTGTACCGCCTCCTCCAGCTCGACGGGCAGGGTAGACAGCACAACCTCCATCATTCGCCCGACACCGTCGCCGTGGGTGGCGGACACCGGATAGGGCTGCCCCAGCCCCATCGCCTGGAACTCAGCGCCGACAATCGCGCTTTCCAGGCCTTCGGCCTTGTTGAGCACGAGGTACACCGGCTTGCCAAGCTGGCGCAGCCGCGTTGCAATCTCTTCGTCCCCTGCCGTCATGCCGGCACGGCCGTCGACGAGGAACAGGATGATGTCCGACTCTTGCATGGCGAGCCGCGCTTGTTCAGCCATCAGGCTGTCTATGCCATCCCGCTCACCGCTCAAGCCGCCGGTATCAATAACGATATAGGGCCGGTCACCGATTCTGCCTGCACCGTAGATGCGGTCACGGGTCAGGCCCGGCTGATCGGCCACCAGCGCAGCACGCGACTGAGTGAGGCGGTTAAATAGCGTGGATTTGCCGACATTGGGACGGCCTACCAGGGAGATAACAGGTTTCATTTGAGATTTGGGAGAAGATGCCGGTTAGTAAGACGTAAAGAGAAAGTGAGGGGAGTATACCAAACTCTGGATTGCACGTTGAAAAGGGGGAAGCTTGCGAGAGGCTAAACTAACCCCCTCTTTTTCAAGGAGAGGGACTACCGAGAGCAGCGCCGGGCACAGCTATCGCGCTCAAAGCGCCGTTTTTTCCGCGCACATAGAGGGTGTCGCCCGCTACTACCGGGGTAATCGTTATGGCCGAATCGTTTACCCTGTAACGCGCCACAAAGTGGCCGTCATCACGCGCCAGCCAGTGCAGATAGCCTTCGATGTCACCCGCCACAACATAATCACCGTGAATAACGGGCGCAGTTAGCCCGCGGCCACTCAGCTTGTCCTGTTTCCACAGCGCTACGCCATTGGTGCGATCGAGCGCCCATACCTGGCCTTCGCTGTCCGTGGCGTAGATTTTGTCTTTATCCATGGCGATATTGTTAAAGGATGACATATCGCGCGCCCAGAGCAGGCGGCCTGTGTCCAGCGCCACGGCAGCGAGCCGACCCTGAAAAGATACGGCATAAACAACGTCATCCATAATGACTGGATCTGCGTCGACATCCACCATTTGCTCAAGTTCGGAGCGTCCTTGGGGCGCGGCGATTCTGACCTCCCACACTGCCTTGCCATCGGCCAGACTGAAAGCCGCAAGATTGCCGTTGGCAAATCCCACGATGACCTTGTCTCCCGAGACCAACGGCGCACCCGTGCCGCGCAAGGTCAGGATAGGAACGGTTTGCCCCTGCATCCACAGGCGGTTGCCATTTTTGGCGTCCAGTGCAAGCACTTTGTCATCCACCGTGCGCGCCACGACCATGCCCTCGGCAGTGCGCGGCGGGGCCAGCACTTCGCTGGATACCGGACTGCGCCACGCCACTGCGGCATCATCCTTGCGCAAGGCCAGCACTTCGGCATTGCGGGTGCCCGCTAGCAGCAAGCCTTCGCCGCTGCCCAATCCCGCCGAGATTTTGGCCTTGGTCTCGACGACCCACAAGGTCTTGCCGCTGGCAGCGTCCAGGCTGGCCACTCTCCCCTCGCCGTCCGCAACAAACAGCTTGCCCCCTTCCACGATGGGAGCGAAACGCTGGTATTGACCTTCCAGCTTCGCGCCGAAGTTGGTTGACCAGAGTGCATGCACCGGCACCCCCCCCTCCAATACAGTCAGCTTGGGTGGTGGCTCTCTGTCCGGTGTCATGATGCTGCTGCAACCTCCTCCAAGGAGAGCCAGCAGCAAGACGCCCGCTATGCCGCGCACAGGCATGTTCCCCGCTCCCGCGCGTCGTGCGACGTGCATGGATGCACTAGTGTCGCGCAAGGCAGGATGCCGGAAGCGACCGCCTGCAGGATTAGTGCGTCCCTGCACGTTATTTGGCTCCAACATCATCCAGCTTCATCTGTAACTGCGCACGCTCGGCAGCGCCCGGCTCCAGCGCGGCGAGCGCCTTGGTGTATGCGGCGCGCGCCTCGGCGGGCTTGCCCAGTGCAATCTGGATATCGCCCTTCAATTCCTCGTACTGCGTTGCAAAGTCGCCAGACTCGACGGCATTGAGCGTGGCCAGCGCGGGGGCGTTCTGCCCCTCGGAGAACAGGATTCTCGCCAAGCGCAGCCGCGCTATATTCTGCACGCCGGGTTGATCGCTGTGATCCAGCACCCATTGCAACTGGGTGCGCGCGGACTTACTGTCGCCCTGATCCAGCTTGGTCTTGGCCAACGCTAGAGCGGCGAACGCGGCATAGGGTGTGCTGCTATATTGGCTAATGATGCGCGATGCGCGCTCCTGCACTACTTGCGCGTTATTCTTGGTGAGTCCAGCCACCAGCTGCTGATACTCGGCGGAGGCGGCCTCGGCCTGAACCGTTTGATTATGCCGCCACCACTGGCCACCCGCCAGGGCGGCTACGCCAAGCACTACACCCGCAGTGACTAATTTGCCGTATTTCTTCCACCATTGCTTGAAAGATTCAAGTTGTTCGTTTTCTGATACGTAGCCTTCCACGCACTAACCCTCTAAATGTGAGGGGTGGGCTTCAAACCCACCCTGCCAGCAGCCTAACCTACAATAGCTTCGCCAAATAGTCCGCCAATTCCGCCTGTGACACGTTCTGCTGCGGACGGTCTTCGCGCAGGGGCTTGATACTCACCTCGCGCCGCGCCGCTTCGTCCTCGCCGAGCAGGAGCGCATACGTGGCACCGCTCTTGTCTGCCCTCTTAATCTGGCTCTTGAAGCTGCCACCGCCGCAGTTCACTTGCAGGCGCAAAGCGGGCACGCGGTCGCGTAGCGATTCCGCAAGCAGAACACCCTGCCGCTCCGCCGCATCGCCGCTTACCACCAGGTAGGCATGAGGCAACGCGGCGGGTAGCGTTACACTGCGGTCTATCAGTAAGGCGACGAGGCGCTCGACACCCATGGCGAAACCCGCCGCTGGGGTGGGCCTGCCGCCTAGTTCCTCAACCAGCACATCATAACGCCCACCCGCACAGACTGTGCCTTGTGCGCCAAGGCGATCGGTGACCCATTCAAACACGGTCTTTCCATAATAATCCAGTCCACGCACCAGGCGCGGATTCACCACATAACGCACTCCGGCAGCGTCGAGCAGCGTTTTCAATTTCTCGAAATGCTCACGTGATTCATCATCCAGCATTTCCAGGAAGCGCGGCGCGCCCTCGATCAAGGCTTGCAGCGATGGGTTTTTGCTATCCAGGATGCGTAGCGGATTGGCGTGCAGGCGCCGCCGGCTGTCCTCGTCGAGCTGTTCGACATGCGCCGAGAAATACTCCACCAGTTGCGCGCGGTAGACGTTGCGCGCGTCTGCCGTACCCAGCGAATTAAGATGCAGCACCAGATCGTCCTGCAAGCCCAGCATACGCCACAGGCGGGCGGTGACCAGTATCAGCTCGGCGTCGATGTCCGGCCCTGCCATGCCGAAGGTTTCGGCGCCGATCTGGTGAAACTGGCGATAACGCCCCTGTTGCGGACGCTCATGACGGAACATCGGCCCCTGGTACCACAGGCGCTGCACCTGATTGTGCAACAGGCCGCTCTCGATGGCGGCGCGGGTACAACTGGCGGTGCCTTCCGGGCGCAGGGTAAGGCTGTCGCCGTTACGGTCGAGAAAGGTGTACATCTCTTTCTCAACAATATCGGTGACCTCGCCCAAGGTACGGGCGAACAGCTCAGTCTTTTCCACCACCGGCAGACGAATCTCGCCATAACCATAACCGGTCAACACCGCACGCGCACTGTCTTCGACAAACCGCCAGCAGGCGGATTGGTCCGGCAGGATGTCGTTCATGCCGCGGATTGCTGGGATGGTTTTAGCCATGATATGTGTTGCAGGAGCACTCCCTGGTTGCCCGCAGGTGGCGGGCAGGCACAGGGCCTGCCCCTACATGACCTCTTCCGATGTTTTTTTCAACTTTGCGCGGATTTCGCGCTCCAGCTCATCCACAAGCTCTTCATTGCTGAGCTTGCGCGCCGGTTTGCCATTGATGTACAGCAGATTAGGCGAGCCGCCCGCCAGGCCGATATGAGCCACCTTCGCCTCGCCGGGGCCATTTACCACGCAACCGATAACGGCGACATCCAGCGGCTCCAGGATATCTTCCAGGCGCGCTTCGAGGGCGTTTACCGTGCCGATCACATCGAATTCCTGGCGCGAACAGGACGGGCAGGCAATCAGATTGATCCCCTTGTTGCGCAAGCGCAGGCTCTTGAGGATATCGAAACCAACCTTGACCTCTTCCACAGGGTCCGCCGCCAGCGACACGCGCAGGGTGTCGCCAATGCCGTCCATCAGCAGCATTCCCAGGCCGATAGCGGACTTCACAGTGCCCGCACGCAACGCGCCTGCCTCGGTGATGCCCAGATGCAGCGGCTGTTCGATCTGCCCGGCCAAAATGCGATACGCGGCCACCGTCATGAATACTTCGGAGGCCTTGAGACTGACCTTGAAATTCTGAAAATCCAGCTTGTCCAGAATATCAATATGGCGCATGGCGGATTCCACCAGCGACTCCGCCGTCGGCTCGCCATATTTCTTTTGCAGGTCTTTTTCCAGCGATCCCGCGTTCACTCCGATGCGAATGGGAATATTGTTATCGCGAGCGGCATTAACCACGGCGCGCACCCGATCATCGCGGCCGATGTTACCGGGATTGATACGCAGGCAGTCGACACCCAGTGTTGCGACACGCAACGCGATTTTATAATCAAAGTGGATATCCGCGATCAGCGGCACATCCACTTCTTTGCGTATCATGCCAAACGCCTCGGCGGCATCCATAGAGGGTACCGACACCCGCACGATATCAACGCCGGCGCGCTGCAAGGCACGGATCTGCGCCACGGTCGCCGCCACATCGCAGGTCTCGGTGTTGGTCATGCTCTGCACGGAAATCGGCGCATCGCCCCCGACAGGAACCTTGCCCACCCAGATTTGGCGCGACTTGCGGCGCTTGATAGGACTTTCCTGGCGCATGTTAGCGTGTGGCCTCTACTGGTTTGCCGAGAGTAAACGTCGCCACTTCACCTTGAGTGTAGGGCTTCTGGTCAAAAGGAGCGCCATTATATTCGATCTTCACCCCCGGCGCGTGACCCAGCACAACATCGAACGGTGCGGGGCCTTTCAGAGACTTTGTCTCACCCGCCTTACCCATGGCATAAAACAAGCGCTTTCCGTTGGCATCGTTGATCTCCACCCAGGAATCCTTTTCAAAACGCAACTGCACGGTGGCGCGATCAAGCGAGGCCGAAGGAGACGGGGTTGGCTGTGCTGGCACGGGTAGCGATGACTGAGGCGATGGGGTTGGGGTCGCTGGTGCAGCACCCGGCTGTGGCAGCACTTGCCCAGCGGCGTCTGGCGCTACAGGCAACCCACCTTCAACGCCAGACGGGCTGATTGCCTCGGGAGGCTGTGGCACCAGCGGTTGGGCCGGCAGTTCAGGCGGCATCTCGGGAGAGAGCAGCTCTGCGCTATCAGGTGCGGTGATTTGCTGTTGCGGCTCCGAACTTTCTTGATATTGCCACCACACCACCAGCGCCACGATCACGGCCAGTGCAATCAGATAGCTGGTAATGCGAACCGCTTTATCACTTTTGTGTTCGGGTTTTTTATTGGCGGTGGTGCCCAGACGCACTGGCGGCTGCGTGACAAAACCAAGGCGCTCATAGTCGGCCATCACCACTTCAACCGGCAGATTCACCAAACGCGCATAGTTACGCAAATAGCCACTCACGAACGTGGGCGGCGGCAGTTTCTTATAATCGTCGGCCTCTAGCGCGGTGACGATCTTGGGCTCAAGATGCAACTGCCTACACACATCGGCTTGGCTCATACCGAGTGCATCGCGCGCCTCGCGCAAACGCCGCCCTGGCCCTGTGGCATCCGCTACCGGGCCAGGCACACTGGCGGCTTCTTCGGGCCGCTTCTCAAAATCGGGTATTACATCCGTTGTCATTTCTTCTCCGCTTCCAACAACCGGGTCTCCTCAGAATCAGGGAAATTACTTTTAAGCTGCGCCTCATATTTGGCTACAGCGTTATCATCGCCAAGCGCACGCTCTATTTTAATACCCAACCACAAACTCTGCGACGTGTGTTGCGCCACTTCCAGATAGCGTTGCAGATACGCACGCGCCGGAAGATAACGCTGCTTTTCATAGCTCAGTGACGCCATTTGATGGAGCGTGCGCGGCAATTTTGAATTAATCCCCAACGCTGCGCGAAAATTCTGCTCGGCTTTTTCTGCATCGGGGATACGCTGTGCACACATGCCCGCATTTTCATAGGCCTGCTCGGGCGTTTCATAACGGGGATTTTTGGCCGCCAGCAGAAACTGCTGCTCCGCCTCATCGCGACTTCCATGCCCGCACAAAAACGCACCGAAATTATTGCGCAGCATCGGATTTCCCGGGTCCAGCTTTACCGCGCGCCGATAATAGCGCTCGGCTTCTTCTACTTGCCCAAGCTGCTGGTAAGTCTCGGCGAGATAGTGGTTGGCCGCGGGCAGGTCAGGGTCAGCCTCGATAGCACGCTGTAGCTTTTCCAGCGCCAACTCGCGCTTGCCTTGCTGTAAATAGGTAAGCCCAAGATTGGTATAAATCTGGGCAAGGGAATCACCCTGCCCAGATCCGGTGCGCAGCGGCTGCTGAGTGCATGCAGCCAGCGACAGAACCAGCAACCCGGACAACCACCATGCCTTCATTTATCCTGCCGCCCGCGCTTGTTCAACCGCCATCAATCTAATTTTCCGCTTGCTGCGATCCATCACCTTGCCTGCCAATTGTCCACACGCGGCATCAATATCATCACCGCGGGTTTTGCGCGTGATGGTCGTATAGCCGGCATTTATCAGCATATCGCGGAAACGTATAATCGCCGCATCGCCGGATCGCGTATAACGCGTACCAGGGAAGGGGTTGAATGGGATCAGATTGATCTTGGACGGCACGTCCTGTAACAACTTAATCAGCTCGCGGGCATGTTGCGGGCTATCGTTAATACCGTCCAGCATGACATATTCAAAGGTGATTCTGCTGTGCGGCTTGCCTGCCAAGTAACGCTTGCAGGCATCGAGCAACTCGCGGATCGGGTATTTCTTGTTGAGCGGCACCAGCTCATTGCGTAGCGCGTCATTCGGCGCATGCAATGATACCGCCAGGGCCACATCGCTCACTTCACGCAGCCGGTCCAGCGCCGGAACCACACCTGCGGTGCTCAACGTGACGCGGCGTTTTGACAGGCCATAGCAGAAGTCGTCCATCATCAGATTCATGGCCTTGACCACGTTGTCGAAATTCAACAACGGCTCACCCATACCCATCAGCACCACGTTGGTGATGATGCGCTCACCTTTTGGATCCTTGCCCAGAGCACGATTTGCCACCCAGACCTGACCGATGATCTCGGCAGCACTGAGATTGCGGTTAAAGCCCTGCTGTGCAGTGGAACAAAAGGTGCAGTCCAGCGCGCAGCCTACCTGCGAAGACACGCATAAAGTGCCACGATCACGTTCCGGGATGAACACTGTCTCGATGCAGTTGCCACTGTCCAGGCGCAACAGCCATTTGCGCGTGCCATCCGCCGATGCCTGCTCCAACACCAATTCTGGCGGCTTGATCTCGGTGATTTCCTGCAAGCGTTTGCGCAGATCCTTGCTGATGTTGGTCATGGCATCGAAATTATCGACACCATTTTGGTGTATCCATTGCAGCACTTGGGTAGCACGAAAAGCCTTCTCGCCGATACCGGCGAAGAAGGCTTCCATGGACTGCCGGTCTAATCCCAGCAAATTGGTTTTCGGTTGCGTTTCCATCACAGGCTCAGGAAAAGTCGAAACTATTTAGCGTGTGCGCGAACACAGATCTTCCGGCTTGAAGAAAAAGCTGATTTCCTGCTCGGCGGTCTCCGGCGCGTCGGAACCATGCACTGCGTTCTCCTCCACGCTATCGGCGAAATCGGCGCGGATGGTGCCTGGCGCGGCATTCTTGGGATTGGTGGCACCCATCAGGTCACGGTTCTTGGCAATGGCGCCTTCGCCTTCCAGCGCCTGGATCATCACCGGTCCGGTGATCATGAAATCCACCAGATCTTTGAAGAACGGGCGTTCTTTATGCACGGCGTAAAACGCCTCGGCCTGCGCGCGTGTCAGTTGCGCCATTTTCGCCGCAACGATACGCAGCCCGTTTTTTTCAAAACGGCTGTAAATTTCACCGATTACATTCTTGGCAACGGCATCGGGCTTGATGATGGATAAGGTACGTTCGACAGCCATTATGAATTCTCCAACAATGATTTAGGTAATAAAGACAAACCCGCGAACAAACGCGGGCTTGTATGTGAAAAAATCTTATCTAGTTTAATCGGTTGATGCGACACTAGCAATCACTGGATCACCCAGAGGTCTCGTCAGACGCTGAAACTCTCGCCACAACCGCAGGTATTCTTGACGTTTGGGTTGTTGAACTTGAACTCCGCGTTCAAGCCTTCTTTCACATAGTCAAGCTCCATACCGGCCAGATAAAGCAGGCTCTTGGGATCAACCACAATCTTCACCCCATGATCTTCATACACTTTATCGCCCGCCTCAATCCGCTCGGCGACATCCACCGTATAGGCGTATCCCGAGCAGCCGTTTGTCTTGACACCAAGGCGCAACCCCTCTCCCTTGCCCTGCTTGGCAAGGAATTTCCGCACATGCTCGGCTGCAGCCGCTGTTAATGTAATGCTCATATAGCTTTTATCCCCTATGTATGGGCCTGCAAATAGTCAATCTGTTCGCGCAACACTGCAGTGAACCGCAACACATCCTCCGGGGTATTCCCTTGCCCAAGACTGACCCGAATCACGCGGCGCGCCACGTCGGGATCGACACCCATCGCAAGCAGCACATGGCTGGGTTCACCACTGCCGCTGGCGCAGGCCGAGCCACTGGAAACAGCGATGCCTTTGCGGTCGAGGTTCATCAATAGCGCCTCACCATCAATACCCGGAACACCGATCAGCACCGTATTAGGCAAGCGCTCGACGCGTTCGGCGAAGATCACCACACCGGGCAGTTCACGCAAGCCAGCCTCAAGCAAATCCCGCAACCTGTACAGATGAGCACTACGCACTGCCAACTCGTTGAGCGCCAGCTCCGCCGCTGCGCCAAATCCTACAATTCCGGCGACATTTTCGGTGCCGCCGCGCCGCCCCATCTCATGCCCTCCGCCATGCAGCAAAGGCTCCAATTCCAGGGTCTTGTCGACGATCAGCGCGCCGACGCCTTTAGGGCCATATAGTTTGTGCGCGGAGAGACTCATAAGATGGGCGCCGCTGGCAGGAAAATCAACCGGGATCTTGCCTGCGGCCTGCACGGCATCGGTATGCATGATGGCGCCAACGCGGCGCGCTTGCGCGCTGATGGCGGGTATATCCTGAATCACGCCGGTTTCGTTATTCGCCATCATTACCGAAACGATTTGCGGCGCGGCTTTTATCACATCAGACGATGCGTCTTCAAGCACCTCGGACAATGACGCCAATGATATCCGGCACTGATCGTCCACCGCGATGGTGTCAATGATCCAGCCCTGCCGCTCCAGTGCGCACGCCGGGCCCAGCAACGAGGCGTGCTCAACGGCACTCACCGCGACACGTCCCGCCGCCAACCGTGCCGCCACGCCCTTGAGCGCAAGATTATTGGCCTCTGTGCCGCAGCCGGTGAATACCACTTGCGCCGACTGGGCATTAACCAGAGCAGCGACCTGCTCACGCGCCTGATCGACGGCGTTGCGTGCCAACCTGCCATACGAGTGAACACTGGACGCATTGCCATGATGATCCCGCAGATAGGGCATCATGGCCTCCAGCACCCGCGGATCCAGTGGCGTGGTCGCATTATGGTCAAGATAAACGGCCACTAACCGATCCCGCCAACGTGCGCCATCAAGGCCAACAAGATCAGCTTGCTAGCGCGCCACCCGCAACGCGCCCGCGCTGCAACAGATCCTGGCGCACCACGACCTCTTTAACCTCGCGGCGCTCCACCAGTTGGGCAAGATTGATACCGCTCAAAAAGTCATAGATCTGGCGGCTCAGGTCGGTCCACAGCTCGTGCGTCAGGCAAGGCTCGCCGTCCTGGCAGTTGGCCAGGCCGCCGCAGCGGGTCGCTTCGACCGTCTCATCAATCGCGCTTATCACCTGCACCACGCTAATCTCAGCCGCAGAACGGCTTAGCTTGTAACCGCCGCCTGGGCCACGGGCGCTGTCTACCAAGCCTTCCTTGCGCAATCGGGCGAAAAGCTGTTCAAGATAGGACAGGGATATACCCTGGCGCTGCGAAATGTCGGCTAATGGCACGGGAGAATTCACGGCATGAACCGCCAGGTCGAGCATGGCGGTGACTGCATAACGACCCTTTGTTGTTAATCTCATCTGCGTCTTCCTGGTAGCCTTAGTATTTGGAGGGGAAAATAACCACAAAAATCATTATACTTAGTTGATAAAAATAGTCAACTATCTCCCGTGGCACGCTCATCGCTTGCCGGTTCATTGACCTCAAACTGCTCAAGACCAGGCAGAGCGGCACCTTCCACATTGCCGCCCAACCTTCTGATCTCCTGGGTCATCTGCTCCACCCTCCCGTCCAGGGCATGGATATGATCAAGCATGGCATTGACCGCGTTCACCACAGGGTCAGGCATATCCTGCGTCGTGCCGTAGGCATCGAAACCAATTTTTTCCGCAAAGGCGCGCCGCCGCTGGTCTGATTCCACCTTGTCCTTGGCGCGCACTATCCGCCCCGGGATGCCGACCACCGTCGCACCGGGCGGAACATCCTTCACCACCACGGCGTTGGAGCCGACACGCCCGCCGTCGCCGATGGTGATCGGCCCCAGCACCTTGGCGCCCGCCCCGACCACCACATCGTTGCCCAGCGTGGGATGGCGCTTGCCCGCCTTCCAGCTTGTGCCCCCCAGGGTAACGCCGTGATACAGCGTGCAGTCATCGCCAATCTCTGCCGTCTCGCCGATCACCACACCCATGCCGTGATCAATAAAGAAGCGCCGGCCGATCTTCGCGCCCGGATGGATCTCGACCCCCGTCAGCCAGCGCGCGAGCATCGAAAGAAACCGCGCCAGCCACTTGAGATTAGCGCCCCACAGGGCATGATTGAGACGGTGAAACAGCACCGCATGCACGCCCGCATAGGTGGTCAGCACCTCAAACGTGGTGCGCGCCGCCGGATCACGGTCGAAAACGCAGCGGATATCTTCACGTAAATGATCAAACATTGTCGCCTAGAATACCATAAAATATTTAAGGTTAAATACCAGAGTATAATACTATGGAATAACTGCTATTTTGTATGCTTTTTCTGCACTGCCGTCAAAATGCCGCGCAATATGTTGTACTCATTTCTGTCGAGCTGGATGCGGTTAAACATGCGGTGCATACGGCGCATCAAGCGGCGCGGTTTGGCGGGATCAAAAAACTCGATGTCGATCATCGTTTGCCGCAAATGCTCATAAAATTGCGCCATTTCATCCGCTGTGACACGTTCCATGTACTCGCCCGGGACACAGACAAGGCTTGCATCATCCACAGCACCCATGTCATACGCCATCATGGCTTCATAGGCCATCACCTGCACCGCCGACGCCAGATTAAGCGAGGGATAGGCGGGATTACTGGGAATCTGCACCAGATAGTGACAACGCTCCAACTCGGCGTTGGTCAACCCGGAATCTTCACGGCCAAATACCAGGGCCACTTCGCCGCCGGCGCTCTCCGCCACCGCCAGCCGGGCACATTCACGGGGGCCAACTTGAGGCCACGCAATCGTCCGCAGCCGGGCGCTGGCGCCGAACACTATACTGCAACCTGCCAGCGCGGCGTCCAGCGTATCGCACACGTGCGCCGCCGCCAGAATGTCATCAGCCCCCGAGGCGCGCGCAGTAGCCTCGGCGCAGGGAAATTTCTCCGGCTGCACCAGATACAGCTTTTCCAGGCGCATGGTCTTCATGGCTCGCGCCGCAGCCCCGATATTGCCGGGGTGGCTGGTGTTGACTAAAACAACTCTAATATTCGCCAGCATGCCTGTTAATCCAATAGGGACAAAGAAGCGATATTAACATTTGTGGTATTCTATTGAGTTGAATTAATCGCTCATTACCATCTATTGATACGCCAATCCCGGGACTTCCATCATGCATCCCATGCTTAATATCGCGGTACGTGCGGCCAGGGCCGCAGGCAACGTTATCTCGCGCTCCGCCGGGCGGCTCGACTCGCTGACCGTCACCTCCAAAACGCCTAACGATTTCGTCAGCGAGGTAGACCTCCAGGCCGAAGGTGAAATCATCAAGATCCTGCGCAAGGCCTACCCCAGCCATGGCATCCTCGCCGAAGAGGGCGGCAGCCGGGACGGCGATGAATATCTGTGGATTATTGATCCGCTCGACGGCACCACCAACTACCTGCACGGCTTCCCTCAGTTTGCGGTCTCCATCGCGCTCCAGCACAGAGGCATCCTGACCCAAGCCGTGATCTACGACCCGATGCGCCAGGAACTGTTCACCGCCTCACGCGGCGAAGGAGCACAGCTCAATAACTGCCGCATGCGCGTAACCAAGGCCAAGGGACTCGAAGGCGCGCTGCTCGGCACCGGCTTTCCGTTCAAGGATTTGCGGCACCTGGATGCCTATCTCGGTATGTTCAAAGACTTTATTCCGCCCACTGCCGGCATTCGCCGCGCCGGTTCCGCCGCGCTGGATTTGGCCTACGTCGCAGCCGGCCGCCTCGACGGCTTCTGGGAGATCGGCCTTAATCCGTGGGACATGGCCGCCGGTGCGCTGCTGATTCAGGAGGCCGGAGGCATCGTCAACGACTTCTCGGGTGGACAGGATTTCATGCAGACCGGCAATGTGGTCGCCGGGAATCCCAAGATATTGCAGGAAATGTTAAAAACCATACAACCTCATTTGACCCCGGATCTGTCCAGGTAACCGATGTTACCCACCTCCAATGGGAAGATGCCATCCACGAAAAACACGAAAGACACGAAAAAATGGGTGGGGAAGTTTGGCACAAAGAAGAGTGTTATCAGATACAAGGTGCAGTGTTTGACGTGTATCGGGAAATGGGCTGTGGTTTTCTTGAGACTGTCTATCAAGAATGCCTGGAAAAGGAGTTATCAAAGCGCGGGATTCCCTTTGTAGCACACTAGGAGCTGACGCTTTTCTACAAAGGTGAAGCATTGCAGCAAACCTATATTCCTGACTTTATTTGCCATGAATCCATTATTATCGAACTTAAAGCGCTTTCTGTCACAACGGGAGCACACAAGGCGCAGGTTTTGAACTACCTGAAAGCCACAAAAATGCGCTTAGGCTTGCTGGTCAACTTCGGCTGCTATCCGAAAGCAACAATCGAACGGATCGTACTATGAAGATTTTTCGTGCCTTTCGTGTTTTTCGTGGACAATGCATGACATTAAGTAAGCTCGCCTCGCAAGGATGAATACCGCCGCCCACACGCCGATGATGCAGCAATATCTGCGCATCAAGAGCGAACACCCCCACATGCTGGTGTTCTACCGCATGGGGGATTTTTACGAGCTGTTCTTCGACGATGCGCGCAAGGCGGCGCGGCTGCTCGACATCACCCTCACCACACGCGGCCAGTCGGCGGGAGAACCCATCGCCATGGCGGGCGTGCCGTATCACTCTGCGGACGGCTATCTGGCGCGGCTGGTGAAACTCGGCGAGTCGGTGGCGATCTGCGAACAAATCGGCGACCCGGCGACCTCCAAGGGGCCGGTAGAGCGCAAGGTGATGCGCATCGTCACGCCCGGCACCATCACCGACGAGGCGCTGCTGGATGAACGCCGCGACAACCTGCTCGCCGCCCTGCACCAGCGCGGCGAGACGTTCGGCCTTGCCACGCTCGACATCACAAGCGGGCGCTTCACCATTCTGGAAGTGCAGGGACAAAATGCCGCACTTGATGAGCTGGAGAGAATCAAACCCGCCGAATTACTGGTAAGCGAGGACTCCGCCAGCCGCGCGCTACTCGAAGGCCGCCGTGGCGTGCGCTACCAGCCGCCCTGGTATTTCGCAACAGACAGCGCCACGCGCCTACTCACGGCGCAGATGGGTACTCGCGATCTATCCGGCTTCGGCGCGGAAGGCCTGCCTGCCGCAATTGCCGCAGCGGGTTGCCTGCTGCAATACGCGCGTGACACGCAACGCGCCGCGCTACCGCACATCCAGGACATCAAGGTGGAACGGCGCGAGGACGCCATCCTGCTCGACGCCGCCAGCCGCCGCAATCTGGAGCTGGAAACCAACCTGCTGGGCGGTCACGACAACACCCTGAGCTGGGTCATGGACCACACCGCCACAGCAATGGGCAGCCGTTTGCTGCGGCGCTGGATCAATCGCCCACTGCGTGATCACGCCGTATTGCGCCAGCGCTATCACAGTATCAGCACCCTGCTTGATGATAACGGTCACGCCGCCCTCCATACCCTGTTGCGTGGTATCGGCGACATCGAACGTATTCTGGCGCGCGTAGCGCTCAAATCGGCGCGCCCGCGCGACCTGGCGCACACACGCGAGGCGCTGGGCGCGCTGCCCGGCCTGCACGATCTATTGCAAGACAAAGACTCGCCGCTGCTGCATGCGCTGCGCGAACAGATCGGCACACATCCTGAGATCCACGCACTGTTGCAGCGTGCCATCATCGAAACACCGCCAATGCTGATCCGCGACGGCGGTGTAATCGCACCCGGCTTTGACGCCGAACTGGACGAATTGCGGGGCTTGAGCGAAAACGCCGGACAGTATCTGCTTGACCTTGAGATTCGCGAGCGTGAACGCAGCGGCATCAACACCCTCAAGGTCAGCTACAACCGCGTGCATGGCTACTATATTGAGGTCACCCGCGCGCAATCCGAGCGTGTGCCCGACGACTACCAGCGCCGCCAGACCCTGAAAGGTGCGGAGCGCTACATCACCCCGGAATTGAAGGCGTTCGAGGACAAGGCACTCAGCGCACGCGACCGGTCTCTGGCGCGAGAGAAAATGCTCTACGAGGCGCTGCTGGATGACCTGCTGCCACATCTGCCGAAGTTACAGGCCACGGCAGCGGCACTTGCCGAGGTGGATGTACTGACCACCCTGGCCGAGCGCGCCGACACATTGAACTTCAGCGCGCCAGAGCTGCTGGACACGCCCCTGCTGCACATCGAAGGTGGACGCCACCCGGTTGTGGAACAGACTCTGAATGGCCCGTTCGTCCCCAACGACATCGACCTGCACGACGCGCGGCGTATGCTCATCATCACCGGCCCCAACATGGGCGGCAAATCCACTTACATGCGCCAGACAGCGCTGATCACCCTGCTCGCCCACATCGGCAGCTTCGTGCCCGCCAAGCGCGCCGTGTTCGGCCCCATTGATCGCATCTTTACCCGCATCGGCGCCTCGGATGACCTGGCAGGCGGGCGCTCAACCTTCATGGTGGAAATGACCGAAACCGCCAATATTCTGCACAACGCCACCGAACACAGCCTGGTGCTGATGGATGAGATCGGACGCGGCACCAGCACCTTCGACGGCCTGTCGCTGGCCTGGGCCTGCGCCGAGCACTTGGCGCGCAAGGTGCGCGCCTTCGCCCTGTTCGCCACCCACTATTTCGAGCTCACCGAGTTGCCCAGCCGCATCGACAGCACCGCCAACGCCCACCTCGACGCCGTCGAACACGGCGACAGCATCGTGTTCCTGCACGCGGTAAAAGACGGCCCTGCCAACCAGAGCTACGGCCTGCAAGTTGCGGCCCTGGCCGGCGTACCGCGCACCGTCATCGAACAGGCCAAACGGCGGTTGAAAGAATTGGAGAACGGCAGCATCCAGCGCCCAACGACCTTGCCCGAACAACAGATTTCGCTATTCCCACCGGCAGTCGATCATCCGGTGGTGGATGAGTTGAACACAATCAACCCCGACAATCTCAGTCCAAAACAGGCATTGGAGACGTTGTACCGGCTTAAGGATTTACTGAAAGATTGACGTGGAATATCGCCCAGCGTTACCGGGAGATGGGCAATGAACAATTGGCATGCACGCTGGAAGCCGGGGTGATTATGCGTGACGCCACCCCGGATTCGCCCGCGCTCACCCAGGCTACTTGCTCGTAGCCATTCCAATAATCGTAGCGCCTAACTCCTTTTTCAGAACAGCGTCCGCCTCATCCAGAGCGCGTCTGATTGCACTTTCCTTGTCTGTTGCAGAGCCCTTGATAGGCCAGCGTTGTGTGCCAAGTACACGCCCGGTGGCAGCCTCTGACATGGAAACTTCCAGATTGCCGCGTTGCCAGTACCAACCTTGCTTGAGTCCAAGGTCCGTCAGTTGAAGGCTTGCTTTAAGTAGAAAATCTGGCTTTTCTCCGGTGTCGATCATGAAGCCGGCCTGAGACAATGCACCTGCCACCACCTCATCCAGCCCTGGGACGGAACCCTCCAACACCCTTGGCGCTACCCGCACACGCTTTAACAAATCGTCCATATCGGCCTTAAGTCTGCCGCTGTTGAATTTGGACTCTAAACCACGCCCCGTTATGTCTACCACTTGCAGCGCTTTCTGCAATCCCTCGCGCTCCAATTGTGACGCTACCGCTTTGCTGGCGGCTGCAATTTTAATAAACAGATCGGAATTTTTATTTGACTGGTCAACGCTGCCTTGTGTCGCATCATCCAGTTGATTAATCTGTTGCCTCAAAGCAGCGGCAGCCTGCAAGCGAGGCAGTATTGCCAGCACATGCTGATTCTTGCTGACGGGGTCCTGCCAGATTTCCGCGATCTGTATGCCTCTGACAATCTGATCAGTACGGGTGGTGATACGACGCGAAGATTCTCCAGCATACTGCCCTGCTCCACCTGCAGCATCACTCTTGAAGCTTTGCACATCCTCGCTATCCACCGCTACCGCCACCTGGAAAATCTTGGCCAAGTCAGCGCGGGCACGATCTTTAGCCTCTTCCATCGTAGAAGCCTGACCCCGCCCAATCAAATATTGGGCGCTCTTGTATTTGGCACTTTCGCCGACAACCCAATCCGGCTGGGCCGATTGGGTCGGCTGGGTGGCACAGCCACCCAACAACCAGACCGTGGCTGAAAATATAATGGTTAGTAATAATTTCATTCTCATTTCCTAACAGCAGAAAGCTAATTGGATATCGAATTAGGATAATTCAACTTTAACGCTATGGGCGCCTAACACCCACAAATGTATGCCAGCCAAGATGCGTACTGCGTCCAAATCTCCCAATCCTGCGCTTAGAACCGGAGGCGGCTACGCGCAACAAATTTCTTTATTTTCTTTTCGCCGTTCCAGACTATCTCATTGTCGATCAAGCTAATCAGGGTCAAGTTTACCTGGTAAAAACGTACCTGATCTTTACCGCTGGTATCAATAATGGTGTTGATAGTACCCTTCAGCATAAAGTCGGCACCCTTCTCCTTGCCCATTGCTTTGCGGGTATCTTCACTGGCATTGATATCCTGGTCAGCCCGCTCACTACGCACTTCCTCGCGCTCGGTGGAGGATGCAACAAATTTAACTTTCCCGTCATTGATCATGTTTCGCTGCAACTCTTGCACGAAGGTGCTTACGTTGATGTGCTCATGGCTCAGGTTACGTATCTCACCCACAATTACCGCTGGCTTGCGCTTTTTGTCGCCCTTGAACTCGCCTATCCAGGCACGATTCATTACGTCATCCATCATCTCTTTCGCAACCATCTGAGAGTCCGTGTCGTTCCACGCACCGCTAAGATCCTTAACCTCCCCGGAATCCATGCGTGTAACCGCTGTGGAGCACCCGCCCAATGACAACGCCAGAACAATCAATACCGCTACCTTGTTGTTTAAAAGTGATGGGAAACGCATTATTTTTTCTCCTTTGCAATGCGATCGAAAATATTGTCCGCAGTGGTTGCGATGTAACGTTTCAAATCAACATTCATGTCGTTTACTCCCGCCATAGTGCTCTTTACATGCTTCATATCCAGCTCGGCAACCGACCATATCGTGTTCGATTTAGGGTCGCGCCAACTGCCAATAATTCTGGCGCCTGCCATGTTAACCTTGGTAGTATTTTTAATCTGGCGCGACACGGCCTCTTCATTCACACCGGTATCGCCCGACTTTGCGGATGCCATGTAGTCATTTGAAACCACATCCAGATAAGATGAAAGTACACGCGCGACTTCAGCTCTTGCCCTATCGTCTGCGACTGATTTCTGCAGCGCCATATCGCCCATTTGCGAAGCGGAGCCAACGCCATGGAACAGCCGTCCGTCCTTGGTGCTCAAAATATTGCTGCCCTCATTCACCCAATCTGGAGCGCCCTTGATGCCTAAATCACTTTCAACTTGCGTGGGTTCGCTGGCACAACCAGAAATTACAATCGTCAACACCACCAACGAAAACCATTTCTTAAAACAACCAAGATTGTTCATTGTTTTCTCCAAATTAAAGGTATGGTTACCGGACTAAGGTGATTAATAAAAAACTATTACGCTATTATCGTCGCTCTACGCTCTAGCGTCTAACTGAGAAATTAAAAATGGATTAATTTATTTAATTATCAATTTGTTATAATGCATATTAATGTTGGTATCTTTTGCGGCTAGCAAGTAGCCTAATGAGTGTTTTTTGCGGAACCCGAAGCCTTTTGGTCACGGATGCCGTGTTTGCTGGGATTGGCCATCCACTCACCCCTACCGAGATACGCAAGAGCGGTCGCACATATCTCCCCTTCATTTTTCGTACGCACAGCGCACGCTTGCTTATGATCCACAACAAGCTGCTCATATCCTCGTGCCAGTAGCGCACAGAATATGTCGCCCCGCCCCACGACCCCAATAGTGCGCACCGGCACACGCCTCCATCGCCTCCCGGCAGGGCTCGCATTGCCTCAATGCAGGCACTGGAGACGTTGTATCGGCTTAAACTTGTTGAAGGTTTAGAGATTGCCCATATTTGGGCGCGAAATGTTACCAGGATTTGTTGAAGGAGATAGAACGATGAGCGATAAGCGATAAGCGATTTTCCAGCGCGTGGGAAACGATTGCCGACACGCCCGAGGAAGCGGAAAACATGAAGCTCCGCTCAGCCTTGATGATGGCTTTGAAAGATCACATCACCCGCGCCGGCCTGAGCCAGTCGCAGGCCGCCAAGCTGTTCGGCGTCACGCAACCGAGCGTCTCCGATCTCATGCGCGGCAAGATCGGCCTGTTTGCCATTGATGCCCTGACCAACATGGTGGCCACCGCTGGCATGCACTTTGAAATGCGCGCACTGGAAGCCGCGTAGAACAAGCCAATGGGAATAAAAGGTCAGCGAATAGTCAAGGGTGGGCAATCCGATTTTGGGTTACACCACGCAGTGCGCCATCATCAACCACAGCGGTTTATCATTTGTCATCAGAAGTGTCCGGCAATTTCGCAAAGACGGCTATATAACATGATGATGTTGAATAGGAAAGTGTGTGTTTAGGGGTGTCACCGACTTGAACGTGAATTTTTTGGGAAACTGGGGCTTTCCCCCCAGGAGTTTCCGTCATGTATTCAGGCCAGTTGGTGTTCGCACAACTCATGGAGCATTTGCCCCTTCACACATTCCGTCGCTGCGTGCAGCGCTACCCTTCCAAATATCCCACCAAGACTTTTTCGCATCTCGATCAATTTCTCTGCATGGCGTTCGCGCAGCTGACTTACCGCGAAAGCCTGCGCGACATCGAAACCTGTCTGCGCGCCCACCAAGCCAAGCTCTATCACTTGGGCATACGAGGCAACATCGCCAAGAGCACGCTGGCCGATGCCAACGAGCAACGCGACTGTCGCATCTACGCGGATTTCGCGATGAGCTTAATCCAGACCGCCAGAAAGCTTTACGCCAGCGACAGCTTTGCGGTCGAACTGGAACAGACGGTCTACGCACTCGATACCACGACCATCGACCTGTGCTTGAGCGTCTTTCCGTGGGCACGCTTCCGCTCCACCAAAGCTGCCGTCAAGATGCATACGCTGCTCGACCTGCGCGGCAACATTCCAACCTTCATCCACATCAGCGATGGCAAGATGCACGAGGTCAATGTGCTCGATATCCTGATACCCGAAGCCGGCAGCTTTTACATCATGGATCGTGGCTTCACCGACTTCGCTCGCTGGTTCACCCTGCATCAAGCACAGGCGTTCTTTGTCATCCGTGGCAAATCCAATCTGCTCTTTCGTCGCGTCTACTCTCGCACCGTGGACAAGTCCACTGGACTGCGCTGCGACCAGACCATTGCATTGACTGCTCGCAAGGCCAGCAAGGATTACCCGCAGCACCTGCGACGCATCAAGTTCTACGATGCCGAACACGACAGGTTTCTGGTCTTTCTGACCAACAACTTCGACCTGCCTGCGCTGACCATCGCTCAGCTTTATCGTTGCCGCTGGCAGGTCGAGCTATTCTTCAAGTGGATCAAACAGCATCTTCGAATCAAGCGGTTCTATGGCACCACCGAGAATGCAGTCAAGACGCAAATATGGATCGCCATCGCGGTTTACGTCGTGGTCGCCATCGTGAAAAAGCGGCTCAATACCGAGGCTTCGCTTTACACAATCCTACAGATTTTGAGCCTGACTCTTTTCGAGAAAACGCCACTCGATCAATTACTTAAAAATGCGGAGACGCAAATGAGCATGCAGAAAGACAATAACCAATTGAATCTATTCAATTAAATTACCGGACACTTCTGATTTGTCATGTTCATTCGTCTCCGCGCCTGTCCGCGTGGGCACAGAAGGCGCGCCCACCCTACCGGGCTGGCGTGCCACACCCATTTCGTGCGCACAGCGCACACTACGCTTGCTACCACCCATCATGCGTCACGTTCATTCGTCCGCGTTTGCTCATCAGTGTGTAGGTTGGGTTAGCCCGCAGGGCGTAACCCAACAGATCCGCGAAGAAACGTCGGGTTACGCTACGCTAACCCGACCTGCTGGACTACCACCCATCATGCGTCACGTTCATTCGTCCACGTTGGCAAGCAAAAAAGCTGTTTGCCCACCCTGCGGGACTTGCTCACAAAAGGCGCGCTGATTGACCTTGCGCCGTGAGAAGCGCAACCGCCTTTTTGTCGAAGGAAACGAAGGTTTCCCCGCCGAGCCAGCTCCCCTCGTAGGCAATGACGCCATCGGCGAAATCCCCGCCCGCTTCGAGCACCGACAGGCCAGCCTCCACGGCCGGTCTGTTCACTTCCACGTTGGCGACGGCAAGTAGTGCGCGGATCGCGGTGGCCGCGTCGGAGGGTTGGAATTCGTAGACCCGGAGCAGCACCCACACAAATTCGCACAGGCACGGCAGCGCGACCGCAATTAATCCAGCATCGGTCAAGACCTTGGCGGCGACGCTCGCTTGCGCTGGGTCGTCACGCACGACAGCACGAATAAGGACGTTGGTATCAACAGTGATCTTCATTCTTTACCAGCCCAACCTTGCGCGGTCGCCTCGTTGATTTCTTCAAGGGTGGCGACTTTTTTTGTCCGGCCCGCGAGCAGTCCGACGAAGCCATCAATCGTTCCAGTAGGCCGGAATGCTTTAAGTATACCCCTGCCATCTGGCAGCAAATCCAGCTCGATCTTTTCGCCCGGCTTGATGCCGAGGTGTTGCAGCACGTCTTTTCTAAACGTCACTTGTCCCCGTGCGGTAACAGTCAATGTGGTCATGGTGATGTCCTTGTAATCTATTGATCGATACTTTACAAAGTAATGCAAAATCGCCTTACTGTCAACGTCTGTTGTCAGTCAGTAGGGTGGACACGTTTTTTGTGCCCACGCGGTAAAAGCACAGAGAGCCAGGACACACTCTACCACCCATCATGCGTCACGTTCATTCGTCTGCGGGCAGGCAAACAAAAAACCGTTTGCCCACCCTATAGGACTTGCTATAGTGGCGGAAAAGAAGAGAGTTACTGGGCAATGATTCGGCTGCAGAGTAGTTCAACTTCACTTGGCTTAAAGTATTCGCGTCCGGTCATGAAAATGCTCACATGTTCACGAAGTCGTTGCACGTGTTCGGGAAACCTCGCCTCAAGGACTGTCTTTTGGTTTAGGCACGGCACGAATATAAATGCGCGCTCTTGATTTTGGTGCTCAGAAACGAAAGTAGCCATCTCAGATTTCACGCCTGGGCAGACATACACTTTCATCTTCTCCTCGAGATTGTGGTTCACATCGGGATACTTCTTGCGCAACCGTTTAATGAAGCGCGAGATCCCAAGAAGATCGCGGTTTACATCAATACTTCTTGTTTGACCGACGCCTGGATCTTGAGTGGCTGATATATTACGCCCCCTATCGATGTCAACAATGTAATGAGCTTCAGTGAAATTAGGATTCTGATATCGGTCGAAATGAAGCTTGAGCCATTCCGAGTCTATTGCTTCCATCGTCCAAGATGGGTTGAGGGAGAAGAATTTACCCTCAAATTTTCCCCAGTGATCCCGTGCATCGGCCATTGTGAGCACGTTGAATCCACGTCCGCTTGCGCTTTGAGGCGCGAGCGAGGGGATAATATTCGCACCCTTGCTCTCGAATCTCTTGCGAATCTTATCCACAACAGCACTTGTCAATGGTTCTTGGGTTTCTAGATATAACCACCCGTCAAGATCGGTTGGAAATTTTGGCAATTCTCCGTTAGGTTCTGTGACGCTTACAATTGCCGTCCTCGCCTTTCCAAAATGACTAAGAAAGAAACCCAGCTCCATTGTGACGTTATCGCGAGGCGTCCAATAAGTATCGGAGCCGGTGCGAATTTCGTCGTCGCACGAGAGCATTGCGATGCCATACTGACATGATTCAATTGAGTCAATAATATTATCTAGAAGAACGCCACCACTCCAGTCTGCGTCCTGCCAATGTACCACCTCATAGTCATGCTGAAGGCTCTCCTGTAGTGCCTGAGCAATCTTCTGCTTCTTTGAGCAGTAGGCCAGGAATACGCGACGTTTCGTCATTGGATCCTCCTGTAATGGTCGTTAATTAAACTAAATCCATCACCTCTGAAACTGGGTGCCAGAATGTTCGGCCCGTTCGTTCCGTGTCGCAGGCCTGCAGGTATTTCAGCAGGACTCGCGACCCTTCTAATGCGAGCACTTGAATTTTCCCGGTTGGGTGCGTGATGCAGTATCTGGCGGTCTTTGACAAACCAGAGCCCACGTGGCTTTCCCGCTCAAAAATTGAAAACGCCTCATCTAGAGGAAGCATGAAGTGTTCATTACCGTCGGTTGGTCGACAGTGAAAGACATAATATTGAGGGCACCCAATGAACTCCATCTGTTCGAAGAGGTTGCCGAGGACCCCATTATCGGTATTGACGCCTCGCAATAGCGGACATTGATTGAGGCAGGCCAAGCCCGTTCGCGCCAATAGTTTGACTGACTGCTTTGCCTCCCTAGTGACCTCGCGAGGATGATCAAAGTGGGCCATGAGGTATAACTGCTTGCCACGCTCCGAAATTGCCTCCAATCCTTGGATGAGGGTGCTATCTCGCAAGATTCTGGCTGGGTCAAACGCAGGTGTCTTGCTTCCAATGCGAATCACCCTAACACTGGCAATATCGGCAATGCGATTCAGCAAATTAATGAGCTGAGACGTCTTCATCGCAAGAGCATCACCTCCCGAGAGTATGACATTTGTGATCTCGGGATGCTCAGCAATGTAAAGAAGAGCGGGGGAGAATTCGTGCGGAACCTCCTGACTGCTTGGCTGAAAAAGACGCTTTCGAAAGCAAAATCTGCAGTAAGCAGCGCAGTTCGTGGTGCAAAGCAAAAGGCCAGTGTCAGGAAATTTGTGTTGGAGACCCGGCGCAACCGTTGATTGAGCCTCTTTGGTGGGGTCAAGGCTCTCCACCGGTCGCAGCTCGCGAATATCCGGTATGACTAGTTTTCGAATTGGATCGTTTGGGTCGTCAAAGTCAATCAGGTCTAAGTATTGCGTAGGCACACGAAACCGGTAAGCGCTTTCTGTCTCGCTTAGATCACTGGCATCCAAAAGCGCTGTGGGAATCTGCTGGACACGTGTCAGGACTCGCCGCATTTTCGATCTCCGTCACAAGATGGTTGAAGTATACCTAGACCAGGAACTCTTGATCATCAGAACGAGGGCGCGTAAAAGGGTCAATTCTCGCCTTGCACCTCCTGTCTTTCACAAAAATTAACAACAAAACACTTCAACAATTCAACCACACACCGCCACTTTACTGATCACGCCGCCAACTTGCCCTGTATTGCGGAATGTTACAAGGCCGGTAAGTTGATACTTGGTTCACCACTTGTCATGGAGATACAAATACCATCGTCATGGAGGACTGAGAAACCGAGCCTCTGATAGAGCATCACTGCTCGAGCATTGCATTTCAGCACCGTAAGCCGCAGCGGCTTACCCGCCCGTCCGGCCTCTGCCAATAGCTGCTGGAGCAGTAGCGTTCCGATACCCAAGCTCCGGTGTTCCGGAAGGAACGCAATATCGATGATTCGGAATTCCTCGTCGCCCTTCTCCACCCAGATCCTTCCAACAGGACGTTGATCCAGCATGACGATGCTATGCCCGGATCGCGGATAGCGCGATTCGTAGCTTTTTTGCTGGGCGCTGAACTGCAACCTGAGAAATATATCCCGCTGTTGTTTGTCCCAGGGCAGAGACGCAAAATCTTCTTGTCGCGTGCTGGCATATATCTCGAACAGGAACGCCTCATCCTCCGAACGAGCAGGACGAAGCGTTACAGTCGCGGCGGTTTTCATATCATCAGCGTGCCTACAGGCTGCTAATTCCTGGACGGATAGATCCCCTCCAGTGCGATGATCCAGTTGAGCGTCAGGTAGGGTTGCCGGTTTTCATGCGGCTGGCTGCCTCCTGCAGGTCCGATCATGCCGGCGGACATTACCGTGTTCGCGGCGGCGTTGTATGATCCGGTGCTGCCCCCAGCCGGTACGTTGTTCGTCGGAGCCGTATCGGTGGGATCGCCGGCGTTGGCGTTTGCGGAATGTGTGTGCTGCGGCATCTGGGGCGCCGTCAGGGTGATGCTTTCCGCGCCGCCTGCTTCACCAAGGGTGTAGTTGTTCAGGCCCGGCCCCTGTCCCGACGAAAGCGGGACGCGGCCGCGCAGGTCAGGCAGGGCAAAGGTCGTTTGACCATCACCACCGTACGTGGTGCCGAGTAGCGAAAACAGGGCAGTGTTTTGCGCTATGGAAAGCAACTGCCCATTGCACATTGCCCAGCCCTGCGGCGCAAAATTGTACGGCACCAACAGTAATTGCCCGATAAATGGATCACTCATGTCATCTTCCTATTGTAAGGTTCAATCAAATGGTTAAGGCTGATATCCCATCCCGCTGCCTGATCTCCCAGAAACAGCTTCAAAACCACCCACACGCCACTCAGCCACGGTGACGGTGAGCTCCATACAACACGATCAAGCCCACGGCCATCAGCAGCAGGCCTTCAGGTTCCGGAACAACCGTCACGGAAGCATTCACTGCCAGTGTGTTGCCATTGGACAACGTGTCCGTATCCGGATTGAACAGGGGGTGATTGGGGCTGACCGAAAAGAGGTCATAGTTCAGGACGATTTGGCCACTGGCGACAGCCCCTATCAACGCCCCCGCATCAATTGCAAAACTCCCGACACCTGTCTGGTTCAACACATCGAATGTTTGTGATACCGAGGTGTTGTCCGGCGCAGGACCGACCACAAAGAAGTTGAAGGCACTGATGAAATCAGTAAACGTGCCCAGCGGTGTTGTTGGAACAAAGCTTGCGCTGCTTATCACCAGATAGTCCGTAGTGTTAGTGAGCGTGAAGCCCCAGCCGACGGTAGCGCCGGGAGCTCCGGAAATGGCGCCGCCAGGAGGGTCCAAGGCCAAGGTGGACGCCGCCTGCGACACTGCACAGAACAGTGCGCTTGCAAGCGCCATGGATTTTAGAACTCGCTTTATCATGATTTCTCTCCGCCCTATCTAAATTGATTGTTCAGTGTTTTGGACCCCGTGGACAAACCGCCGTTGGAGCTGAACGGGATCGTGGCGCTGAACCGCGATGTTGCAGTACACCCTGTAAAGTCTATCGTCACGTTGCCGCTCGCCGAACCGCCAGCCGGGATGGTGCCGACCGGCAGCGGGAACGAGGCCGGGCTGGTGATGGTCGGTGTACATACGGGGCCAAAGGTTTGTGTCAGCGAGAGTCCGTTGATCTGCGCGTTGGTGGCGGTGCCGGGGCCGCTGTTAGCAAGGGTAACCGTCCAGACCCGTGCATTCTGCGCGCCCGTCTTGCCGGTGATCAGCGCCGACAGGGGGGGTGGCGTCGTGGCATTGATGGTCAGACACGCCCCGCCGGCAAAACTGCCGCTAGCGCCCAGCCCATCATTGACCACATACAGACTCCAGGGACCATTCGGATCGGTGCCGTCAAAGGCCGATCCAAACGTCGCCGCGCCAAACGGAGCCGCGAAGTTATACGGCGCCGCCGGGGCGGGTGCAGGGAACACGCTGGCGCCGCTGAAATTAACGCTGGTGGGACGGAATGTTCCACTCGCGAGCGGGCCATTATCCGGCACGAGCGAACCGGCAGCGTCGTCCAGGGTGAGGGTCACGTTACTGGCCGACGAGGTCCCGCCAACGTCGGACAGCGCAACCACTTGCGCGCCGGTCGGCCCGACCAACAACAAGTCGATATCATCCGGCCGGTTGTGGTTCAGGTTATTGAGCGTCAAGGTCACGTTGGTGGCGGAGCTCGCCAAACCGGAGACAAAGATGTGCGAGGGATAGGGGGTAGCCGTACCTGAACTGTTGATGGCGAGGGGGCCGGCGTTGCAGAAGGTGTTGCCGCTCACCGTGGTGTGATTGTCCACCGTTTGGGTGACACTGCCGTTGCTGATATTGAAATTACCGGCACTGCCGTTGTACACCGCAGTGATCACATGCACTCCTTCGGGGAGCGCGGCGGTCGTGAAGCTGGCCGTGCCCGAACCATTCAGCGTGACCGGGCCGGCCAAGACGGTGGCGCCTTCTTTGAAGGTGACCGTTCCCAGCGTCACACTGCCGTTGTCGCTGCTCCGTTTCACCTGGGCAGTGAATGTTACCGTGTTGCTGGGAGACGAAGTGAAGGACGGGTTTTGCGATGAGGTGACGGTGGTGGTGGTCGGTGTATCGCTGGACATTACGAAGCTCAGGCACGCGCTGGCGATGCTGCCAGCCCCGCCGCCGGTGGCGTCATCAACCACATACAGGCTCCAGGTTCCATTGGGATTGCTGCCGCCAAAAGAGGTGGCGAAGGTCGCCGCGCCAAAGGGGGCGGCAAAGCTATAGGGCGCTCCGGGTGCTGGAGACGGGAACACCGCGCCGGAACCGGAGTTGACAGCCGTGGCACGGAAGGTACCTGCTGTGATGGGTGTCGTGTCCGGCAACAGCGACGCTGCAGTGTCGTCCAGCGTCAGGGTGATGTTGCCGACGGCGTTCTGTCCGCCGACATCAGACATGACAACGAACCTGGCGCCATTCGGGCCAACCAGCAGCATATCCAGATCATCGGGGCGAGTTTCCGTCAGATTATTCAGCGCCAGGGTCACCTTGGACACACCCCCTGTCAGGCCCGACACGAAGATGTTGGACGGATACGGTGTGGCTGGGCCACCCGTGAGCGCGCCGTCTGGAATAGCGATGGGGCCAGGGTTGCAGAAGGCATTCCCGGTAACGATCGTATGATTGTTTACCACTTGCGTGAGCGTGCTGTTGCTGGTGGCAAAACTCGCCGTACCATCATAGATGGCCTTGATGAGATGGCTGCCTTCAGCGAGCGCGCTGGTCGTGAAGGTCGCCTGACCGCTCCCGTTGACCGCCGTCGCCGCCTGCAACGTCGCCGCGCCTTCCATGAACGTGACCGTGCCTTGTGTGACAGGATTGCCCGCGCTGGTCACCGTGGCGGTGAAGGTCGCCGTGTTGCTGGGGGTGGTCGTGAACGAAGGATTCAGTGACGAGGTGATCACCGTAGCTGTTGGCGCAGCGGCGGCGGCCGTAGTGATGGTGATGCTCCAGCCACCTGTGATAGCGGCACCTATCCCTGCGGAAGGGCCAAATGCATCGTCTACGACATAGAGATTCCATGTCCCGTTGGGATTTATACCGTTGAATTGAGAGGCGAATGTACCCGTCCCGAAGGGTGCGGCGAAGGTCAGGGCTACCCCTGGCCCCGGGGCAGGAAAGTTGTCTTTCACAATGCCAGAGTTGACGGCGGTGGGCTTGAACGTGCCGGAGACCAGTGGACCATTGTCCGGCAACTGGGAAGCTGCAGCATCGTCCAGCGTTAGCGTCGTGCTAGCGGCGGCAGTGTTGCCTCCCAGGTCGGATATGATGACCAGATTGGCGCCGCTCGGACCGACCAGCACCATGGCCATGTCATCTGGCCGGTCTACGGACAGATTGTTGATGGTAACCGTCACTTTCGAGATGGTACCCACCATGCCAGAGACGGTGATGGCTGACGGATAGGGGCTGTACGGAATACCGGGGCCGGTGCCCGACGTGCCCGCACCAACAGGACTGGTGATGGTTGTAGCATTGGAAAACGTGGCCGCAGCAGACAGACCGGTCAAGGTCATCAGCAGAATCCCCGCCAGGATGCGGGCAATGAGTCTCAACATAACGATATCCCTTCGAGAGATGTGGAAACCAATGCTTATATGCATTAAGCGTTCCAATCCTTCATCGCCCAACAGAATATTTATTAAAGAACAAATAGTTGGGATATTTCCAGCGGCAGCGTCAAAAACACGGGTGTAAAATTTTCCGACAAAAATTGGAGGAATTATGATCGATTTGCGATTAATATCGAGCCGATCAGCGCAATATCGGCAATGATCGAGACGGTATAATATTTCCCTATACCATTGATTTAAAACTCCATTTATTGGGTTAATAGGTGCCGTTTCAACGCCGACCGTAGCACAGGTTTTATAATGTAAAATTTTTCGACAACATAATTACAATCCCCGATCATAGCCCACGCCACATGAGGTCATATGTGCCATGCAGGGATACAGTGTAGCCCCTCAGTCAAGACAATAAGGCTGTAGAAAAATCACCTGGAAAACAGCGGGGGACTTGATCTCAGGGTGCCTCTTGACCCCATCATCTGACGATCTGGCGCATTTACTATGAGCTTAATCACCGGCGGACATCGCAACTTTGCTGATGGATTTACGGCCGATACAAATTTTCGGCCGATACTCGCCATAAGCCCGCAGACCGATTAACATATTGCACAAGCGATGGCGCGCCCATCCGACCCTTTTTCTGTCAGGAGAATTGCATGACTTTCATCGTTGTTGATAACTGCATCAAATGTAAATACACCGATTGCGTCGAAGTGTGCCCGGTGGACTGCTTCCACGAAGGCCCCAACTTTCTGGTAATCGACCCGGACGAGTGCATAGACTGCACTCTGTGTGAACCGGAATGCCCGGCAGAGGCCATTTTCTCAGAACATGACCTGCCCGATGATCAGAAGCACTTCCTTGCGCTGAATGCGGAACTCGCCAAAGAATGGCCGGTAATCACCGAAAAGATTGACGCGCCCGACGATGCCGATCAGTGGAAGGGTGTAGAGGATAAGCTCAAATATCTTGAGCGCTGAGAGGCCGTGAAAAAATCAGGGGGCATAAGCACACAGCCCCCTGAGACATGCCATCCTTAGTCTTTGTCTTTCCCAAACCGCCGTTTGAGCTGCCCGCGTATCTCACCACCAGGGAATGTTTGTGAATGCACATTTACGTAGGCATTTCCCCAGAAGATATTGTTGATTACGTCCTCCAGGGTATTCACGCCCAGACCCGGCTTGGCCTCGACATTGGCAGCGGTTAATACCCCGCTTAGCATGCCTGGAAAATCACCTTGCGAGGCGCGGCTAAACAATGTAATCAACACTGGTCCATTCGCCCCTTTCGGGCCAAGATGAATGTGCGCGGCAAGTACCGGGGTGCCAAAATTGGAGGCATGCAACCGAAACTCCAGACTTTGGCGATCTTGCGCAAGCTTGACATGCACCATGCCAAACGCACCTGTGGCGACAGGACCATTGACAATTGCAACTGGGGTCTTGCCATCAGCGCCTACGACACTTACCGTTGTCACTTCCTGCCCTCCACTCAGATCAGCGGCAAATTCCGTACCGCCTGGCACAGTATGGGCAAACGAAGGCATCGACGTTAATAATAAAAACGCCGTCACAACTACCACAGAACTCAGTCTATTCATATCTCTCTCCTTTTAGATAAAACACACGCCCTACACCGCATTGGGGCACCAACGCACTTTATGAAACAAAAACCCCTATGCACCATGATTAGAGCATAGGGGCAGACATCGTAATTACAGGCAAAAGAATGCACCCGCACCACTAAAACCGTTTCGTCACACCCAAACCAAGCAGCTGCGCGCTGTTCTCGTATTTTCCGTTGTACGCCACCGTACCGTTCGGGTCTTGCGAAGCAACGGAAGACGGCGAAGGAGTGAACGGCGTCGCTGAGACGTAACTCCTGTCGTCGAATTTTACGTACATGTACGCACCTTCTAGCTCCCAGCCCCCGGCAAATTTGTGCCTGAGACCAACGCTAAAAAGATTTCTGTCGGCATCGGGTACGCGCGCGCTGAAATGCGCATCGCCCTGGCCTGTCATATCGCGTGAATAGCCGGCGCGCAACTGATTATTGGCATTTAAATCATAGGTCATACCCAATCGGTAAGCGTCGGTATTACTCCAACCATTGGAATTGATGACGCGCGGACTACCTGTGGTCGTAGCGACGACAATCTGGTTGAATTTCTTCCAGCCAGTGCGCTCGTAATCAAACTCGACACCCAGTTTATCCGTCGCCTGATAGCGTGCGCCAACTTGCAGCATCCAGGGCAGATTGACATCGGCAACGACAGGCGTTGTGCCTGACGTCGAGGTCAGTTTCCCATCAACACCAACGCTGATGGCGGAACGGTACGACGCGCCGAAACTCCAGGGGCCGGCCACATGCATCAACGCGGCATTCCAGCCGAAATCCCCCCCGTCGCCGTTGATGGTGGCGGCCTGAGTATTGAGTTTCACCTCTCTCACCTTGTAATAATCCAGGCCAAAGGCAGCGCTGGTATTGGCGTTAATTTTGTAAGAAACATTGGGATTGAAATTAACCAGCTCGATCCTGGTTTGCTCAGGATGCATCGAGGCAGGGACTGGAAAGGTATTTTTTGGCCAGTTGGTCTCCAGGCCAAACGGCGCATTAATGTTAAACCCCCAACTCCACTGTGGGCTACGCCGGTTTATCACAGAGAGATTGGGCACATAGGCCAGGCTATCATGGTCGCTATCTATTTTGCCTGTCTTGCCGGCGGGTGTAACACCGGCCTTGTGATCGATCAATATCAAGCCCGCCACGATATTCGTGCCCTCGTGAAAAGACATGGCAGCCGGGTTATAGGCTACCGCACCGAGTTCCTTGTAATTGGCAACCAGGGCATTGCTTGTCCCCACACCAGCGACTGATGCCTCTGGCAGACGAAAACCTGACGCGCTGGCGCTCAAGCTCACCATCATCCCCAGCGACGCAAAACCAAACAGCGGATACAGACGTTTCATAAAACTCTCCCCATTATAATAAAAGGCCCTGTGCTCTAAGCATCAAACAGAAGCCCCAAAAAAGCAAGGATTGGACGAGCAGTCTGCGCGTGTTCGCGTGACTCTGTAACAAGCGCGATCTGTTTGCCTAATGATTATTGGGGGCTTGCCGCAGCTCGCAGCAGGAAAGTCACAGGACCATCATTGGTGAGTGTCACCAGCATATCCGCGCCGAAGCGGCCAGCAGCAAGATTAGGATGTTGATTGTGCGCTTGCAGGACAAGATGATTGAATAAGCGTAGCCCTGCCTGGGGTGAGGCCGCAGGGGTAAAGCTCGGACGCATGCCCTTGCGGGTATCGGCGGCCAGAGTGAATTGCGGCACCAGCAGCAGGCCACCGCCGACATCGCGCAGGCTGAGGTTCATTTTGCCGTCGGCATCGGCAAACACGCGGTAGCCGAGCAGACGCTCCAGCAACCGGTCGGCCTGCGCTTCGGTATCGCCCTGCTCTACGCCCACCAGCACCAACAGACCGTGACCGATGGCGCCAACAACTTCCCCGTCCACAACCACCTGCGCAGCACGCACTCGCTGTAGCAGGCCGATCATCCTTAAAACCTCTTTTTGTCCACGAAAAACACGAAAGTCACGAAATAAAACAAAAACATGGCGATTGCTTCAGCAGCCCACCGGATAGGGTGGCAAGTAACACGCGATTTACACTTGAATATTTTCGTGTTTTTTCGTGAATTTCGTGGATAACTGAGTTTTTTAGGATCATTGCTGAAGGTTATTTGCCATCATCATGGTGGCTTTAACGAGGGCGTCGGTGATGCCTGGCTCGCTGGCGGAGTGCCCGGCATCGGGGATGATATTAAGCTGGGCCTGCGGCCAGACGCGATGCAATGACCACGCATTCTCGACCGGACAAACAATGTCATAGCGGCCATGCACGATAATGCCGGGGATGTCGGCAAGCCGCTTCGCATCGCGCAGGATTTGATCGGGTTCAAGAAAGATGTCATTCATGAAGTAGTGGCATTCGATACGTGCCAGGCTGAGCGCCGTGGACGGGTTGGCGAAGTGATCGATCACTGATTTGCTGGGACGCAAGGTCGCGGCGCGTCCTTCCCAGACCGACCACGCCTTGGCGGCGGCCATGCGCGCCACCTCGTCATCGCCGGTAAGACGTTTGTAGTAGGCGCGCACCATGTCGCCGCGCTCGGCCTCGGGGATAGGACGCAAATAATCCTCCCAATAGTCCGGGAAGATGCGGCTGGCGCCCTGCTGGTAAAACCATTCAATTTCGTGCGGTCTGCACAGGAAAATGCCGCGCAGAATCAAGCCCTGCACGCGCTCGGGATGGCTCTGGGCATAGACCAGCCCTAGCGTTGAACCCCACGAACCGCCGAACACTACCCAGCTGTCGATCTTCAAGTGCTGACGTATCGTCTCCATGTCGGACACGAGTGCCTGAGTAGTATTGCCCGCCAGCTCGGCATGCGGCGTAGAACGCCCGCAGCCGCGCTGATCGAACAGCACGATACGGTACACATTGGGATCGAAAAAACGGCGGTGATACGCCTCACAGCCCGCGCCGGGGCCGCCATGCACAAACACCACCGGCAGCCCTTCCGGGTTGCCGCACTCCTCTATATAGATCTGGTGCGGCGACGCGACCGGGAGCCGGTGCGTTGCGTAAGGCTTGATCTCTGGATAGAGCTTGTACATGGATCCTGAAAACAGATATTAGCCACAGGGACACGGAGCACGCGAGACATTTGAAAACGTTACGGCATATCCGCTCTGATTCGTTACAGACACTGGTCACATCATCGTAACCACTGCGAACCAAAACATACACCCTTTTCTCTGTGTTCTCCGCGCCTCCGTGGCAAACCATCAATCAATTACATTGATGAGCTGCGCGAGGCCTTCTTGCGCTCGTGCTCCAGCAAAAACTTTTTGCGCAACCGGACGCTACTGGGCGTCACCTCGACCAACTCATCATCCTCAATGAACTCCAGCGCCTGCTCCAAGGTAAGGCGGATCGGCGGTATGAGCGTTACGGCCTCATCCGAACCAGAGGCCCGCATATTGGTAAGCTGCTTGGCCTTGAGCGGATTAACGACAAGATCGTTATCACGCGAGTGGATGCCAACAATCATACCCTCGTAGAGCTCTTCGCCGGGGCCGATAAACAGCTTGCCGCGATCCTGCAAGTTAAACAAGCCAAAGGCCACGCTCTTGCCCATGCCATTGGAGATTAGCACACCGTTGATACGCCCGCCGATGCTGCCCTTTTTGATCGGGGCATAGTTGTCGAACACATGGTGCATCAAGCCGGTGCCGGATGTGATGGTGAGAAACTCGGTGTGGAAACCAATCAAGCCACGCGCAGGAATCCGGTACTCCAGCCGCACCCGGCCCTTACCGTCCGACACCATGTCGAGCAGGTCGCCCTTGTGCATGCCGAGCTTCTCCATGATAGCGCCCTGATGTTGTTCCTCGAGATCCACGGTCAACATCTCGTAAGGCTCGCACATCTCGCCGTTGACCTCTTTGAGAATCACCTGCGGGCGCGACACCGCCAGTTCGAAGCCCTCACGACGCATGTTTTCAATCAGGATGGACAAATGCAGTTCACCACGCCCGGACACCTTGAACTTATCGGGGTCTTCAGTATCTTCAACACGCAGCGCAACGTTGTGGATCAATTCCTTTTGTAAGCGATCGCGAATCTGGCGGCTGGTGACGAATTTGCCTTCCTTACCGGCAAACGGCGAGGTATTGACCTGAAAGGTCATGCTCACGGTAGGCTCGTCCACGGACAGCGCGGGCAATGCCTCTACATTAGCCGGATCGCACAGGGTATCGGAAATGCCCAGATCGTCAACGCCGGTAAAGGCGATGATATCGCCCGCCTGAGCATCGGGCACCTCGACACGATCCAGACCCAAAAAGCCAAAAATCTGCAATATACGACCGTTACGGCGCTTGCCGTCGCGGCTCACCACGACCACCGGCGAATTGGTCTTGACCCGTCCCCTCGCGATACGCCCAACACCGATCGTACCGACATAGCTGGAATAGCTCAACGAGCTGACCTGCATCTGGAACGGCCCCTCGGGGTCTACAGCGGGGCAACTAACATGCTGTATGATCGCCTCGAACAGCGGGGTCATGTCGCCGGAACGGACATCCGAGGTCAAACCTGCGTAACCCTGCAATGCCGAGGCGTAGATCACGGGAAAATCCAACTGCTCGTCGGTGGCGCCAAGGCGGTCAAACAGGTCGAAGGTCTGATCAAGCACCCAGTCCGGGCGCGCGCCCGGACGATCCACTTTATTGATCACCACAATGGGCTTCAAGCCACAGGCAAACGCCTTCTGGGTAACAAAGCGGGTCTGCGGCATGGGGCCGTCCACCGCGTCCACCAGCAGCAGCACGGAATCCACCATCGACAACACACGCTCAACTTCGCCGCCGAAATCGGCGTGGCCAGGGGTATCCACGATATTGATGCGGTAATCGCGCCAGCGAATCGCGGTGTTCTTTGCCAGGATGGTAATACCGCGCTCACGCTCCAGATCGTTCGAGTCCATGGCGCGCTCGGCAACAACCTGCCGCGCACCGAAAGTGCCGGACTGCTGCATCAGCTTATCCACAAGTGTGGTTTTGCCATGATCGACGTGAGCAATGATAGCGATATTGCGTAAATTCTTTATGGAATCCATAGTACGGTACTCAAGAGGTGGTGGTGATGGCCGACAAATCTGTGTGCCGACCCAATATAAACGAAGCATTATACCCGATATGGGGGCAAACACACAAAAAACCCACCTTTGAGGTGGGTTTTTTGTGTCTGCAACGACAGACTGATCAGGTTACGGATGCGTGCAGGGTGTAGCCGCGCAGTGATTTCGCGAAATCCTGCAAACTCTTGATGCCGGTCGCCTCTGCCTGTTTGCACCATTCCTGTAGGCTGTGCAGCAGGCTCTCCTGTGTCAGCGTCGAGCGCTTCCAGATCTCCTGCAGGCTCAGCTTGTGCTGATAAACGATTTTCAGCGCCTGGCTGCGATCCAGCACGGTATTCAACTTGCTCTTCGCTGCATCATCCATCAAGGACTCATCACGCACCAACAGCTTTTTGGCGCGCGTGAACAGGGCGCGGCAGGAATCATCCGCCTTGTGCAACTCATCCTTGAGTACGGGCAGCATTACATCCTGGCCATAATTGGAGAGCACATGAAGACGGGTGACGATCACGGCACGTAATGTCTCCATGTCCACAGCCTGCTTGCCGGGGACGATAACCGGCTCGATGGCAACTTTCTTTACGTGCGCCAGCCCAAATATTTCAAACAGGCGGATGTACATCCAGCCGATATCAAACTCCCACGGCTTGGAGGAAAGCTTGGCGGAACCTGGGAAGGCATGGTGATTGTTGTGCAGCTCTTCGCCACCGATGATGATGCCCCAGGGGGAGATATTGGTAGACGCATCCGCTGGCTCGTAGTTGCGGTATCCCCAGTAGTGGCCGATACCATTGATGATCCCGGCGGCCGTGATGGGGATCCATATCATCTGCACCGCCCAGATGCTGATGCCCGCGGCGCCGAACAGCAGCACATCGAGAATGATCATCAGCACAATGCCGTATCGGCTGTGTTTGGTGTAAAGATTGCGCTCTATCCAGTCATCCGGTGTGCCGTGGCCGTACTTATCCAGGGTTTCCTGGTTTTTGGCCTCCGCGCGGTAGAGTTCGGAGCCTTCCCAGAAAACCTTCTTGATCCCAAGAACCTGCGGGCTGTGCGGGTCTTCCGCAGTCTCGCACTTTGCGTGATGCTTACGGTGAATCGCCGCCCACGCCTTGGTGACCATGCCGGTGGTCAGCCACAGCCAGAAGCGGAAAAAGTGGCTGATAATAGGATGCAGATCCAGCGCGCGATGCGCCTGGTTACGATGCAGATAGATGGTCACGCCTGCGATTGTGATGTGGGTCATGATCAACGCAGCGGCGATGTACCCCCATACGGAAAAGCCCAACAAGCCATTAGCCAGTAGATTCAAGACCCAGTCAAACATACGGAAAGAAACCCTCCAAAGAGTTGGGGTGCTGCAAGTGATGCACGGCACTCCATTGTCATAAAAAACTTGTGGTTAATATACGCTGGATACTCACCAAACGTCAATGGCGATAATTCCCAACACAATTCCATTGTTTATAATGAGGGTATTGTCGCCGTAAAACAACCACCCGCCCAAAATAAACCGGTAATCGCCCGATCATACGAAAAAAACACAGGGATGGGAACGAGATTTTTTGAAAATACCTCAATAATGCGGCGGCGGTGTTTCCTCGGAACTGGAGGCTATATTGAACTGGGCCTGGGCGCGCACCTGCTGCCTTAGCGCGTCAAGCTCCGCACCGAGCCGGTCTATCACCTTCTGCTGATGCGCAAGGGCATCGCTCAGCTCCTGCATCGCCGCCTCCTGGTAGGTGAGGCGGGTTTCCAGTTCGATGACGCGCATCTCATCTACACCGCTTGCCATTTCTCTGTCACTCACGGCCGCAGCTTGGCGAAAGCGGCCGCCATCGCGCCTTCCATCGACGGCTTGGATTCCTGTTTCACCTTCGGCTTGCGCGGGGTATTATCCGCTTTTGGCTGGGCAGGGAGGACTGCCGCCTGCTCGTCGAGCCGCATGGTAAGGGCGATGCGGCGGCGCTTTTCATCCACTTCCAACACCTTGACCTTGACCACATCACCGGCCTTCACCACGCTGTGCGGGTCTTTGACGAATTTGCCGGCCAGGGCGGAGATGTGCACCAATCCGTCCTGATGCACGCCGATATCCACGAACGCGCCGAAGTTGGTGACATTGGTCACCACCCCTTCCAGCATCATGCCGGGCTGCAGGTCTTTGAGATCCTCCACACCCTCCCGGAATGCTGCCGTCTTGAATTCTGGACGCGGATCACGGCCCGGTTTTTCCAGCTCGGCGAGAATATCCTTCACCGTCGGCAGGCCGAAGCGTTCGTCGGTGAATTCCTTGGGGGATAGCGTCTTCAGCACGGCGCCGTTGCCGATAATTGAACCGATCTCCACACCGAGCTTGGCGAGGATGCGCTGCACCACCGGATAACTTTCCGGGTGTACGGCGGAGGCATCGACGGGGCTGTCGCCATTCATAACGCGCAAAAATCCCGCCGCCTGCTCAAAGGTTTTTTCACCCAGGCGGGGCACGTCCTTGAGATCACGGCGATTCTTGAACGGGCCATTGTGGTCGCGGAATTCCACGATATTTTTTGCCAGCGTCTGGTTCAGGCCCGAGATGCGCGCCAGCAACGGCACGGAAGCGGTGTTCACGTCGACGCCCACGGCGTTGACGCAGTCTTCCACCACCGCATCCAGGGAGCGGGCCAGCTCGGTCTGGCTGACATCATGCTGATACTGGCCGACACCGATGGCCTTGGGGTCGATCTTGACCAGCTCTGCCAGCGGGTCTTGCAGCCGCCGCGCGATGGACACCGCGCCGCGCAGGCTGACATCCAGTTGCGGGAACTCCTTGGAGGCAAACTCGGAGGCCGAATACACCGACGCACCGGCCTCGGATACCACCAGCTTCTGCAAGCCCAACTCGGGATGACGCTTGATGAGGTCGGCACCGAGCTTGTCGGTCTCGCGCGAGGCGGTGCCGTTGCCGATGCTGATAAGCTCCGCCTTGTGTTTGCGCGCCAGCTCCGCCAGCACATGAATCGAGGCGTCCCACTGATTGCGCGGGGCATGGGGGTAGATGGTCGCGGTATCCAGCAACTTGCCGGTGGCGTCCACGACCGCCACTTTCACGCCGGTGCGCAGGCCGGGGTCAAGACCGATCACGGTGCGCGGCCCTGCCGGGGCAGCCAGCAGCAGGTCGTGCATGTTGCGGGCGAACACCTTGATCGCCTCGCCCTCGGCGCTTTCCCTGACCTGCGTCATCAGATCAAGATCCAGATGCAGGAAGATTTTCACCCGCCACGCCCAGCGCACCGTCTCGCGCAGCCAGGCGTCCGCCGGGCGACCCTGATCGGAGACGCTGAAACGCTGCGCGATCATGGATTCACATGTGTTGGGCTGGGCACTCCTGCCGGTGCCTTCTTCCTCGTCCGGCAGCACCATATTAATCTGCAAAAAGCCTTCGTTGCGCCCACGGAACAATGCCAGCGCACGGTGCGAGGGAATCGCCTTGAGCGGCTCGCTGTATTCGAAATAATCGCGGAATTTCTCGCCCTCCTCGCCCTTGCCCTCGACCTTGCGGGAAACGAGCTTGGCGTTTTCCCACAGGAATTCGCGCAACCGGCCCAGCAGTTCCGCATCTTCGGCGAACCGCTCCATCAGGATATGACGCGCGCCCTCCAGCGCCGCTTTCACATCCGCTACGCCCTTATCCGCGCTGACATACTCTGCCGCCACTGTCTCGGGCGTGAGTGTGGGATTGCCCAGCAACGCCAGCGCCAGCGGCTCCAGCCCCGCCTCGCGCGCGATCTGCGCCTTGGTGCGGCGCTTCTGTTTGTAGGGCAGATACAAATCTTCCAGGCGCGTCTTGGTTTCGGCCTCGATGATATCCTTTTCCAGCTCCGGAGTGAGCTTATCTTGCTCCCTGATGCTCTTCAAAATCGCCGCGCGACGATCTTCCATTTCACGCAGATAACGCAGCCGCTCTTCCAGAAAGCGCAGCTGGATATCGTCCAGGCCACCTGTTGCCTCCTTGCGGTAACGGGCGATGAATGGCACCGTTGAGCCCTCGTCGAGCAGTTGCACGACGGCTTCAATCTGCCTTTCCTGAACCGACAGCTCGTTTGCGATGCGCTGGGTGATGCGGATGATCATGGATTGTGAACCTTATTCATTTATTCGATGGCTATAGTATAACGCCACACCTGCTCTTCTCCGGCGGCAATACTCACCACGCCCGGTTTGTCACGGAATTCTCCATCAAATTCCTGCGGGCTGGCATGCCCTTGCCAGGGTTCTATGCAGACAAATCCGGCGCCGGGTTTGGTCCAGATTCCCAAGTGGGGAAAATCGGCAAAATCCACGCGAATAGTGGGTGCATCGGGCGCGGTGTAGCGCAGGGAGCGGCTGTGCAGTTGGTCGAAAAAGATTACGTCATCGACAAAAATATCATCGCACAGCGATAGCGCCTGCCCCTGCACCGGAGTGGCGTAAGATTCCGGCTTCACCAGCCCGCCTGCAAGACGGCGGATCGGCGCGGACTCATTCTGATCGAAGATGATTTTGTGTTGCAGCCGCTCTGCGCCTGCGTTGAGCGGCCAGACGAAGGCCGGATGCGTACCGACGCTCGCCAACAGGTCGGCCGAACCTGGGTTGCGCAGGGCATAGGTAATCTCCAAGCCGTTGCCGTGCAGGGTATGCGTAATGCGCAACTCGAAAGCAAATGGATAACGGCGACGTGTCTCGGCATCATCCTTGAGCAGCATGGTGCAACTGGCAGCGGAGGCAATCTCGCACTCAAACGGCAAGTCACGCGCGAAGCCGTGCTGAGTCATGGGATAGCTTTTGCCTTCATGCACCAAGGCATCGTTTTTAAGACGGCCAACAATGGGAAACAAGTGCGGCGCATGACGTGCCCACACAGCAGGATCAGCCTGCCAGAGCAGCTCCTGACCATTCGCCATCTTGAGCGACTGCAGTTCTGCGCCTTGGGTGGAAACCGCCACGGACAGGGTGTCGGATCGAAGTGTGTAAATTGGCATGATGTATTTTCCTTTGGTTGATATTGCGCGCCGTCCACGAAAAGTTCGAAAACAACAGTTAAACGGGATGTGCCATGAAAATTTTTCGTGCCTTTCGTGTTTTTCGTGGACCGCATCTTCCCCAAAGCTACCCCTTGGCCTTGAGCGGAATGGCATTAATGTTGTTTTGCCGGAGCTGGGTACGCACTTTGTTGAGTTCATCCATGCCGCTATACGGCCCCATGCGCACGCGGTGCCAGGTATCATATTCAACCGTGACCGACTGGATTTTGGCCTCGATGCCGAGCAGGGCAAGGCTCGCCTTGAGCGCGTCGGCGTCCGCCAGATTTTTGAATGATCCGGCCTGCAGGAAGTAGGATTCTGCTTTACCTGCCTGCGCATCGGTTGCCGCGCGTTTTTTTAGTTCTTTGTCGGGGATGATTACTTCCATCTCCGGCAGGATAGTATAAAAATCAAAACGCGGCTTTGGAGGTGTTGCTGCGCTGGCGGTATTTTTCTCTTTCGTGCTGGGCTTCTGCTGCGGCTTCGCAGCCGGTACCGGCTCGGCGCTGACAGCAGACTCGGGAACATGATCCGATGCAGGACGCTTGTCCAGCCAGATCAGAAATGCAACGAACAGCCCAACAGTCAAACCGGCGGCGAGCCACATCCAGCCTGGCACCGGCTTGCGTGTCGACGCCCTTTTTCTCGCACCCTTAAGGGTGCCCGAGGTTTTTTTGTAGTCGCGCGCCACGGCTACATGGCTTCGGGCGCGGATACACCGAGCAGGGTTAGGCCATTACGCAGCACATGACGGGTGGCCATGATGAGATTGAGGCGCGCATCACGCAGCAAACCGTCATCCACGATAAAGATGTGGGCGTTGTAATAGGTGTGGAAATCATTCGCCAGATCACGCAGGAAATGGGCCAGTTGATGCGGCTCGTGATTAAGCGCCGCCGTCTCGACGATCTCGGGATAACGCGACAGGCCAAGCATCAGCGCCTGCTCGTGCGTCTCGGTGAGCAGATGTAGATTGGCGCGCCCGCGCGCCTCATCCCAATGCAGACCCTTTTCCTGCAACTGGCGCATTACGCTGCACACTCGCGCGTGGGCGTACTGGATGTAATAGACAGGGTTATCGCTGGATTGTGACTTGGCAAGATCAAGATCAAAATCCATGTGCTGCTCACACTTGCGCAGCACATAGAAAAAGCGCGCCGCGTCATCGCCGACTTCGTGGCGCAATTCACGCAGGGTGACAAATTCGCCGGAGCGGGTGGACATCTGCGCCTTTTCGCCAGCGCGGTACAGGGTGGCGAACTGCACCAGCAGCACATCCAGCCGCGAAGGATCATCACCCACTGCGGCGAGCGCGGCCTTGACGCGCGGCACATAGCCATGATGGTCCGCACCCCACACATCGATCACACGATCAAATCCGCGCTCCATCTTATCCATGTGGTAGGCGATATCGGCAGCGAAATAGGTCTTCTGGCCATTTTCACGCACGATAACGCGATCTTTCTCGTCGCCGTAATCCGTGGAGCGGAACCACAGCGCGCCATCCTTTTCATAGAGATGGCCACTGGCCTGGAGACGGGCCACTGCGCGATCCACTGCGCCGCTTTCGAACAACGAACGCTCCGAAAACCATTCTTCATAGATCACACCAAACTCGCGCAGATCCTCACGGATATCTTCCAGAATGTCGTTTAGCCCCAGATCAAATACCTGGCGGTAGGCGGCCGCGCCGAGTAATTGCTTGGCACGGGCGATGAGGGCATCGATGTGCGCCTCCTTGTCTCCGCCTGCCGGCTCGTCCGGCGGCAGGTCTTGCATGACCTGCGCAATGGGATGATGCAGGGTGTCGCCATACTGGGTACGCAGATCCGCAGCGATATCACGCACATATTCGCCTTTGTAGCCATTGGCTGGAAAGGCAAATGTTTCGCCGCACAGGGATGTGCCAGTGTCGCGGGAAGGCCACTCCAGCGCATCCTGCTCTCGCGGCACTTGTCCATCCCTGGACGGCGCAGGATGCTGGGAACGACCGCCGCACAGCTCCAGATAACGCAGCCAGACGCTGGTGGCGAGGATATCCATCTGGCGTCCTGCGTCGTTGACGTAGTATTCGCGGTGCGCTTTATAACCCACCGCCTCCAGCAGATCGGCGACTGCCGCGCCATAGGCGGCGCCGCGCCCGTGCCCCACGTGCAGTGGCCCGGTGGGATTGGCCGACACGAATTCCACCTGCACCAGCCGCCCTCCGCCAAGGGTGCTGCGGCCATAGTGCGGGCCTTCCGCCATGATCTCGGTGATGACGCCCTGAAAGGCCGCGGGGGTCATGTAGAAATTGATAAAACCCGGCCCCGCGACTTCAACCTTGGCGATTTTATCCGAAGCAGGCAGCGCGGCGACGATATGCTCGGCCAGCTCCCTGGGTTTGCGGCGCGCGACCTTGGCCAGGGTCAGCGCGACATTGCTGGCAAATTCGCCGTGGCTGCGGTCACGGGTGCGCTCAACCGGGATATGTGACGGCAGTTCGATATCAGCGGCCAATCCGCCACCCTGTTGCAGGCCAACGAGGGCGCTCGAAAGCAGGTGTTCCAGATGGTGTTTCAAGGGAGCATCCTGAGTATAGTTAGGGAAAAAACAGTGGATATGCGGATTTTACCCTGATGGGGAGGAAACGAGAAGCCGTGCAGCTTCATCGGCGGGCAATGGCCGACTGAAATAATAGCCTTGCATTGCGTCACAGTGATGCTCGACCAAAAATACCCTTTGCTCTGCGGTTTCCACGCCTTCGGCAACCACCCGGATGCCCAGGTTGTGCGCCATGGCGATAATCGCCATGGCAATCGCCGCGTCATCATGATCGGCGGGGATGTCGCTCACGAATGAACGATCAATTTTCAGGGTGTTGATCGGCAGGCGCTTGAGGTAGCCCAAGCTGGAATAGCCGGTACCAAAGTCGTCGATACTGATATCTATCCCCATGGCGTCCAATGCGTTCAGGGTAGTAATGGCGGTTTCAGCATTTTGCATGAGCATGGTCTCTGTCAGCTCCAGCTCCAGATAACACGGCTCCAGCCCCGTTTTCTGCAATATCTGCGCAACGGTACCAATAAAATTGGATTGCCGAAGCTGGCGCGCCGAGAGATTAACTGCCATGCGCACTGGCGGCAGGCCCTGATTCTGCCACGCCTTGTTCTGCAGGCAGGCGGTGCGCAGCACCCATTCGCCTATCGGGCTGATCATGCCGGTGTCTTCAGCGATGGGAATAAACTGCAGCGGCGAAATCATGCCCAGCTCAGGGTGCCGCCAGCGTATCAGGGCTTCCATGCCGATAATTTCGCCGCTTTCAAGATCCACTTGCGGCTGGTAATGCAGCAGAAATTCGTTCCGCTCCAACGCATGGCGCAGGGCATTCTCCAGCGCCAGCCGCTCGAAGGCTTTGGCATTCATCGCGGCGGCGTAAAATTGATAGGCGCTGCGTCCCTGTTCCTTGGCATGGTACATGGCAGTATCCACGTTTTTGAGCAGCGCCTCCGGTGTATCGCCATCGAGCGGGAAAAGCGCGATGCCAATACTGGCACTCATGAACAATTCGTACTCGCCAACACGGAAGGAATAGGCAAAACTGTCCAGGATTTTTTGCGCAACACGCGCCGCATCCTCCGCGTGCGCAAGATCCGGCACGATCACCGCAAACTCGTCGCCTGCCAGACGCGAGACCGTATCCACCTCACGCATACAGGCTCTCAGCCTTTTGGCGACCACCTGGATCAACGCGTCGCCGACACCATGTCCCAGCGTATCATTGATGGTCTTGAAGCGATCCATATCAAGCAATAACACCGCAAGCACTCTGCCGCGCCGTTCAGCCTCAATAATGGCCTGTTCCAGACGCTGCTTGAACATCACGCGGTTGGGCAGGCCGGTCAGATCGTCGTGATGGGCGAGGTGATGAATACGTGCCTCGGCGTGTCTACGCTCGGTGATGTCCTGTATCGCGCCCTCATGGTATAGCACCTGGCCGGTGACACCACTAACCACCCGGCTACTAATCTCGACCCAGATTATATCGCCATTATGGCGGCGCAACTGCGCCACAAAACCGCTGGTCTTTCCCCCTTGTTGCAGCATTTTGTCCTGCAGCCTCTGAAAACCCTCGGGATGCACACACAAATTGAGCACATTATGTGCGCGCAAGGCATCCAGGTCCTGGTAGCCAAGCATCTGCAGCAGCGCCGGATTGGCATCCAGTATTTGTCCATCCGGGGTTGTTTGATACAACCCCACGGGCACACCATCAAACAGGCCACGATAGCGAAGCTCGGCATCCAGCAAAGCTCGCCGCTGCCGCGCCTGATTCAGGGCGGCATTGACCGCAACAACCAATCGGCCAATATGATCGGGGGATTTGATGATGTAATCATCAATATCCGCCTTCATCGCCGCTACGGCAACCTCCTCACTGCCCGTGGCGGTAAACATGATGACAGGGCAATGCGGCCAGCTCATTTTGACGGCACGTAATACGGCCAGGCCGTCCGTCCAACGGATTTGATAGTCCGTGATGACCAGATCAAAACCGCCCTCCGTCAGCGCCTGATCCAGCCCTGGCGCACCGGTGATTTCACGGACATAAGAATCGGGATATTCGCGACCCAGGACGCGCATTACCAGAGCACGGTCGTCAGGGTTGTCATCAACAAGTAAAATATGCAAGGGGCAATCAGTCATAATACCCATTTTCCCGGCGCGTGTTTTGCCAGGGCAAACCCAGTGATCAGCATCCACTTTTCTCTCTGACGGCTACGTTATGGAACAACATCTGATTATGATGATGAGGAAGCCCTCCGCAACTCTACCCAAAACCGGCTGCCCTTATCAAGCATTGATTCCACGCCGGCGCGCCCACCCATGCGTTCTATCCCTTTGTGCACAATCGCAAGGCCAATGCCGGTGCCTGGATAATGCTCAATCCCATGCAACCGTTCAAAAACATGGAAGATACGCGCCTGGTTTTCCGGGGCGACGCCAATACCATTGTCTTCCACCCATACGCGCACCCACTCCCCGCGCTCCTCGGCCCATACCTTCACTTGCGGCTCAATTTCGGCGGGCACGAACTTGATGGCATTGCCAAGCAGATTCGTCATCACTTGCTGTAGTGTGGCATAGTGCCCGATCACGGGAGGCAAAGGCGTCACAACGATCACCCGTGCCTGCCGTTCACGGATCTCCGCCTCCAGATGCGTCAACACACCCGTCATCACGCCCCCCAAATCGATGGCTGCGAGCGGAAACGCAGCGCGGCTGACATGGCTATAGGCGAGCAGATCCTTGATCAACTCATCCATGCGCCGCGCTGCGGCTATAACTCGCCGGGCATAATCCTGACCGATGGCGTCGAGCTGCTCCCCGTAATCCTCCAGCAATGCCTGCGAAAAACCCTGCATGGCGCGTAGCGGGGCGCGCAAGTCGTGTGCCACGGAATAGGAGAAGGCTTCAAGTTCGCTATTGGCGTTGCTTAATTCCGCCGTACGTTCGGCTACTTTCTTTTCCAGATCGTCCTTCGCCTTGCGCAGCGCCTCCTCGGCCCGCTTGCGCTCGGTAATATCATACGCCGTGCCCAACCCCGCCAGCACCCCCTCAAATTCGATGGTGCCCGCCGTGATGTCCAGCCAGCGCTCTTCGGCGTTCTTTGTGAGTATTTTGAACTCGTAACGGGCTGAGGCAATTTCAGCCTCGCGGCGCGCCATCGCCTGCTGCTTTGCATACTCCCTGAATTCAGGATGCACCACATCCAGGAAATCCATCGCCAGCAATTCCGTCCGTGTGTACCCGCTGATTGCTTCCGCCTGGCGGTTCACATAGAGTAGCGTCCCTCCACGGTAAATGAAGATCGCCGCCGCCATGCTCTCGGCCAGCGTGCGAAACTTGATTTCGCTCTCGCGCAGCCGCTGCTCGGTCTGTTTACGTGGAGTGATGTCTTGCAGAATAACAGTGAAAAGGGTCTGTCCGTTTTGAACCAGTTTGGAGATATTCGCCTCGACGGGAAACTCGCTGCCGTCCCTGCGGCGTCCGAACACCTCCCTCTGCCCTGCCATGCAACGAGCGATATCAGAAGTGGCAGAAAAATCACGGATATGCTGGCGGTGAACATCGACAATGCGCGGTGGCAACAGCAGGTCCAGCGGCTGTCCCAGTACATCTGCAGCACGGTAGCCAAAGATATGCTCCGCACCCTGATTGAAAATGACGATGCGCTGCTCTTTGTCTATCGTAATAATGGCGTCAGCAGCGATACTCATCACATCCGCAAGATGCGCCTCGCTGACACGGCGCGCGGCATCTGCCTGCATGATCTGGCGTTGTTCGTGGCGTATCAGGAAATACAGCGACAGCGCGGTGACAAGAATGAACCCCCAACCCTTGAGAGTCTGCAATTGCGTCAGATGCTGGGCGTCGACAACATAACTGCCCAGCAGCCTGTCGGAAAGAAAGATCCACAACCCCGCAATGGCGGCATAAACCACACTAATGCGCAACGCCATCCGTGATGCGCCCCTGCTCACGAGCCTAGCCCATCCAGACTCATCAAACCACCATGCTTTAGATCGTTGGCAGACATAACACCCTCCCTGGATTTATGGCCTACTCGGATGAAACAACTCAAAAAATCAAATATAGGAACCTCTGAATTTATTAGAGGTTCCGTGCGGCGCATGGATGCACCGCCATTTTTTGGTTTTCGTCTCTGAAAAATCCACGGATGGATTTTTCAGAGTTTCCTATATTTTACTCCCCCATCGCCGCCAACAGATCCGCCTGGTATTCGCTGCTCAAGGGATTGAGCACCGGATCGAGATCACCTTCCACGATGTCGGCGAGTTTGTACAGGGTGAGGTTGATGCGGTGATCGGTGAGACGGCCCTGGGGGAAGTTGTAGGTGCGGATGCGTTCCGAGCGGTCGCCGGAGCCGACCAACAGGCGGCGGGTTTGAGCCTGTTCGGCAAGCTGTTTTTCACGTTGCGTGCTCAATAGCTTAGCTTGCAGCAGCGACATGGCGCGGGCGCGGTTTTTGTGCTGGGAGCGTTCTTCCTGGCATTCGATGACGATGCCGCTGGGCAAGTGTGTGATGCGAATCGCGGAATCGGTTTTGTTGACGTGCTGGCCACCCGCACCGGAGGAACGGAAGGTGTCGACCTTGAGATCCGCAGGGTTGATTGCCACCTCGTCGATCTCGGCGACCTCGGGCATTACCGCCACGGTGCAGGCGGAAGTGTGGATGCGTCCTTGTGACTCTGTCGCAGGTACACGTTGCACGCGATGCGCGCCAGACTCAAACTTGAGACGCGAATAGGCGCCGTGACCGATGACACGCGCGATAACCTCCTTGTATCCGCCGTGCTCACCCGGGCTTTCGCTGAGGATTTCCACCTGCCAGCGCTGTTTTTCGGCGTAGCGCAGATACATGCGGAACAGATCGCCGGCGAAGATGGAGGCCTCATCGCCGCCAGTCCCGGCACGAATCTCAAGGAAGATGTTACTGGCGTCATGAGGGTCCTTGGGCAGCAGGAGTCTTTGCAGCTCCAGCTCTATCGCCTCCTGCCGGGCGCGCGCATCCTTGACTTCATCCTCAGCCATCTGCTGCACATCAGGGTCCTTATCTCGAAGCATTCCCTGAGCGGCGGCAATGTCATCGAGCGCGACGTTGTAGCGGTCAAAACACGCTACCACCGGATTAATTTCAGCATACTCCATGGAAAGCGCACGAAACCGATCCTGGTTTTTGATAGTGCCGGAATCCGCGAGCAGGGCGCTGAGCTCCTGCAAGCGTTCGGAAAGACCTTCAAGCTTGCTGCGTATGGAAGGTTTCACGGGGTATCAGGTGTCCAGGTTTTTTAGATCAAACAATTCGCGCGCCGCATCAAGTAACCCGGTGCGGCCTTCGAAACCGGCCTGTTTCATTTGGGTGCTGGGGGTGTGGACGAGTTTATTGGTAAGGCCGCGCGCCAGCAGTTGTAGCGCCTCTTCGGGTGACCCCCCACGCGCCAGCAGGCGGCGCGCCTTTTCAATCTCGTCATCACGGATGCGTTCGGCCTGCTCGCGATAGGCGCGGATAGTGGAAACGGCCTCCAGCGATTTCAGCCAACCCATGAAGTGCGTCACCTGAACATCAATGATCTCTTCGGCCTGTTTGGCGGCCTCCTGGCGTGATTTAAGGCCCTCCTGGATGATCTCCTGCAAATCATCGACCGTATACAGATAAACATCGCGCAGATCGCCCGCTTCGGGTTCGATGTCACGCGGCACGGCTATGTCGACCATCAGCATCGGGCGGTGCTTGCGCACTTTGATGGCCCGCTCCACGGCGCCCTTGCCCAGGATTGGCAAGGGGCTGGCGGTGGATGAGATGACAATATCAGCCTCTGCCAAATGCGTGGGTATCTCCCCAAGCTCAATGGCATAACCATTGAATTCGCTGGCCAGCGCGTGCGCTTTTTCCAGTGTGCGATTGGCGATGATAATACGGCCAACGCCATTTTCATGAAGGTGACGCGCCGCCAGCTCGACAGTCTCGCCCGCTCCGATCAGCATCACGGTCTGCTTGGAGAGGTCACCGAAAATTTGTTTCGCCAGGCTGACCGCAGCAAACGCCACCGATACCGGACTGGAGCCGATGGCAGTGTCGGTACGCACCTGTTTTGCAACAGAAAAGGTATGTTGGAACAGCCTGCCAAGCGTGGTACCGACGGTACCGGCCTGCATGGCGGCTGCATAGGCGGTTTTGATTTGACCGAGAATCTGCGGTTCGCCAAGGATCAGAGAATCCAGACCGCTGGCGACACGCAGGATATGGCGCACTGCGTCCTGCTCCGGGTAAAGATACACATAAGGGGCGACTTCATCCCTTCTGAGATGGTGATAATGCCCCAGCCAGTCAATGATTTCATCCTCATTGGCCTGGTTGGCGCAGCACAGCAGCTCGGTGCGATTGCAGGTAGAAAGGATCGCCGCCTCATTGGCACGGCAACCCGTCGTGAGTTCACGCAACGCCTCGGGCAGGCGCTCGGGCGCGAACGCCACTTTCTCCCGTATATTCACGGGCGCTGTCTTATGATTGATACCGACGGCCAAAAGGCGCATTGAACTTATCCGCCCCTAAGAAAACAAACACCTTGCGGCTGATAAAAGCACAGTCTGATTAAGCTCATGCAAACGTCTAATATATCAGGCTATCCTTTGCATGGGAAAGGGGGTGCAGACTTGTGGACCGTAATATGTGACACTTGTACCCATGATTGGTTGCGGAGTAGCTAAATGAAAATCTTGTCTTTATTTGTGGCTGTACTGGGAATATCCACCCTCGCGACAGGTTGCGCGACAGCCCGTCCGGGCAGTGCCGCAGCAGCGGCACCGGGCGATACACCATCGACAAAAGCCGCCAAACCGCAGCCAAAAACCCTACCCGCGCCGCCTGAAGCGATCTATCAGGCGCTGGTAGCTGAAATGGCCGCGCAACGCGGCCAATACGATATCGCCGCGGAATACTATCAACTCCTGGCGCGCACCACCCGCGACCCAAGAATCGCCGAACGCGCCACACGTATCGCAGTTTTTACCCGTAATGACAAAAAGGCACTTGAGTCCGCCAAAGTATGGCTGGAGCAGGATCCTGGCAGCCTGGATGCGCGACTGCTGATCGCCGCAGTGCTCATCAAACAGGGACAGATTGACGCTGCCGCAGAGCACCTGGAGACTGTGCTGGCCGAGCAGGCCACCACCGCAGATCACGGCTTTGGCACGGTCGTCACGCTGCTTGCCAGCCTCCCGGACAACAAGGCAGCGCTTGCAACCATGGAGAAGCTCGCCAGCAAGCATAAGGATGACCCATTTGCCCAGCTTAACTACAGCCAGATCGCGTTGCGGGCTAACGCGCTGGACAAAGCCCGTAGCGCCGTGGAGACAGCCCTGCGCCTCAAGCCGGAATGGCCCAACGCCATGATTCTGCAGGCGCGCATCCTGCAATTGAGCGGCGATACCGCCGGGTCTCTAACTATCCTGGATGCCCTCATCAAGCAGCAACCCAATGACATACCCTTGCGCTTGGTTTATGCCCGCACCCTGATAAGCGCCAACCGTCACGCGGATGCGCTCACCCAATTTGAGGCGCTGCAAAAACAGTCGCCGGACAATCCCGATGTACTGCTGGGCGCCGCCCTGCTCTCTATCGACCTCAAACATCTGGACAAGGCGGAAGGCTATCTGACCCAGCTGAACAAACAGCCGAAACGCAGTGGCGAGGCCAGCTTTTATCTTGGCGTGGTCGCGGAAGAGAAAAAAGACTATGACACGGCAAGGCAATGGTACGCCGTTGTGCCGCCGGGGGAAAATTATCTGTCCGCACAGATCCGCATCGCCGACCTGATGGCGCGGCAGGGGGACATTGAAGGCGCGCGCGGCCATTTGCGTGGCCTGGGCTTTGCCGATCCCAGCCAAAAGCTGCGCATTTACCTGGCGGAGGGCAGCATCCTATACCAGGCAGAACAATACGGCCTCGCCATGGAGCTCTATGACGCGGCGCTGACAGAAATACCGGACAATTCCGAGCTGCTCTATAGCCGCGCACTGACGGCAGAAAAGCTCGACAGGCTGGATATTCTAGAGCGCGACCTGACCAGCATCATCAAACGCGAACCGGATAATGCACCAGTGCTCAACACCTTGGGCTACACGCTGGCCGACCGCACCAACCGTTACCAGGAGGCGCTGGGCTACATCAAACGCGCCCTGGAGCTGCGCCCCCAGGATTTTGCCATCATGGACAGCATGGGGTGGGTGCAGCATAAGCTGGGCAATAACGAAGAAGCCATCAAATACCTGCGCAAATCCTTCGAGCAGGGCCAAGATCCAGAGGTTGCAGCGCATCTGGGCGAGGTATTGTGGGTGACAGGCGATCAGGAGGGCGCAAAGGAAGTGTGGCAGCGCGCCGCCAAAACAGCACCTGATCACAAAGCATTGCTCGAAACAATGCGACGTTTTGGGCAGTGAAATCAACCGCGGTGGTGCATTGGCTGTCAATGTGCGGCCTTGTGGTTACGCTGGCGGCCTGCGCCACCGCCCCGTCCCGCCTCCCCGTCACTGCGCCAGCGGACCTTGCCGCGCTTGAACAGGCCCGGCAGCAGACGCTTGCAGCGTTGCATGACTGGACGCTCACAGGCCGCATCGCCGTGCATAACGAGAACGAAAACTGGAGCGCGACCCTGCATTGGACGCAGCAGGCAGAAGCCTATACCCTCAACCTGATAGGCCCACTGGGACAAGGAGCGGTACAAATTACAGGGGATCAGAGCGGCGTGTTAATGCGGCTCGCCGACGGCCAGTCCTTTACAGCGGACAACGCGGAAACCCTGTTGCGCGAACACGCCGGCTGGAACGTGCCGGTAACGGGATTACGTTACTGGGTGCGGGGCCTGCCCGATCCGCGCACCACCGCGAAAAAAGGCCTGGATGAGGCAGGCCGCCCGTTATTTTTCGAACAATCCGGCTGGCGCATTGAGTATTCGCGCTATGCCCGGGTCAATGGCGTTGATCTGCCGCACAAATTGATGCTCAATAATCCCCATCTGCAAATGCGCCTGGTGATCGACCGCTGGGATCTGGTTTGATGGCAACGGCATGGCCCGCGCCGGGCAAGCTCAACCTGTTCCTGCATATCACCGGCCGTCGCGCTGACGGCTATCACCTGCTGCAGACGGTATTCCAATTTATTGATCGCTGTGACTGGCTGTATTTCGATGTCCGCGACGATGGCGTGATCCGGCGCACCACCGATGTGCCCGGCGTACCCCCAGAGCACGATCTAACAGTGCGCGCCGCACACTTGTTACAGGAAGTATCAGGTCTGGCGCTGGGCGGCGGCTCCCGGCATCCTGCCTCCCGCCGCACTGGCGCATCCCTGCGCGGCGCTGATATCCGCATCGAAAAACATTTACCAATGGGCGGCGGGCTGGGCGGAGGCAGCTCCGACGCCGCCACTACCCTCGTAGCCTTAAACAAGCTGTGGGCGCTGAATTTGCCGGTTGAACGGCTTGCAGCGCTGGGCCTGCAGCTCGGCGCGGACGTGCCGGTATTTGTACTTGGCCATGCCGCCTGGGCCGAAGGTGTAGGTGAACAGTTGACGCCGGTGGATCTGAAAGAGCCTTGGTATCTGGTGGTTGCGCCCCCTTGTAACGTCTCAACCGCAAAGATATTTTCCGCTCCGGAATTGACACGGAACCTCCCAGCCATCAAAATAAGCGGCTTTCTCGCAGGCGAAGGCATAAACGTCTGTGAACCCGTGGTATGCGAACACCATCCGCAAGTCGCCGAGGCATTACACTGGCTGTCGCAGTTCGGGCAGGCCAGAATGACTGGCACCGGGGCATGCGTATTTGTATCTTTTAAAGATGAAGACGCCGCCCGCCGGGCGCTGGAGCGCCTGCCGCCAGCCTGGCAGGGTTTTGTTGCGAAAGGGATGAATCAATCCCCGTTGTTTACTGTTTAAGTAGAACTAATTATTGGGGTGTCGCCAAGCGGTAAGGCACCGGGTTTTGATCCCGGCATTCCCAGGTTCGAATCCTGGCACCCCAGCCATACATGCTTTAATGTTGCGAGAGGGCCTACTGTGACCGACAGCAGGATGATGGTCTTCACCGGCAACGCCAATCCACGCCTGGCGGAGGATGTTGTCAGCCACCTGAACATGCCCTTGGGCAAAGCCAACGTGGGCCGCTTCAGTGATGGCGAGATCATGGTCGAGATCATGGAGCACGTGCGCGGCAAGGATGTATTCATCGTCCAGCCGACCTGTGCACCGACCAACGACAACCTGATGGAGTTGTTGGTGATGGCCGACGCCATGCGGCGCGCCTCGGCGTACCGGGTCACGGCAGTGATCCCCTATTTCGGGTACTCGCGGCAAGACCGGCGCCCCCGTTCGGCGCGTGTGCCGATCACCGCCAAGGTGGTGGCAAACATGATCAGCAGCGTCGGGGTGAACCGGGTACTGACCATCGACCTCCACGCCGACCAGATCCAGGGCTTTTTTGATCTGCCGGTGGATAACGTATACGCCTCGCCGATACTGCTTGGCGACATCTGGCGCCAGGAACACCCGAACCTGATGGTGGTATCGCCCGACGTCGGCGGCGTAGTCAGGGCACGCGCCATGGCCAAACACCTGGAAGCGGAGCTGGCGATTATCGACAAGCGCCGCCCGCGCCCCAACGAGGCCAAGGTGATGCACATCATCGGCGAGGTGGAGGGCCGCACCTGCGTGTTGATTGATGATCTGGTGGATACCGCGGGTACGCTGTGTCAGGCCGCGCTAGCGCTCAAAGAGCACGGCGCCACAAAAGTGGTGGCCTATTGCACGCATCCGGTATTGTCAGGGCGCGCACTGGAAAATATCGAGAACTCCGTGCTGGATGAGATGGTAGTCACCGACACCATCCCGCTCAAGCCCGAAGCCCGTGCGTGCCGCAAGATCCGTCAGATGAGCGTCGCCACCATGCTCGCCGAGACTATGCGCCGCATCAGCGCAGAAGAATCGGTCAGTTCGCTTTATATGGATTAATTTTAAGTTATAGCGGGGGCGGTTAATCCATCCCCGCACCTTGCCTTCCCTGGTCGCAAGGGAGGGTGTTTTCAGCAACTGTGGAGAAACACTATGAGCATCAATTTTGAACTGGTCGCCGAAGCGCGTCACGACTTGGGGAAAGGTGCGAGCCGCCGCCTGCGTCATGATAACAAGGTACCCGCCGTACTGTATGGCGCGGACAAAAATGCCACCTATATCAACCTCAACCATAACGAGGTTCTCAAGAGCCTGGCACACGAGGCGTTTTATTCTCATGTTTTGACCATCAACCTGGATGGACAGACAGAGCGCGCCGTGCTCAAAGATGTGCAAAGGCATCCCAGTAAGCCGCGCGTCATGCACATGGACTTCCTGCGTATTAACGAAAACGAAAAAATCCGCATGCACGTCCCCTTGCACTTTATCAATGCCGACATCGCGCCCGGCGTGAAACAGAGTGGCGGTATTGTTGCCCACCTCATGAATGACGTGGAAATCACCTGCCTGCCCAAGGACCTGCCGGAATTCATTGAAGTTGACCTACAGGGCCTGCACGTGAACGAGGCAGTGCACCTGTCCGATCTCAAGCTGTCAACGGGCGTGGAAGTCGTTGCACTGACTCACGGCGCAGAGCATGATCTGCCAGTAGCCTCCATCCATGTGCCGCGTGGCAGCGTGGAAGAAGCTGCTGCAGCCGCGACACCTGCCGCAGGTTAATGTATCAAGCGAGGCAGAGTGCTGTTGCATAGCCCCGACACTAGCACGTCCATGTGCGTCGGAAAGAACGGCGTTGTCAGCGCCTGTTGATCTGATTGTCGGCCTGGGCAACCCTGGCGGCAATTACGAGCAGACACGGCACAACGCCGGCTTCTGGTTTGTTGACGCACTGGCCCGCCAGGGCGGCGCTTTCAGGCCCGAATCCAAATTTCAGGGGGACGTATGCAAGGTTTCCCTGGCGGGCCGTGATTGCTGGCTGCTCAAACCTGCTACCTTCATGAATCGTAGTGGGCAATCAGTGGCTGCCCTGGCGGGCTTTTACAAAATACCTGCCGAAAATATCCTGGTCGTGCATGACGAGCTTGATCTGCCACCGGGCGTGGCGCGCCTCAAGCAAGGGGGCGGGCATGGCGGGCACAACGGCCTGCGCGATCTTATCGCCCGGTTAGGCGCTAATTTTATGCGCCTGCGCATTGGCATTGGCCATCCCGGCAGCAAGGAACAGGTCATCGACTATGTACTGCAGCGTCCCTCACTGGCGGACCGGCAGCAGATCGACTCAGCCATCGACGCCGCTCTGGCCGTGATGCCGGAACTGTTATGTGGCGAAGCGCAGCGGGCAATGAACCAGTTGCATAGCAAATCAGCTGCTGAATAAATCAGAGATTTTTTAATTTTCAGCGACCCTTCCGTGCTCATTATGGCTTAAAGGAAAACTTATGGGTTTCAAATGCGGCATTGTCGGTCTGCCCAATGTAGGCAAGTCCACCCTCTTTAATGCGTTGACCAGCGCGGGCATTGCGGCGGAAAACTATCCTTTCTGCACCATCGAGCCAAACGTCGGCGTGGTGGCGATGCCGGATCCGCGCCTCGACGCACTGGCGGCCATTGTTAAACCGCAGCGTGTACTGCCCACCACCATGGAATTCGTGGACATTGCGGGCTTGGTGGCCGGCGCCTCCAAGGGTGAAGGGCTGGGCAACAAATTTCTCGCCAACATCCGTGAAACCCAGGCCATCGCTCATGTGGTGCGCTGTTTTGAAAGCAGCGACGTGGTGCATGTGGCGGGAAAGGTTGATCCGCTCAGCGATATCGAAGTGATCAACACCGAGCTGGCGCTGGCCGACATGGAAACGGCGGAAAAGGCACTGTTCCGCTGCGCCAAAGCCGCCAAGGGCGGCGACAAAGAGGCCGTGGCGCAAAAGACCGTGCTGGAGAAAGTGCTCGCCTGCCTCAATGAGGCCAAACCAATACGCTCGCTCGGGCTGGATGCGGATCAGCAACGGCTGCTGCGCGACTTGCATCTGCTCACCGTGAAACCGACCATGTACATCGCCAATGTCGCGGAGACCGGTTTTGCGAACAACCCCTATCTCGAACAGGTACGCGCCTTCGCAGCACAGGAAGGCTCCACCGTGGTGCCGGTATGCGCCGCCATAGAGTCCGAGATTGCCGAACTCTCCGACGCCGAAAAGGGAGATTTCCTTGCGGATATGGGACTGGATGAGCCGGGCCTGAACCGCGTGATCCGCGCTGGCTACCAGTTGCTCGGCCTGCAGACCTATTTCACCGCCGGGGTAAAAGAAGTGCGCGCCTGGACCATCTCCATCGGCGCAACCGCACCCCAATCAGCGGCCGTGATCCACACCGACTTTGAAAAAGGCTTCATCCGCGCCGAAGTGATCGCCTATGCCGACTTTATCGCCGGCAAGGGCGAGCAAGGCGCCAAAGAGGCCGGCAAGTGGCGCCTGGAAGGCAAGGACTATGTCGTGCAGGATGGCGATGTCATGCATTTCAGGTTTAATGTTTGAAACTTTCGTTTCAACGTCCAGTAAATACGGGGTATTGAGTTAGCAGGCTCCCCTTATGCCACATGACACCCTGATCGACACCAAGATCAGAACCGCGAAGCCCGACGTCCGCCCCCTACTTTTGGGGGATGGCGGCGGGCTTTTCCTTTTGGTGCGGCCGAAAGCATCGAGAGTTGTTACAAAGGCAGGACGAAATTCAAGCTAAGCGTGATAATCTGATTGATGAACTGGAAAAACAACTAATCCTACTGTGGCACAGAGTGATCAAGGGATGCAGTGCAAGGCAAAATCGGGCGAAAAAGCGGGGTTTACACGGAGTAAATGAGTATTTTGAGTCCGATTTTAACGCCGCAATGCACCCTTCAGCGCTTTGTGACACAGTAGGACTTAAAGAATACCGACATCCTTATGGAGGCTGCAATGAACCGATCACGCGTCCTTGAGCTGCTCACCCAGAGCAAACCAATATTGGCGACCCGATACGGGGTGACGCACCTTGCCCTGTTCGGCTCCACCGCACGCGACACCGCGCGGAACGATAGCGACATCGACATCTTGGTCGCGTTCGACGGACCGGCCACATCTGAACGCTACTTCGGCGTCCAGTTCTATCTCGAAGACCTGTTCGGCTGCCCGATCGACTTAGTGACCGAAAAGGCCCTGCGTGCGGAGCTGCGTCCATTTATTGAAAAGGAGGCAGTGCATGTCTGATGCCACGCAGCGCGAATGGCGGTTTTACCTTGATGACATGATCGGCTTTGCCGAGAAGGTCGTTGCCTACACCCAGGGCTTGGATCAAGACGGCTTCGTCGCCAGCGGGCTTAATTACGACGCTGCTGTGCGCAACCTGGAGCTAATCGGCGAGGCGGCCACCCATATTCCAGATACCGTTCGCCAAGCTAATCCGCAAATACCATGGCGGCTCATCATTGCCACCCGCAACCGGCTGATCCATGGCTATCTCGGCATCGACAACGACACGCTGTGGAGCATCATCTGTAGCGACATTCCCACCTTGCTCCCTCATTTGATCGCGCTCAGGAAAAAACTGGCATGACAGAACCCACCATCACCTGCCCGAACTGCAAAACGGAAATCAAACTCACCGAATCGCTGGCTGCGCCGCTGATTGAATCCACTCGCAGGCAGTTTGAGCAGCAACTGGCACAGAAAGACAGCGATATTGCCACGCGCGAACAGGCCATGCGTGAGAAGGAAAAGCAGCTGGCTGACGCCAAAAACAAACTTGATGAACAAGTGGCCAATCAGGTTGAAGAGCAACTGAAAAAGGATCGTACCCGAATAGCAGCTGAGGAAGCCAAAAAAGCCAAACAAGCCGCAGCAACAGACCTCGAACAGAAAACCCGTGAAGTGGCTGACCTGCAAGAAGTGCTGAAAAGCCGTGAAGAAAAGCTTGCGGAGGCACAGAAGGCGCAGGCCGATCTGATCAAAAAACAGCGCGAACTGGACGATGCCAAGCGTGAGCTGGAACTCACCGTTGCAAAGCGCGTGCAGGAAGGACTCGACGCCACCCGCCAACAAGCCAAAAAGGAAGCCGAGGACGAACAAAAACTCAAAGTAATGGAAAAAGAGCAGACCATTGCCGCGATGCAGAAACAGATTGAGGACCTCAAGCGCCGAGCCGAGCAGGGCTCACAACAACTACAGGGCGAAGTGCAAGAGCTGGAACTTGAAAACCTGCTGCGCGCCAAATTCCCTTTCGATGCCATTGAGCCTGTACCCAAAGGCGAATATGGCGGCGATGTGCTGCACCGTGTTGTCAGCTCAGGCGGCCAGCACGGCGGCACCATTTTGTGGGAGTTCAAACGCACCAAAAACTGGAGCGACGCCTGGCTGATAAAGCTTCGCGGTGATCAGCGCACCGCCAAGGCAGAAATCGCCGTGATCGTGAGTCACACATTGCCAAAAGGCGTTGAAACCTTTGAAATGGTAGAAGGCGTCTGGGTAACTCATCCCCGCGCCGCATTGCCGGTAGCCATGATCTTGCGCCAGTCATTGCTGGAACTTGCCCTTGCGCGGCAGACCACCGAAGGCCAGCAGACCAAAACAGAAATGGTCTACCAGTACCTCACCGGCCCACGCTTCCGCCAGCGCGTGGAAGCCATCGTCGAAGCGTTTTCCACCATGCAGGAAGACCTCGACAAGGAAAGAAAAGCCATCATGAAACAATGGGCCAAACGCGAAGAACAGATTATGCGCGTGATGGGCGCAACGGTGGGCATGTATGGGGACTTGCAGGGGATTGCGGGGAAGTCTTTGCAGGAGATTGAGGGACTGGAGTTCCCGGCACTTGAAGATGGAGGAACCTTATAGCATTAGAACATAAAGCTCATCTAATGAGACTGCGAATAGGGTAGAATTACGAAAATTGGGGGGTATTATGGCGAGCGGAAAGATATTAAGGCAATTGATCCGGGCGGGAGCCAGCGGCGACCTCGCGGCTTTCAAAGACGCCTCAGAATCCATTATCCAGGAAGAGCGTCAAAAGCAGCATCACCTATTGGCAAATGACCTAGAACGCATTCTTCATGGGGACATTTATCAGGCTCAACCGTTACGGCACGGTCTAAAAGAGCGCATCCCGACTGATCAGGAACGGGGCCTGCCCCTTCTTACACTACGGGAGCCGACGCGCAGGTTGGATGAAGTCGTGCTGTCCCAAGAGGGGCGACAGGCAATCGAAGAACTTTTGGAACAGCATCATCGTGGCGATGTACTGAGGAGCTACGGGCTACGCCCTGCCGACAGGGTGCTGTTTTGCGGGCCACCGGGGTGCGGCAAGACACTGACAGGCGAAGTTATTGCAACGGAACTGGATCGCCCTCTCGCACTTATTCGCCTGGACAGCGTGGTTTCGTCCTATCTCGGCGAAACTGCCGCAAACCTGCGCAAGGTTTTCGATTTCATCGAATCTGTCCCGACGGTAGCGTTGTTCGACGAATTCGACGCCCTTGGCAAGGAACGGGCGGATGCCAGCGAGCACGGGGAACTTAAGCGCGTGGTCAACGCAGTGCTGCAAATGCTGGACGCCTACCAAGGCAAGAGTCTAATCATCGCAGCAACAAACCATGAAGGCATTCTCGACTCAGCTATTTGGCGCCGCTTTGAGGAAGTGCTGGTCTTCTCGCCGCCAAATCGGGAAGAACTGACACAGCTACTCAATATCAAGTTACGCGGCGTTCGGCGCGACTTCGAAGTGGATAATGAACAAGTTCTGACGCTGTTTTCAAGTATGCCACACGCGGATGTTGAACGCATTCTACGCCGCGCCATAAAAGACATGATTCTCAAGGGACAGGAGTTTCTCCAGCTACGTCATCTCACAAAAGCACGGGAACGAGAAGTCGCCAGAATAAAAAAATTGGAAGGGGGAATGACAGAGCATGGACGTATATCCTCATCTGCGGATTGAGCGGGAGCAACCCGTCAAACAGAAGCGACCCGGACAACCTCCCCGTTTTTCGAGGCCAGTAGACTTGCCTGCACATGCGCGCAAACTCCAAAAGAGCCTTGCGACCTCAATTGAGGAGGCTGGTAAAGACATCGGAGGTTTTGACAACCGTCCGCTTTTCAAATTGAAGGTCGGCGCGCTACCACCAGAGCAAATTGAGCAAGCATTCCCCGGCGTTGAGGTTGTAAGCCAAGAAGATGGCGGCTACGCGCTTGCCTTCGCCGACAAGGCCGCACTTGATGAATTTGAGGCCAGGCTTAGCCAACTTGCCGATGGTAAGACACCCAAGTACGCCAACATCCTCTATGCACTGGAAGCGTTCGACCACTGGACGCCGGAAGATCGTATGGGCTGGGCCTTGAGGCGTGATGGGCTACCGACTCAGGAACCTTTCATCCTCGATGTGGAGTTGTGGCCTCTTGGGCGACGCGACGAACGCGAGGCAATGACAACAGCCTTCAATGCCTGGCTGGTGAAAGAGGGAGCCGTAATACTGGATCGCATCAACGCGGAAGACTTGGTTGCCTATCGCCTGAAAACGTCACGTGAACAGGCCGAGGCGTTATTGAGACACCGCGATGTTCGCGCTGCTGACTTGCCACCTCGGTTGGGGTTGGAACTTGGCGTCATGCATCTCGATATTCAGGAGGTCACGCAATCTGCGCCACTGGCTAACGCCCCATTTGTGGCGGTACTCGATAGTGGCATCGCCGAAGGCCACCCGTTGCTTGCCCCGGCGCTGGGCGATGCACAGGGCTTTCTGCTCCCAGACAAGGCGTCCCATGATGATGACGGTCATGGAACTATCGTAGCGGGTATCGCACTCTATGGAGATGTCGAAGCTTGTGCCCAGGCTAAGGAATTCATCCCACAGTTGCGCCTATTGAGTGGACGCGTGCTCGATCACAAAGCCGAATCCGACGCGCGTTTCATCGAGAACATCGTGGATGAAGCGGTAAGGTATTTCCACGAGAACTATGGCTGCCGTGTCTTCAACCTTTCCTACGGCAACTTGAACAAACCATACCTTGGAGGTCGGGTTGGTGGTCTCGCGTACACTCTGGACCGCCTTGCGCGTGAATTGGATGTACTCTTCGTCGTACCGACGGGAAACTTCCGGGATGTACCTGTCGAGTGGTTGAAAACCGAATATCCGCGTTACCTCTTTCGAGACGAAGCCAGACTGGTCGATCCGGCTCCAGCGTTAAACGTGCTTACCGTTGGGAGCCTTGCCCGCTGGGATCGGGGCGCCAAGGCATGGCGCTGGCAAAACGACTTGCCGGAAAACCCGATTGCCCAAAGAGATCAGCCATCATCGTTTACCCGTTGTGGTTGTTCCGTAAAAGGGGCCATAAAGCCGGAGTTGGTGGCCTATGGCGGAAACCAGGCCATTGATCCCCGTGGTGGAAATGTGTCGAATCGGTGGCTGGGAGAATTGTCCACTGGAAAAGATTTCGCAGATGGACATTTGCTTTCTGAGAGAGCGGGCACAAGCTTCGCAGCCCCTCATGTCGCCCATGCTGCCGCTCGATTGTTGGCGGAAGTCCCCAATGCCAGCATGAATCTTCTCCGCGCGTTGCTGATTGCGAACGGAAGGATACCTACCGCTAGCCATGATCTTTTCGGTGGTGAGGAAGACCAGCTGGCGCAAGTCGTCGGTTACGGAATGGTTGATGTTTCCAATCTGTTCCGGTCCACTGAGGAGCAGGTAATTTTGATTGCTGAATCGGCCCTCATCGACAAGCATCATCACTTCTACGAAGTGCCGGTTCCAGAGAGCTTCTACAACAGCGGCAAGAAAAGCCGAAGGCGTGAAATCACCGTTGCGCTCGCACACTGCCCACCGGTCCGGACAACGCGCCTCGATTACAAGGCCAGCCGTTTCCAGTTCCGGCTAGTGGAAGCGGGGACTCTTGAAGATGCCGTGGCCGCTTTCGACAAGGCAACAGTCGATGAAGTTGAAAGCATCAAGGAAATCAACTGCAACAAGACAAGCTACGGCGCCCAGAAGCGCGCCTACGGGACAGTACAGGCATCCACATGGGCAATCAAGCGGTCCCGCACGAAAAAATTATTTGTTGCGGTGACCCGCAACGATCATGCATGGGGCATCCCGCCGTTTACGCTTGAAGAAGAACCCTATGCCTTGGTGATCCGCATGAGCGACCGCGAAAACGAAGAGGCGCGGCTCTATACACAAATCCGTGCGCAGTTGCAGGCGCGCGAACGGGCGCGTGTCCGTGTGTAAGAGGGCTCATGAGGCGTTTTGCGATCACGCCGCGCGCAAAGAGGAAGATATACAGGGCATTGCGCGGTATATCGTTGCCAACCCGCTACGCGCTGGATTGGCAGAAAATATCGGGGATTATCCGCTTTGGGACGCAATATGGTTGTAGGTGCGAATTTATTCGCACGTTTTGGTTCATAAGCAATGCGAATAAATTCGCACCTACGCCTGGATAAGCAAGGATGCACGGCCCAAACTGGAACCACGCATTCTGTCGAGGGATTCTGAAAAGAGCACCGAAGAGTCACGGCCAGCCTGTACCGAGAAAAAAGGAGATTTCCAAATGACTTCACGCAAGAAAAATCCCTTCATCGGCACATGGCGCATCGTGTGGATGGAGACCTGGGATCAGGATTACGTGGATATGGAAATACCAGGGCATATCACCTTTGGGAAAAACGGCATCGGAAATTTCCAATTCGGCTTGGTGCAGGGCGAAATGGATTACCGCGTCAACACTAATCGCGTCGAATTCACATGGAGCGGCTCCGAGGAAGGTGATGAGACGAGTGGGAGAGGTTTCGCCGAGATCGAAAACAACGAACTGTGTGGCCATTTTTACATTCATATGGGGGATGACTCCGCCTTCCGCGCCGTAGGGGAAAAACAGAAGTCACCATAAGCGAATACCAATACTACGAATTCGTCGCCATCGACCGGCCGCTGAGCCGCGAAGAAATGGCGTAACGTGGTTCCCGTCCCTCGCCAGCGGCTGGTGTTTTACATCGGATTGGAGAATAATTAGCTCAAACGCCTCTCTCACGCATCGAGGCCGAACAATAATGCGCCCGCCCGCTTTTGCTACCAAGATTTCTGGCCGAAAAGTCATACTGTGGCTGGTCGGCCTGCTGGTGCTTTTCAGCATTGCGGGCTTTCTCGCCACCCCACCGCTAATCAAAAAAATCGCTGCTGACCTGGTCTACGAGAAATTTCAGCGTCGGCTCGTCATTTCAGACATCACCTTAAATCCCTACACGCTGACACTGACGGCAAGCGGCGTGTCGCTCAGCGAGCCGGATGGAAAAAGTCCGGCTGTTACGCTCGACGAGGCGCTGGTCAATCTCGACATAACATCCGTGTTGCGCCGGAGCATGATCATCCGCGAACTGAAACTTACCGGACCCCACATCAAGCTCATACGCTACGAAGGCGCCCGCTATAACATCTCGGACATCATTGCAGAGTTGCTCAAGCCATTGGAGTCGCCGACACGGTTTGCCATCAGCAACATCCAGATCAGCGGTGGCCAGATCGACTTTGAGGATCGCCCCAAGAGCGGCCGCCACCGTGTTAGCGATGTGAAACTCGCCCTCCCCTATATCTCCAATTTCCCGGACTATGCGGATATCTATGTCGAGCCAGCGTTTTCCGCACGGGTTGACGACCATCCCGTGACACTCGCGGCAAAGAGCAAACCTTTTGAGAAAACGCGCGACAGCATCCTCGAAGTCACGATCAAGGATCTTCATCTGCCCGAGTACCTTGAGTATGTCCCGTTCGAGATTCCAGTCAAAGCAACTTCCGCGACACTGAACACTGATCTCAAGGTGCTGTTCAGCATGAAGGAGAATCAGCCGAACAGCATCCGTGTGTCTGGACAGGCCGCGCTTGACGGCGTGGAACTGAAAGAGAGAGATGGCGCCGAGTTGTTCAAGCTTGCCCGGCTGACTTTCCATATCGCCGACCTCGACATCATCGCCAGGCAAGCAAACATCACTAAGGTGGGTTTTGAGTCGCCCGAGCTTTATTTGAGCCGCACCAAGAGCGGCTCCTTCAATCTGGCATCGCTGTTACCCGCTGACACCAAGGCTGCAAGTCGCGAGAATAACAGTAGCGAATTCCGCTATGCGGTAGACCAGGCCTCGATAACAAACGGAACAGTACATTTTTCCGACCTTGCCCTCCGGCAGCCATTCCACGCCACCTTGCAGGACATCGAAATCAAGGCCGCCAAGCTCGGCAATCGGCCGGGGCAGGCCGCCACACTCGATGCCACACTAAAGACAGATGGCGGCGAATCCCTGGAACATCACGGCGATATCACACTGGCTCCATTATCCGCACAGGGCAAAATCTCGCTGGACGGGCTGGATCTTCTACGCTACGCGCCTTACTACGACTCAGCATCGCCGGTTGCCGTGCACGAGGGGATGCTCGGCGCCTCATCACGGTATAGCTTTGCGCAAACCAAAAACGGCGCGGCGCTGCGCCTGACGGAACTGGCGATGACGGCAAGCGCCTTGCGCCTTGGCATCAAGAACGAGCGGCGCGATTTCCTCACCATTCCCGCGCTCTCGATCGAGGGCGTGGACATCGACTTCACCCAGCATACGCTCTCCGCAGGCGCCATCTCCAGCCGCGACGGGCGGTTGCTCATTAGCCGGGCCAAAAACGGTTCGCTCAACCTCTCCAAGCTCGCGCAAGGCGGCCCGCAGCAGACCAAAAAGCCTGAGAGACAAGATGCCGCATGGCAAATCGCGGTGAAGAAAGCCGAACTCACCGGCTACACCCTCAAATTCGATGACCAGGCCGCGGCAGGGCCGGTGACGCTGACGGCAAGCCCACTGAATCTGGCCATCGAGGACTTTGCGACGTTTCCACGCAGCCGGGCGACCGTTTCGCTGCGAACGAAACTGCGCGGCGGCGGTTCGCTAGCGGCCAGCGGCCCGCTCCAGTTCGGCCCCTTTTCGACAAAGCTGCGCCTGCGTGCCAACGGCATCAATCTCGTCGCGCTGCAGCCGTATTTCACCGACAAGGTGAACATAATTCTTACCCGCGGCGAGGCGGCGGTTAACGGCAGAGTGAATATAGAACCCGTGTCGGGCGACACCCATAAAGTGTTATGGGTGGGGGAGGCGGATATCAGCCATCTGCACTCAGTCGACAAAGTGAATGCGGAGGACTTCCTGGAATGGGACTCGCTCCATGTGGGCGGGATTAACGGCTCGTATAACCCGTTCCGGCTCGACATAAAGGAAGTCGCGCTGTCGGATTTTTATTCGCGCGTAATCGTCAATCCCGACGGCAGGTTCAACCTGCAAAACATACTCGTCAAGGAAGAAAAGCAGTCGCAGGAACCGCCGCCACCGGCGCAGCCATCCGCCGATGGCGAGAACCCGGTGCGAATCGGTGCAGTCACCCTGCAAGGCGGCCGCATCAACTTTTCCGACCGCTTCATCAAACCCAATTACTCGGCGAATCTGACCAAGTTCGGTGGGCGGGTGACAGGCCTGTCGTCGCAGGCAAGCATACTCGCAGATGTAGATCTGCGCAGCGAAGTCGACGGCGCCGCACCGCTGGAGATCAAGGGCACGATCAATCCGCTGGCGAAAGAACTGTTTCTCGACCTGCAGGCCAATGTAAAAGGATTTGAGCTTTCGCCGCTGACCCCTTACTCAGGCAAGTACGCCGGTTACGGCATCGACAAGGGCAAGCTCTCCCTTGATATCAAGTACCATGTCGAAAACCGCAAACTGGAGGCACAGAACAAACTCCTGCTCGAACAACTGACCTTCGGCGAAAAAATCGACAGTCCCACCGCTACCAAGCTGCCCGTGTTGCTCGTCGTTGCGCTGCTCAAGGACCGCAACGGCAACATAGATGTCAACCTCCCCATCAGCGGCACGCTGGATGATCCTGACTTCAGCATTGGCGGAATTGTCATCAAGATGATCGTGAATTTCGTTGTGAAGGTCGTAACCTCGCCGTTTGCACTGCTGGGATCGCTGTTTGGCGGCGGCGAAGAGCTGAGTTATCTTGAGTTCGATTATGGCCGCCACGCCATTGCCCCGGCCATGGAGAACAAGCTGAACACGCTCGCCAAAGCCTTGAACGAACGCCCTGCTCTTGATCTCGATATCGCCGGTCGTGCCGACCCGGAACTCGACAAGGAAGGTCTGCGCAACTATCAGATGGAGCAGAAGGTCAAAGCGGCCAAGCTCCGGACTCTCGTCGAGCAGGGCATCCCCGCCGGTTCGGCAGAAGAAATTACTGTCGAATCTCAGGAATATCCGAAGTACCTGAAAGAGGCCTACAAGCGGGAGAAATTCCCCAAGCCACGCACCTTCATTGGGCTACTCAAGGATCTGCCTGTGCCCGAGATGGAAAAGCTGATGCTGGCCAATACCATCATCACGGACGACGATTTGCGGCAACTTGCCAACGAACGCGCTAATGCGGTGAAGGAATACCTGCTCAGGACTGGCCAAGTGGTCCCGCAACAGCTCTTTGTGGTTGCGTCCAGATTGCAGGCTGAAGAGGGCAAGGACGCCAGCAAGGACAAGGCGAAACAAAGCCGCGTCGATTTCTCACTCAAGTAACCCGTCCCTCGCATTCCTCTCGGATCGTGCAGCAAGAGAGCTTTGGTTGGACTCCGTCAAAACCAGAACCCACACGTGGCATGGTCTGCGGCAGGGAAGGCGCGGTTCAATGTTTGATCCAAGGTAAAGTATTTAGAAAATTACCAAACTTGGGTGGGCAGACGCAGGAAAAGAGGTTATAATTTCCGCCCGCTAGTGCTTGGCTCATGGTTACCTGAGGCTTGCTGCTTGTAAATTCCCGTTTGATAAAATGGCTACGTAGCTCAGCTGGTTAGAGCGCGGCACTCATAATGCTGAGGTCGGTGGTTCGAGTCCACCCGTAGCCACCACAGACTTTCCCGGGATAGTCCGGAACACCCCACCTTCAAATATTTACCATCATTCCCATAGAGCGGAGATTTCTTTTTCCATGGGCATTGCATACACTTGCTTACTAAAAGACTATATTCCTAAGTGATGTTAGCTGCCAAAATGGCGCACTGAACATATTGAAATAATTTAGATAATGATTCCAACGACGAAAATATCGCAAACAATCCTCGAGTTCGGCAAAGAATTGATCATGAATTTGCCAAATCATCATACAAAAGATGAACTCGAAACCGCAATTAAGATAGTTATAACTGCATGGAATGCCGTAGTTTTGGACGCTTGGAATAATGAAAATCACTATGAATCAGAGCTTGTAAAAACATTGGATGAAATGCCTAAGGAAATGAAAATAATCATTAAGCGATTAATTAAAAGAAAGAAAACTATGTTTGCTTCAGATCCAAGAGCAGTTGGAAACTACTGGGTTAGAGAGAATGACGGTGGGTTCATTTTTGGTTGTGAAGCACGGCTTGACGTCGAAAATGCCCCTACGACAGAGGTAGCACACTGAATATGGCAGCTAACAAGCGCATCAAATCCGACTCGCTACCGCTCGCGGCTTATGCGCAACGTTATGCGCCATCCACGAACGGATTGTACTGCTAAATTTTTTCGTGCCTTTCGTGTTTTTCGTGGATCGCACCTTCTCGTTGAGCGTATGTAACATCATTTCCGAAAAAATCCGTATCCGTCATCATGAAGCTCAGGAATCACACGTGATCAAAGCTATCCTCACCGATATCGAAGGCACCACCTCCTCGCTGTCCTTCGTAAAAGATATACTTTTCCCCTATGCCAGGGAACGCATGGCGGATTTTGTGCGCGATCATGCGCATGATGCGGCAGTGCGCAAGCTGCTGAACGACGTAAAACAAATTGTGGAGCGTGACCTCAGCGACCACCAGGTCATCGAGCAGCTCATCCGCTGGATTGATGAAGACAAAAAGATTACCCCCCTCAAGGCGCTGCAGGGGATGATCTGGGAAGACGGCTACCAGCGCGGTGCCTTCAAGGGCCATGTCTATGAAGATGCCGTGCGCAATCTCAAAGCGTGGCACGGGCAGGGCATACGGCTTTGCGTCTACTCCTCCGGCTCCGTTCATGCACAAAAACTGCTTTTCGCACACACCGAATACGGCGACCTGACGCCACTATTTTCCGGGTATTTCGACACCACTACGGGTGGCAAACGAGAGGCAAATGCCTATCTCACTATTGCTGAGGCCATGAATACCGATCCCAGCGAAATCCTGTTCCTCTCCGACATCAAGGAAGAGCTCGATGCTGCTCATACGGCGGGAATGCAGACGGTGTGGCTGGTGCGCGAAGGCGCCCTGGATACGACTGCTGAGCATCGGCAGGTCGCGGATTTTGACAGCTTGTTGACCGCTGATAAATAAGGCGTATAGTCAAACTCACCACCATATGTGTGGGTTCGGGATGGGCAGAATATGCAGCGGCTTTCCGAAGTCTTTTTTTCGCCATCATCTATTCTCAAGATAGACTTATGTTGACATTGCCACCTAACGAAAATAGATTTATTTAGATTAAGACCAAGACTAAAGTTTAAGCTCAAAGATGCCGAAAACGGATTTACACACCACAGCATAGAGGAGGAGCACTGCAATGACTGATTTCAGCAAAATGAACAGAAGGGAATTCCTGGGCATCACGGGCAAGGCGGGGCTGGCGACCCTGGTAGCCAGTGCCGCCGGGGTTTCCTTTGGCATGGTGCAGGTAGCGGAGGCTGCGGGTAACAGTCGGCTTACACCGTTCCGGTTTGCGATTCTGACCGATGCGCATCTCTACGACATCCCTGATCACAAGTTCGACGGCATTCTGAAAAAAGCAGTCGATGACGTCAACAACATGAATCCCCTGCCGGATTTTGTCGTCTATCTCGGCGACATCGGCCAATCAGGCAAGCGTACCGAGCTGGAAAAGGGCAAGCGGATACTTTCCAAGCTAAAAGTGCCACTCAAGGTTATCCCCGGCGAACACGACTGGTATCTGGACATGGGGCAGGCATGGCGTGACATGTTCGGCAGTCCGACGTGGTCCTTCGATCACAAAGGGGTGCACTTTATCGGCATGAACTCTATTCTGGTGCGCGATTTCTGGACGATGAAGGGTCTGACGCCGGATGAAAGAATGGGCTTCATGGAAGAGCTGGAGTGCCATCATTGCGGCCTGTGGGGCGTCCGTGAAGAGCAGCTTGAATGGTTAAAGAAAGACGTCAAAAAACTCAAGCCCGATACCCCGGTAGTTGTCTTCACTCATTCGCCGTTGTGGGATTATTACCCGCGTTGGAACTTCCAAACCGAGGACGCGCCGCAAATCCGCGAGATCCTTTCCGGCTTCGAGCGGGTGATGGCATTCCACGGTCATGTGCATCAGGTTGTGTATAACCGGATAGGCAACCTATCCTCCGTGGGCACCCTGTCTACCTCCTGGCCCTGGCCCTACCCTGGCGTCGAACTGCCCTTCCCCGATATCAAGATGAATCGCGTCGATCCAGGCGACATCCTGGACGGCTTGGGTACGCAATACATTGACCTGGAAAAGGAGTTCAGCGGTGCTCTGCATTATGATGCGTGGGCGGATCTTCTGCCGGAAGGCGTCAAGAAAGGCGTCAAACTTTAAGGAGGCATGTCAATGAAATCAAACACCAAAGGCCGTTTATTCGCGTTCACCGGCATCACTGTTGCTATCGTTTCCTTTGCCATTTTTACCATCGAGCCCGCGCAGGCCAGAAAGCCGTTTACCCAGGACGAGCTGGCAGCCCAGTACAAAGACCTTATGGCGACCGTAAAAGAGGGCGATGACCTGTGGCATAGCGCCAAGCTCGGCAAGAACGGGCTGGCCTGCGCCAATTGCCACCCGGATGCGGCGGCGTCCAATCCCCACACCTTCCCCAAGTGGCAGGCCAATCTGGGACAGGTGATTCCGCTGCGCGACATGATCAACTGGTGCATTCAGGTGCCGCTGGAAGGGCAGGCACTGGACGCCAACAGCAAGGAAATGAAGGCACTGGAGGCCTATTCCTTCTACATGCACCGTGGCTTCAAGCTCAAACCAGGCGAAAACACCAGGCAGCATCCGTCGGTCGAAGTGCGCAGCGGCGCGGGCTACCCATAAGCCTACTAAACCAGAGGCCGCCCACTTCACACAGGAGGCGGCCTTTATCTTGCAGAATGAATACCAAGGAGTCGAACTATGGGGGCAAAACACCTCTTCTTCCTGTACGCGGCAATGGCTTGCGCTGCGCCAGCCTGGAGTTACACCTGCGATACCGGGTCCCGCCCCATGTCCACGCCCACCGAGCGCTTCAAGGATAATGGCGACGGCACGCTAACCGATAGCCAATCGGGCCTGACCTGGATGCGTTGCGCACTGAATCAAAGCTGGGATGGCGCAACATGCAAGGGCACGCCGGGCGGCTATACCTGGCAGGGCGCCTTGGATGCGGCCAATCAACTCAATAAAAAGGGGGGCTATGCAAAGCATAGCGACTGGCGTGTCCCCCATATCCCCGAATTGGCCATGATCGCGGAACGGCAATGCACTGATCCCCGCATCAACCTGACGCTCTTCCCGGCCACCCCTGCCGCCCCGTTCTGGTCCGCCACGCCGCGCAAGGGCTTTGACAATGACGCCTATATCCTGAGCTTCGGCCCGGAGGGCGCAACCCCCGGTGACAAAGGGGAAGCACGCTTCGTTCGCTTGGTGCGTGGCGGCAAAGGTACACAACACTAACCTCCTCCCTTCCCTCCCCTGCCGTTAACCCCGATAATAGAGTGACTGGCTGATAGGTGCCTCACTCTTGGGTAGCGGGAACATCATGAAAAAAAGCCTCATGGCTATCTTCTTCGGACTGGCATTCACGCTGCTGCTCAGCAGTCAGGCCCATGCAGCGGGGAGTAACGGCATCACCCTCATCTACACCAGCAATCTCGATGGCGAGCTGGAGCCCTGCGGGTGCAGCCTGGAGGGGGATTTCGGCGGAATCCGGCGCCAAGCCACCATGATTGATCGCTTACGCAAGGAAAAGCCTGGCCTGTTCCTGGTCTCATCCGGCGGTTTCTTGCGCAGCGAGTCGGTGCATGACCGGCTCACGGGGGAGTATATCCTCAAGGGCGTCAAGACGCTCAATTATGACGCCATTGGTGTGCAATGGACGGATCTCGCCTACGGCACCGATTTCATCAAAAATGATACGCTACCGTGGGTGGCGAGCAACTGGAGTGATGCCACCTTCCAGACTGAACGGGACATCACACGCAACGGCAGGACACTGGCCTTTTTTAGCTGGATCGACCCCCGCGAGTCGCCTCTCCAGCAGATGGGAGGAGCACACACAATGACAGCGCCGGGCAGCGACGGTGCAGCGCTGACCCAAGCCCTGCAACACGCTAAACAAAGCGGTGCGCTCACGGTGCTGGCCACCACGTTGACGCTGGATGACGCGCGCCGCCTGTTGCCGTTGCAGCAGGTGGACATCCTGCTGATCCGCTCCGCCTACGAAAAATACAGCGAGCCGAAAAAGGTGGACAACACCCTGGTGTTGCAACCGGGGTCGCGCGGCATGCGCCTGGGACGACTCGACATCGCGCTGGACAGCGCGGGGGCAATCCAGTCATGGAAGCATAAGATCATCCCGCTGCCCAAAACTATCCCCGATGCGCCGCGCTTGAAGGCCTGGTACAAGCAATATAACGCCCAGGTCGAGGCGGATTACCAAAAAAGCGTAAAGATCACCAAGGCCCAACAGGCCGGTGAAAGCCCATATGCCGGAGCGCAGGCCTGCCAAAGCTGCCATGCCGAGCAGCACAAGACCTGGCACGCCAGCCGTCACGCCCATGCCTATGGCACACTGCGCCGGGTCAACAAGGCGTTTGATCCCAACTGCATCGTCTGTCACACCGTGGGGTTCAACAAGCCCGGCGGCTTCATCGACGACGACACTACCGGCAATCTGAGCAATGTGCAGTGCGAGTCCTGTCACGGCCCTGCCCAGGCGCACGTTGCATCAAGTGGCACGAAGCCTGTAGGAAACGCCGATTGGCCGCGCGAAAAGATGTGCGCGCAATGCCACACCCCAGCCCATAGTCCGTCGTTCAACGTCGACACCTATTGGCCGAAGATCAGGCATTCACGCTAGGCAATGGTTAACGCTTACTCTATTCGGGAAAGTGCCAAGGCAAGGCGCGTCTGCCTGAAGATTTCGCCGCTGGGGCAGGTGGAGGTGGTGGTGCCGCGCGGCTTTGATCACCGGCGCATTCCAGCCCTGGTGCACGGGAAACAGGCATGGATTAACAAGACCCTGCAGCGGGTCAATGAACAACGGCAATGGCTCGGCCAGAGCGCTCACGACACCCTTCCCGATATCATTGCCATGCAAGCAATAGATGAGGTCTGGCAGGTTGAATACAAGGCCATTGATTCACGCCGCGTAACATTGTCGCAAAGTGATGGTGCGCGGCTAATCGTGCGCGGTGCTGTGGACAATACCTCATTGTGCAAGTCCGTGCTGAGGCTGTGGCTGGCACGCAAAGGCCAAACGCACCTGCGGCCCTGGCTGGAGCAGATCAGCCATGAAACCGCTCTACCCTTTCGTCAGGTGCGCATCCGAGGACAAAAGACCCGATGGGGAAGCTGCTCCCGCCAAAAAAACATCAATCTCAACTACAAGCTGCTATTCCTGCCCGCACCCCTGGTGCGTTGTGTGCTCGTCCATGAACTGTGCCACACCATTCAGCTCAATCATTCACCGAAGTTTTGGGCACTGGTGGAAAAAAAAGAACCCGGCTACAAAGCCCTCGACGCCGAACTGCGCACAGCCCGGCGCCATGTGCCAGGATGGGTGGAGTAAACGGCCAATCATCCTTCACGTAGGATGCGCCGCGCGCATCATGGGTCCGGCAAATGAATTGGTGCGCGCGACGCACCCTACATTTGAGGCGGACAGGGAACAGCCCATCTACTTCTACTGTGTCACAAAGTGATCAAGGGATGCAGTGCAAGGCAAAATCGGGCGAAAAAGCGGAGTTTACACGGAGTAAATGAGCATTTTGAGTCCGATTTTAACGCCGCAATGCGCCCTTCAGCGCTTTGTGACACAGTAGAACTACCCGGGCCTGACAATCTTACCGGTTGCGGCATCGCGGATCTCGCTGGGATTTCTCCGAGGGCCTATCGCGCCGGACAGGATGCAATCAATGGAATCGCCGAAATAGCCACGCACCTGCAAGGCGTTGCGCGCGGGTTTGCGCCCACCCGGATTGGCGCTCGTGGAGACAATAGCGCCACCGAACGCCCTGCACAGCGCCGCTGCCTGCGGGTGGTCGGTGACACGCACCGCGAGGGTGTCGTGTGCGCCGCGCAGCCAGGCCGGGGTTTCGGGTGTGGCGGGCAGCAGCCAGGTGACGGGGCCAGGCCAGGTGCGGCTTATTTTGTCCATGATGGCTGGATCAAGCGGGCAAACAAACGGCGTGAGTTGCTGGAAGTCGCTGGCGATCAGGATCAACCCCTTTTCCATGGGGCGATTCTTCAGCCTCAGCAGACGCAGCACCGCTTGCGCATTGAGCGGATCACACCCCAGCCCGTACACCGCCTCGGTGGGATAGGCGATGACCCCGCCCTTGCGCAGTTCACGGGCAGCTTGTTTAAGACGCCAAAAACTCAAAGTTTCTCGCGCACCATAGCGCGATAACCTATATCGGTACGGTAATACATGTCCTTCCAGGAGACCTGCTTCACAAGGTTATACGCGCGCGTCTGGGCCTCGGAGACGCTGTCGCCAAGCGCGCAGACGCACAACACCCGCCCCCCGGCCGTGATGACATCACCATCCTTTAGCGTAGCACCGGCGTAGAAGATCTTGCTGCCGTCCGGCTCTTTTTTGTTCAGGCCGAAGATCACATCACCCTTGCGGTAGGCATCCGGGTAACCGCCCGCCGCCAGCACCACGCCCAGCGCGGGGCGCGGGTCCCATTCAGCCTGCACCTGATCCAGACGCCCATCGAGCGCCGCCTCGCACAATGCCACCAGATCCGAGCGCAAACGCATCATCACCGGCTGGGTCTCCGGGTCGCCAAAGCGGCAATTAAACTCCAGTGTTTTGGGAGTGCCATCGGGGGCAATCATCACGCCGGCATAGAGAAAGCCGGTATAGGGCGTACCTTCCTGCGCCATGCCACGCACCGTGGGCTCAATCACCTCGCGCATGATGCGTGCGTGGATTTCCGGCGTCACTACTGGGGCAGGGGAATAGGCGCCCATACCACCCGTGTTGGGGCCGTGATCGCCATTGTCGCGCGCCTTGTGATCCTGCGAGGTGGCAAGTGGCAGGATGTGCTCGCCGTCCACCATGACTATAAAGCTGGCTTCCTCGCCCCGCAAATATTCCTCGATCACCACCCGATGGCCCGCCGCGCCAAAGGCATTGCCGGCCAGCATATCGCGCACCGCATCGATGGCCTGCGCGGTGGTCTGGGCGATGATCACCCCTTTGCCCGCGGCCAGCCCATCGGCCTTGACCACCAAAGGGGCGCCTAGCTGGTGGATATAGGCAATGGCCTCCGTCACATCGGTGAATTTGCCATAGGCTGCCGTGGGGATGCCATGGCGCGCCATGAAGTCCTTGGCGAATGCCTTGGAGCCCTCCAGCTGCGCGGCCTGCTGCGTTGGTCCGAAGCAGCGCAGTCCCGCAGCGCGGAAGGCGTCCACCACCCCCAACACCAGCGGCACCTCGGGGCCTACAATGGTCAACCCAATGCTATTGTCCCGCGCAAAGGCCAACAACCCTGCAATGTCATCCACCGCAATCGCCACATTCTGCACCTTCGGCTCGCGCGCCGTGCCCGCATTGCCGGGTGCGACACACACATGTTCCACTCCAGCGGACTGCGCCGCCTTCCACGCCAGCGCGTGCTCACGCCCGCCGTTACCAATGATTAAAACATTCATTATCCCGCCCCTTGCACAAACCCCACCGCCATACCTCATGCGGTCAGGAAAAGTTATTTTGGATTTCAGAAAGCAAAGGATAACCTATCAGACTATTCCAGGTCATCTGGCCTTACGGATGATCTATAATCCCCCCTATGTACTACCAAGAAATCTGGCGCCTGCTGCGCGACACCTTCTTCGCCTGGCTCGACGACCGGGCAGCAAGCATGGGTGCAGCGCTGGCGTTTTACACCCTGTTTTCTCTGGTGCCACTGTCGATTATCGTCATCACAATCGCTGGCGTCTTTTTTGGTCAACAGGCCGCGGAAGGGCAGCTCGTCGCCCAGATTCAAGGGCTGATCGGCAAGCAGGGCGCCACCACCATCCAGGCGATTATCGAAAGCGCCCGCAACCCCATGGCAGGGCTTGCCACAGTGATCGTGGGTCTGGCCACCTTGTTCATTACCGCAACCACGGTCTTCGTTGAACTCAAGAACAGCCTAGATCACATCTGGGGTGTCAGGGCACCTTCGAGCAGGGGCATGCTGGACATGATCGAAACGCGGCTGTTATCGTTCAGCATGATCGTGATCATCGGCCTGCTGCTGCTTGCATCGCTCGCAGTGAGTACCGCGCTCACCGCGATTGAACAACACACCGATTTACTGCCGGAAAAGACCCATGTAGTAGCGGTTCTGAATTTTGTCCTGTTTTCCGGCACCATCACAGTACTGTTCGCCGCCATCTACAAACTGCTGCCCGACATCAGTATCGCCTGGAAGGACGTCTGGATCGGCGCCGCGCTCACCGCACTGCTGTTCACCCTCGGCAAATCGGTGATCGCCTTCTACCTCGCCAACACCCCCATCACCTCTGCATTCGGCGCAGCGGGATCGGCGATTGCAGGGTTGCTGTGGGTCTACTATTCCGCACAAATCTTCTTTCTCGGCGCGGAATTCACCAAACTGTATGCGCGGCGGTATGGATCCCATCAAACACCGGAAGCGCGCACCGCATCAAGCGCTGAGACCAGATCGGGATAGACGTTTCCCTCCCCCAGCTGCTCGATGATGTGCGCCTGGGTCAGTTTATGGATGACACGCTCATTGGCCTCGCAAATGACGATGCGTGTGCGGCGCTTCTGAAACAGCTTGATCATTTCAGCGAAGGTGTGCATCGCCGTGGCGTCGATGAACGGCACGCGCCCCAGCCTTATGATCAGCACCTTTACATCCACATGCAGTCCGGCCAGGGTACGTTCGAAGGTTTCCGCTGCGCCAAAGAAGAACGGGCCGTCGATGGAATAGATACGCACACCTTGTGGCAATTCGCCCTGAGCACCTTCCGGTAAAGCGGCTTCGATTTCCCCGGCAGTAATGTCTTCGATACGCACCGATTCCGACATGCGTTTCATGAACAGCAATGCCGCCAGGATCACACCGACGTTGACCGCCACCACCAGATCCGCAAACACGGTGAGCACGAAAGTGATCAGCAGCACGATTACGTCGTTGCGCGGGCCGCCGCACACCAGGCCGATGAAATGACGCATCTCGCTCATGTTGTAGGCAACCACAAACAGGATCGCGGCGAGCGCGCACAGCGGAATGTGCGCCGCATAGGGCGCCAATACCAGTAATATTAGCAACAGCGTCACGGCGTGGGCGATGCCTGCCAGGGGGCTGTTGCCGCCATTTTTGATATTGGATGCCGTACGGGCAATCGCGCCGGTGGCGGCGAAACCTCCAAACAGGGGCGTCACCATATTGGCCACACCCTGACCGATCAGCTCCTGGTTGGAATCGTGCTTGACGCCGGTCATGCCGTCCGCCACCACCGCCGACAGCAAGGATTCAATGGCGCCCAGCATGGCAATCGTCAACGCCGGGCCGATCAATTCGACGATGCGCGTAAAACTGATCTCCGGCATCTTGAATTCAGGCAGCCCTTGCGGTATGCCACCGAAAGCGCTGCCGATAGTTTCGACCCCTTTAAACTGGAATATCGCCTGCAACGCGGTCACTGCCAGCATCGCCACCAGCGGGCCGGGGATGCGTCTCAGATATTTAGGAGAGAAAATCACCAGCAACAATCCGGTGAGGGCAAGGCCCGCAGTGGCCGGGTGCAGGGTGGGAAAGGCTTCGATCAGGTGCAGCACCTTCTGGTGAAAGTGATTACCAGATTCCACCGGCTGCAATCCGAAAAAGTCCTTCCACTGACCAACCCAGATGATCACCGCGATGCCGGAGGTAAATCCCACCACCACCGGGTTGGGAATAAACTTGATGATCCCGCCGAGCTTCGCCATGCCCATCACCACCAGGATCACACCTGCCATGAGGGTGGCGATTTGCAGGCCGTCGATGCCATATTTGGCGCTGATGCCGAAGAGAATGGCGATGAAGGCCCCGGTGGGGCCGGAGATCTGCACCCGGCTGCCGCCGAGCACAGCAGCCAGGAAACCGGCGATGATTGCAGTATAGATACCCTGCTCGGGTTTGGCCCCTGACGCAATGGCAAACGCCATCGCCAGCGGCAAGGCGACGATGCCGACGACAACACCAGCCAACAGGTTGGGCGCTACATGCTCGCGTCGCAACAAGCCGGCGCGTTTAGCTTCAAGCAGAGCAATCATCGGGCGATGTCGAACCTCCTTGGCGTATCACGCCCTTAGCAGCGTTGGTTACCCCCGAGCAGCTGCTGTAGGGGGTCGCCACGCCATGTTTAGGATCATACCTTAAATCGCCCTACGTAATCACCCAACTGATCACCAAGGCCCAGCACCTTTCCGCTGGTTTGACTAACCTGCTGCATCTTTTCGGCATTATCGTTAGCTGAATGGTTAATGCTATGAATATTGCGATTGATCTCATCGGCCACGACGCTCTGTTCTTCTGCGGCACTGGCGATCTGCAGGTTCATGTCGCGGATGGCCGATACCGCATTGGCGATGGCTTGCAAGGCATCACTTGCCCGGTTGGCTTGCTCCACGCCATGCTGAGCCCTCGCCTTACCCTCTTGCATCGCCACGACAGCATTCTTCGAACCTGTTTGAAGTTTTTCGATCATGGACCGAATTTCAGCAGTGGACTGTTGGGTGCGGCTAGCTAGGGTACGCACTTCGTCGGCCACAACCGCGAAGCCGCGACCCTGTTCGCCCGCGCGTGCCGCCTCAATGGCCGCATTCAAGGCCAACAGATTAGTTTGTTCGGCGATGCCCTTGATCACATCCAGCACCATACTGATACCTTGACTGTCCTGCTCAAGTTTTTGAATGACAGCGGCCGATTGCTCTACCTCATTGGCCAGATTGAGAATCGATTGACGCGCCTGATCGATAACAAATTGGCCGGCTTTGGTCTCCTGATCGGCGTTAGTAGTAGCCTGGGCAGCCCGTTCCGCACTCCGCGCCACTTCCTGCACTGAGGCAGTCATTTCATTGATAGCCGTGGCCGCGTGGTCGGTGTCGGCCAATTGTCTTTGAGCATTTTCATTGGCCTGGCTGGTGGTTTGCTGCATTTTCCGCATGGAAGCACCCAACATTTGGGAAACTGTCCTGGCGTTCCCGATGGCATTGTGAATGGCCTGCATGTACTCATTAAAACCGCGCGCGAACTCACTGCTGGCGTTGGCTGAACGGAAATTGAGATCGATAATGCCATCCCGGATATTCAAGTGTTGGCCAATTTCACGTAGCTCCTCGGATTGCACCGCGTCCTTGCGGAAGTTAATGGCAAGCAGCACCAGCACTGCCGTCTCAAAGACGACAAAAGCGGCGTGAATCAGCACGATGCCAATCCCACTGTGGTCATGGAAGACATGCACACCATAACCGCCTTCCTGCAAAAAGTTGAAGGCCAGATGATGAACAGCAATCACCACTGCGGCGGCAACAATGGGTTTCCAATCCACGTAATAGAGCAAAAAAGCCAACAGCGCGAATATGCCAAAATGCATCTCGATCATGCCATGGCTTTGATGTATATGCAGCGCCGCAAAAACCATAAAAGTGGTGGCATTCGTCAATCGGGTAGCAAGACTACCCGGCATCATGAAATACATCGCGGTAGAAGCGATAACAGCCGGCAGGCCAATTGCAAAGGCTGCAAACCAGGTGTCATGCCATGCGGCCAGCATCAACGACACAACCAGCAACAGCCAGTTGATGCTGGTCATGAATTTGTCACCCCGCCGATACAGGGTTTGTAATGAATAGGTGCTATTGCTCATGATTTCCACTCGATTGATATGCGATCAACGTCACTTGGAAAAGACAATGTCTTTTTCTTTTTCGTGCTCCTCTTTAGCGGTATTTGATAATTAAAACTTTAATAATCCACCCGGCCTTTTCATAACAAGGTGGCAGACAAAAAGCTGAAGAATGAAACTGCGAGGGGCGGGGAGAGTAAGGGGCAAGAGAGTAAAACCTGGCGGGAGCAGCGCCGTATGGCGCACGCCACTCCCTTGCAGCATCAATGCCTGAAATGTCGCATCCCGGTGAATACCATGGCGATGCCATGTTCGTTAGCGGCATCGATCACCTCCTGGTCGCGCATTGAGCCACCCGGCTGGATGACGGCGGTTATACCCACTTCTGCGGCACTGTCCAGGCCATCGCGGAACGGGAAAAAGGCGTCGGAGGCCATTACTGAGTCTTTGACCTTCAGCCCGGCGTCGGCGGCCTTGATGGCGGCGATGCGGGCGCTGTAGACGCGGCTCATCTGGCCGGCGCCGATGCCGATGGTCGTGTTGTCTTTGCAGTAGACGATGGCATTGGATTTGACGAACTTGGCGACCTTCCAGGCGAAGAGCAGATCACGCATTTCCTGTTCAGTGGGCGCGCGACGCGTGACCCATTTGAGATTGGCAAGATTAATCATCCCTACGTCACTGTCCTGCACTAACAGGCCGCCGGTGACGCGCTTGTAGTCCAATCCAGTCACGCGTTCGGCACCCCATGTACCGGACGCCAGCACCCGCACGTTGCTTTTAGTCGCAAGAATCGGCAGGGCATCATCAAGCACGGCAGGGGCGATAATCACCTCAACGAACTGGCGTTCGATAATCGCCTTGGCAGTAGTGGCATCCAACGGCTGGTTGAAGGCGATGATCCCTCCAAAGGCGGAAGTGGGGTCGGTGGCATAGGCGCGATCATACGCCTCCAGCAATGTGGAGCCCAGCGCCACGCCGCACGGATTGGCGTGTTTGACAACGACACAGGCCGGGCCTTCGTTGAAGGATTTCACACACTCCAGCGCGGCATCGGTGTCGGCAATGTTATTGAATGAAAGCTCCTTACCCTGAATCTGGCGGGCGGTACTGATACTGGCCTCGCGCTGTTCGCGCTCGACGTAGAATGCAGCCCGCTGGTGCGGGTTTTCGCCATAGCGTAGATCCTGGGCCTTGGCGAATTGCACGCTGTAGGTACGCGGAAAACGACCGTGCTTGTGCCCTTCAGGGTACTCGCCATTGTCCTGCATCGCGCCAAAATAGTTGGCAATGGCGCCGTCATAGCGGGCAGTGTGTTCGAAAACCTTGACTGCCAACGAAAAGCGCGTTGCTGCGCTCACGGTAGCGTCGTTGGCATCCATCTCGGCCAGCACCTTATCGTAGTCGGCGGCGTCCACCACTACGGTGACAGCAGCATGATTCTTGGCACTGGAACGCAGCATGGCAGGTCCACCGATATCGATGTTTTCAATTGCGTCTTCCAGCGTGCAGGCCGGATTGGCAACCGTCTTTTCGAAGGGGTAGAGATTCACTGCTACCAGGTCGATAGGGCCAATGCCGTGCCTCGCCATCACAGCGTCATCGACACCGCGCCGCCCCAGCAAACCACCGTGAATTTTTGGATGCAAGGTCTTGACGCGCCCGTCCATCATCTCGGGAAAGCCGGTGTAATCAGAGACCTCGATGACTGCAATGCCATTATCAGCGAGCAACTTGGCGGTACCGCCAGTGGAGAGAATTTCAACGCCGCGCTCACGCAAGCGGTGGGCAAAGTCGATGATGCCGGTTTTGTCGGATACGCTAATCAGCGCCCGTTTTATGGGGGTGTTGTTTTGCATGGGATGATTGATTCTCAAATTTCGGAATAAAAAAATTTTTCGATTTTTGCCAAAAAGGAGCAGAGGTTTTTATCATTATTACCGCAGCACAATTTCAAAGCCGCGTATCTCTTCTCGATATCCTCTGTGCCTCTGTGGCAAATTCAATAGGGATCATTCCAGATTATATTGCTGTAGCTTCTTGCGCAGGGTACCGCGATTAATGCCGAGTATTTCCGCAGCCAGGCTCTGGTTGCCGCGTGCATGTTGCATCACTGCCGCCAGCAAGGGGCGCTCCACCTCGCTGATCACCATCTGATAGAGGTCGCCAGAAGGAGCATGCCCGTCCAGGTCTTTGAAATAGCTCACCAGGGCGGCTTCGACACAACCAGACAGCGGTTTTTTGCGGCGTTCGTTTACAACGAATGCCGACGTTTCTGTTGGAGACATGCTCATGCGGCCATCTCCAAGCCCATCTCCAGACGGTCGAAAAAGTCTCGCGTCACGGCGAGTTGTTGTTCGATGGTTTCCAGCTTGTTGACTTCATGACGGAACGCACCACCACCCGGCTGACCCTTGCTGTACCAGGAGATATGCTTGCGCGCCATGTGCACGCCGGTGCGCTCGCCGTAGAACTCGTAGAGCCTGTGCAGGTGATTCATCATGATATGGCGTATCTCCGGCACCGAGGGATCGGGAAGCACTTCGCCGGTTTTCAGGAAATGATCGATAATGCGGAACAGCCACGGCCGCCCTTGCGCGGCACGACCGATCATAACGGCATCGGCGCCAGTATAGTCGAGCACGAACTTGGCCTTTTCAGGCGTGGTGATGTCGCCGTTGGCGATCACTGGAATATTGACAGCGGCCTTGATGGCGGCAATGCTGTCATATTCCGCATCCCCCGTGTAACCGCAAGCACGGGTGCGGCCATGCACCGCCAGTGCCTGGACGCCGGCCTGCTCGGCGATACGCGCGATGGCTATGCCGTTGCGGTGGTTCTTGTCCCAGCCGGTGCGGATTTTGAGCGTTACCGGCACATTCACGGCAGCCACCACGGCATCGAGAATCCGTCCCACCAGCAACTCATCCTGCAACAACGCCGAACCGGCCATGACATTGCATACCTTCTTCGCCGGGCAGCCCATGTTGAGGTCGATGATCTGCGCGCCATTGTCCACGTTATAACGTGCGGCCTCGGCCATCATGGCAGGATCGGCCCCCGCAAGCTGCACCGATGTAGGCTCGGTCTCACCCTCGTGGTTGGAGCGACGCAAGGTCTTGGCGCTGCCCCACAGCAACGAGTTGGACGACACCATTTCGGATACGGCCATGCCTGCACCCTGCTCCTTGCATAATTGCCGGAACGGGCGGTCTGTCACGCCTGCCATAGGGGCAAGCACCAGGTTATTAATGAGTTTGTACGGGCCGATCTGCATAGTTTTTTGTGGGCGTGACGCCCTAATGATCGCGAAGTATAAGGTCGGAAATGATACCCCTTAAACAGCCATGGAGAAAGGGCAACCGCATGGGAAATCATGGCTGTTTCCTTAAAATTTAACCAGGATACCCCGAAAAATTCGTGCGATAATCACGTACAATATTGGTTTTACAGAGAATTTTTTACTTGTGACGGATTTATTAAAACAAACCGACCTCTGCGTGAAATGCGGGCTGTGCCTGCCACACTGCCCCACGTACACCAAGACGCGCAACGAGGGTGAATCGCCGCGCGGGCGCATCGCCCTGATCGAGGGACTGGCGGGCGGGCGGCTGGCGCTGACGCCACGCCTGGAGGCGCATCTGGCAAGTTGCCTCACCTGCCGCGCCTGCGAGGACGTGTGCCCCTCCGGCGTGCGCTACGGGACGATCATCGACGCCGGGCGTGCACTCATAAAAAGCCAGCGGGAACAGTCGACGCGCGAAGCAGCCATGTACGGGTTGATCGCCCGCAAGCCGCTGTTACGATTCGCCGCCAGGCTGCTGCGCTTCTACCAGCGCTCCGGCCTCCAACGGCTGGCACGCGTGAGCGGTTTGGCGCGGCTCGCGGGCGCCGGGCGGCTGGACGCGCTGCTGCCACCTCTCCCGCCCGCCCCTGCCTGGCAGGACTATTATCCGCCACGCGGCGAGAAACGCGGCACGGTGGCGCTGTTTACCGGATGCGTCGCCGAGGTGATGGACACGGCCACTCTGGGCGCGGCAATCCGCCTGCTGACCACCTGCGGCTACGGAGTTCACGTGCCGCGCACCCAGGTGTGCTGCGGGGCACTGCATCTGCACAATGGGCAACCTGCACAGGCGCGGCAACTGGCAGAAAAAAACCTTGCCGCATTCGCAGCACTGAAAGTGGACGCCGTGATCTCAGCCGCCAGCGGCTGCGGCGCGCAGCTTGCCGAATATGATCAGCTCATCCCCGACGATCAACGGACACAATCCTTCGCGCACTCGGTGCAGGATATCAGCCAATTTCTGACAGACATCACCTGGCCGGGGGATGTCACATTCTCGCCGCTCCTCAAACGGGTCGCAGTGCATGACCCGTGCAGCCTGCGCCACGTGCTGCATCAGCAAATCCCCCCCTATACCCTGCTGCGCAATATCCCCGGCATCGAACTGATCCCCCTGCCGGGAAACACCCAATGCTGTGGCGCGGCGGGCGCCTACATGATCACCCAGCCTGTACTTGCCGACAGCTTGCGTAACGACAAACTGGAGGCGCTGAAGGCTGCGGGCGCGGAAATACTGGTCAGCTCCAACCTGGGCTGCGCCTTACATTTAGCGGCGGGGCTGCGCGCGGCTGGTAAAGATGTCGAAGTTATCCACCCTGTGACATTGCTAGCAAGACAGATGAACGTGGCAAAATAAGCCCACGCCCGCCCTATCGCAGCTTGCCACGCACTACCGGACTCTTGTATCTTAATCCAATGCGCCACTACTCCCCCATTGACAACCTGCTCATCAATCTCGACCAGGCAGTTCGCACCGTGTTCGGCAAACCGCAGGTCACCGAGCGCCCCAACCCCGCCGATGCTCATGAAGACCCCGTACTTTCCGAGGAAGAACGGCATCGCGCAGCGCGCCTGATGCGTGTCAATCACGCGGGCGAGGTTTCAGCGCAGGCGCTCTATCAGGGGCAGGCTCTCACCGCGAAATTGCCTGAGGTACGCGAAAAAATGGAACGCGCGGCACTGGAGGAGAACGATCATCTCGACTGGTGCGAGGGACGCATCAAGGAACTGGGCAGCCACACCAGCGTGCTGAACCCGGCATGGTATGCAGGATCGTTCGCCATCGGCGCACTGGCAGGTGCAGCGGGCGACAAATGGAGCCTGGGATTCGTGGCGGAGACCGAGCACCAAGTGGTGAAGCATCTGGAAGATCACCTGCAACACCTGCCGCACCAAGACATGAAAAGCCGGGCGATACTTGAGCAGATGAAAGAGGATGAGGCCCACCATGCAACCGTCGCACTCGAAGCAGGCGGCGCGGCGTTGCCATGGCCGGTCAAAAAACTGATGGCGCTTACTTCGCGCGTGATGACGTGGACAGCGTATCGAGCATAGCCTTGGTGTATGCCTACCACGTAGCGCGTACAGAATTATCCAGCATGCCCCCAACCATAAACAACCTCGCTGTTCCTAACAAGGGAAAATCATGCGCATTGCACCCGAAGTATTGAGAAAAATCAGCCACCACGCCAGACATAATTTGACATATATGATAATGGCAAGCGTGCTGGTCGGCATGATCATGCCGCGGCTGGCGGCGGCATTAACTCTACCGCCTGAGCAGGTCGCCCTAATCAAAGAGACCATTTTTGAGGTGGTCATACCGAAGCCTGACGAAACAACCATTTCTTACGATCAGCCTATCAATTTTGATCTCATGCCTTATTCCTACCGAAAAGATAAGTACGTTTCCATTGGCACTGCCTTTGCTCTCCCCAACGGACTTGTGGCGACCGCCGCGCATGTGCTCAATCTGCACTCTCCAACTCTTTTTGGTGTCCCGATGCTCCGTGACACCAAAGGCACTGTGTATGAGATCGACAAAATCGTTAAATACTCTACCCAGCGCGACTTCGCTGTATTTACCTTGAAAGATTACAAGCCAATCAAATCTTTAACGCCAACCCAGACGCCACACATTAACGAGCCCGTATTCGCGGTGGGCAACGCCTTGGGGGATGGCATCGTAATACGCGACGGAACATACACTTCCGACACACCGGAAGATCGTGAGGGCGAGTGGAAATGGATACGCTTTTCTGCCGCAGCCTCACCCGGCAACAGTGGTGGACCCTTGCTGGATAAAAACGGCAACGTACTTGGCATTGTGATAGCCAAGTCGCCCAACGAAAATTTGAATTTTGCGCTGCCACTGAAAGAAGTCTTCAACGCACCTGACAATCTAGCGGTGATGAAGCGGTTGCAGACATACCAACTGCCCAATATGGATTTTTCAGACACAAACACATTCGAAATAAAAGTAGATCTTCCATTGCCACCCAAGGATCTCCAGCAGAAACTGCAACCCAGCAACGCCCAATTCTCATCGACCCAACTGGCGGCAATTTTCACACGCTATGGCGGCGACATCTTTCCCCGCGGAAAAAACGCGAGGAAACTCCTTTCCTCAACATTAACCGTTAAGGAGCCAACCTTGATCGCAAGACGCCCTGATGGTGACTGGGAGCCGCGCCAAGCAACACAGCTCTTTAAAAATGACTTGGGCGAGAATGGATTTGTCATTGGCGGAAAGATAAGCCCGGCTTATTATCTGGTTCGCCTGCGCAAACCGGACAGCGTGACCTTGCAAGACTTAATGGACGATTCGAAACTATTCATGGACCTGTACTTAAAGGCGTTCCCCATCAAAAGGGACATGGGTTACGAAACCAGGCGGGTCACCTCCCTGGGGCAGGCGCAACAAAGCCGATGGTTCCGCGATAACTACGGGCGAGCTTGGCAGGCGCAACGTTGGGACATCCCATTTCTCAATCGGCAATTGCTTGCTTACAGCTCGCCGACACCCGAAGGTTCTGTGATTCTGCTCTCTGTTCCGCCGGTTGAGGCTACGCCAGATTTCGAGAAAGACACAGAGGCCTTGGTGAATTTCATGTACTTCACGTATGGCGGCTCTATCAGTGATTGGAGTTCATTCATGAAGCTGCCGAAGCTGATGCCAACTCCACTGGACACGCTAAAGATTAATTATGATGGCAAAGAATCGCTGTCCGTACATACAAATCAATTCACGTTCGAATGCACAGCTGACTGCATGTCCATCAGCCCGAAATCCCGCCTGGACGTTGGCTTTAATTTCGCCAACAACGATAATAAACCATCGCTTAACATTGGAGCGGTTGCTTTGTTCGAGTCCATCGGCGCGGACAAGACATTAGTTGTTTCTCGAGTACTTCAACCTGCAGAGGATTTGGGTGAAGAGTTCCGAAAACGCTGGCTGGATGTCTCAAACAGCACTACCCCTTACGATGGACGACCAATCATTGACAATGGGCGCACGTCCATCCACAAGAATATTGGGTGCCATAGATATAAAGATAAGGCTAAAGCGGATGAGGAAAGCTGTTATGTAGCAGGCTACATCCAAAGCGGGGATCAAAACAAGGAGAGCTTCGAGCGTAAATTCGGGGCGCTAACCCAGCGTATCGTAGTGCTACCTTAGCCTATTAATCCAGCGCAAGGGTTGCGTATTGGAGAAACGGGGGAGCTGCACAACAATCGTGAAAAATGTTTGCGGTCAAGCTCCCGCTGCTATAAAACCTAGAAGTCTTATACCCTCAACCCTTTCTTCAAGTTCCGCCCGTAAAAGATTTCGGCCATTTCGCGGCGCAACATTTTTTTGATCTTTTTACTCTCGGTGGGCAACAGATCTTTCTGCCCCGTGCCGAACAGGTAGTTGTCCAGATCAAACTCTTTCAGGATCATCTTGGTGTGAAAGATGTTTTCCTGATAGACATTCACGTCGATCATCTGATAACGATCACGGGTATCTTCGGACAAATAGTTCTGGATCGAATTGATCTTGTGGTCGATGTAGAGTTTTTTGCCGTTAATGTCACGGGTGAAGCCGCGCACCCGGTAGTCCATGATAACGATGTCGGACTCAAAGCGATGGATGAGGTAGTTCAACGCCTTGAGCGGCGAAATACGCCCGCAGGTGGAAACATCAATGTCGGCGCGAAAGGTACTGATACCGCTGACCGGGTGGCTCTCCGGGTAGGTATGCACAGTGATATGGCTTTTATCCAGATGCGCAACAACTGACTCGGGCAGTGGACCCGGCGCTTCGGAATTGGACAGATCCTGCGCAACCACCGGCTCCTCGGAGATGAGCATGGTAACGCTTGCCCCCTGCGGATCATAATCCTGATGGGCGACATTGAGGATGTTGGCACCGATGATATTGGAAACATCGGTCAGGATTTGCGTTAGCCGCTCGGCGTTGTAGGCCTCGTCAATATATTCGATATACTCGCCACGCTGCTTGGGCGTCTTGGCGTAGCAAATGTCGTAGATATTGAAGCTCAACGACTTGGTAAGATTATTAAAGCCTTGCAGCTTGAGCTTTTTGAGTGGCTTTACCACGTCACATCCTCCCGCGATTTAGGAACCCGAAAGAGACCCCTAAAAATAGATAGCAGACCAGCGCACATCGCGCGGGAGCATCCCGTCTGCGCTAGCCAATCCTAAAACGGCGTATTATGCACTATTCTTACTGCCTTTTGTGAAGAACTGTTTCCTCGCACCCGGCATCAGTAATCCACCCCCCCTCCTTGTCGCAGAACTTGCCCGCCACCCCTCCTTTTGTTGCCATCACGTGAAAAGTTTCCGGCAAGAGGCTTGACATCCCAGAAAATAGGGAATAAATTCCCAAACAAGCCGACAATGGCGACCGACCCACCGAACAGATACAAAAGGAGATCATCATGAACATCAAAAACCTGGTTAGAGCAGTCACCGCCGCCGTGGCGGTACCCGCTATCGTCGCGTGCGGCGGAGGCGGCGGAGACCCGGCGCCAGGCACCGGGGGCAGCCCCACCGCCAGCAGAGGCCTCAGCCAGGGGCCTATCACTGGCTTCGGCAGCGTGTTCGTCAACGGGGTTGAGATCGAGATCCCGAGCGGAACACGCATTGAGGTGGAGGGCGAAAGCAAAACCGAGCAGGAGTTGCGCATCGGCATGATTGTGAAGGTCGAGTGGGAGAAGAATGCCAGCGGCAGAGCGGCGGCCAAGAGCATCAAATATGCCGACGATGTGCAGGGACCACTGCGAGACATTGATCCCGTGGCCGGCACGTTCACCGTGTTGAAGCAACGCGTGATTGTGGACCGGCTGACGAAATTTGAACTTGACGACTCAAGCACCCCCATCACCAGTCTTAACGCGTTAAAGGACGGCGATATCGTTGAAGTCAGCGGGCTAAGAGACGCCAGCGGCGCGATCCGCGCCACGCGCATCGAGGTCAAGACAGGAACATCGGCGTCGTCTGAATTCGAACTCAAGGGTATCGTCAGCAACTTCAATGGCTCGGCAATGACGTTTATGATCGGCACAACCAAAGTGAGCTATGTCACCGCCAATCAGGTTCCCGGCGGCACCTGGGGCGACACTGCATGCGCGGAGGTCAAGGGATCAATGCCTGGCGACACACTGGTTGCAGCCAGGATCAAACTGGATGACAGTTGCTCCTTGAGCGGCAGCATCAGCTCGGATTCGGAAGTCGAGGTCGAAGGCTATATCAGCGGCCTTAACGGCAGCGATTTCAAGGTCAACGGCCAGACGGTACGCGTGACCAGCACCACCGGCTATAAAATGGGAGACCAGTCCGCCGACGCGAGCATGCTCAAGAACGATGCCCGCATCGAAGCCGAAGGGTTTATCGGCAGCGACGGCATACTGGTGGCGAAAAAGGTATCTTTCAAACTGGGTAGCGACGATCACAGCAAGGGAGGCGATGATTCATCCAGCCCTTACAAGGAAACCAAGGGCCGGGTAAGCGTCACCCCGTCGAACGGCACGGTTACGATCACGAATAGCGCCGGCACGATAAGCATAACCGTCAACAGCTCAACCATTCTTGAAGACGGCATCAAGCTCAACCTGAGCAATCTTGGCACAGGACAAGGCATTAAAGTCTATTACCGTGAGCAGGAAGGCAAGCGCATCGCCATCCGCATCAAACTGGAAGATTCGGTGTAAGGGAGCGTAGGGTGCGCACGGCGCACCCTACAAACGAACAACAACTACGGCGGGCCATGGAAGGCTCGCCGTATTTTTTTACGGCCGTGAACCCGCTATTGGCGGGTGATAAATCATCTGCACCGTACTTCCATCCGGGTCCAGACAATAAAAACTGCGTGCGCCATCGCGGTGGGTGCGCGGCGCGGTTTTCATCGGCACGTCATGGGCGTGAAGAAAGTCATACCAGACATCCACCTCTTGCGGGGACTCAATAATAAACCCAATATGATCGAGACGTTGCGGGCCATCCGGCGCGAATCCCGCCGGGGCGCGATGCAGCGCGAGGTTGTCATTACCCGACGTGAGATAAACATTGTCCGGGTCAGGGCGCCATTCCACCGTCATGCACAGCAAGTCCACATAAAAATGTTCGCAGGCCTCCAGGTCTTTCACAAACAGGGCGACATGGCGCATACCGGCAGTGGGTTTAGGCCTGATCATCGCGCTACGCCTCCTCGCGAATCTCATAGTCATGGGTGATGTTCGCCGTCTTACCGAGCATGATCGACGCCGAGCAGTATTTTTCCGCCGAAAGATCAATGGCGCGCTTCACAGTGGCCTCTTTCAGGCTCTTGCCGGTAACGATGAAATGCACATGGATAGCGGTGAACACCTTGGGATCGGTGTCCGCCCGCTGCGCCTGCAACTCAATCACGCAATCCTTGACCTGTTCACGCGACTTTTTGAGGATGAGCATGACGTCTATTGCCGTGCAGCCACCCATACCCAGCAAAAGCATTTCCATGGGCCGCATGCCCAGATTGCGACCGCCAATCTCCGGCGCGCCGTCGAGCACCACTGCGTGCCCCGTCTCCGACTCGCCGACAAACATTACATCCTGCACCCATTTAATACGCGCCTTCATCACGGCCTCCGTTGATTACCAGATAACGCAAAGCTTATCACAAGACACTTCAGAGACCTTTATCATTGGCCGCTAATACTGACAGGACTACGTTTACCCTTAGGAGATAATCCATGGTTATCAAGAAACCTCTCAAAAGTCCCGCAATAGAACGCTTTATCACCCATTGCAACCGGCGCCGCTACCCCCCCAAGAGCGTACTGATCTATGCTGGGGACGCGCCCGATGTTCTTTACTATATTGTCGATGGCTCGGTGACGGTACTCATCGAGGATGAGGACGGCCGTGAGATCGTGCTTTCCTACCTGAATGCCGGTGATTTCTTTGGTGAAATGGGGTTGTTCGACGAACAGAAAAAACGCAGCGCCTGGGTACGCGCCCGCGGCCAATGCGAGGTCGCGGAAATCGGTTACACCCGGTTTCGCCAACTGGCCATGGAAGACCCCGATATCTTGTTCGAACTCGCCACGCAAATGGCATTGCGTCTGCGCCGAACCAGTGGTATGGTTGGTCGACTGGCCTTCATGGATGTCGCGGGGCGCGTAGCCCGCACCCTGCTTGATCTGTGCAAGGAACCCGACGCCATGACACACCCCGACGGGATGCAGATACGCATCACGCGCCAAGAGTTGGGCCGCATCGTCGGCTGCTCGCGAGAGATGGTGGGAAGGGTGCTGAAAAGTCTGGAAGATCAGAATCTCATCACTGCGAGGGGGAAAACCATCGTGGTGAATGGAGCTCGATAATTGTGCATTGTCACAATGCGGTCATTGGCGCATTGTGACAATGCACAAACTAAGAAGCCGCTGTTTCTCAGCGGCTTCCGTATCGGTGGGAGGGGGCTCACGCGCCATGCGTTAACGTATGACGCGTGAGTTTTTAGCCCCGCTCCTCAAAAATGATACCCTATACCCACTGACGCAACCGGGTAGTATTTAAACTCCTTCAATGAAGCATTCACGTTCGCCTCTTCACGCGCCAAATCGTCTTTAAATGTCGGCAACGATGTCACAGTGCCGGCTGCGCTGAGGACAGCCTTGGGCGCCCCCTGAAGCATCACACCAAGATCCATGGCGAAACTGAAGTGATCACCCTTTTCCACTGCATTGCCCCAGCCTATACCAAAGTAGGGGGCGACCTTGTTGAAGTCGACGACACCGGTGAGCGTACCCACCTCTGCGGCGGTATAGGTATTATTACCAATAGAGTAACTGCCCGCTGGCGTGGCGGTCAGGTTCAGCGCATTCTTGTTATACATCGCGCCGCCCGTAAAACGGAAACCGCCCGCAAACGGATGCCAATCCAGTAACAGCTCCCCGGATTTTAGTCCCAAACCAACATCGTAATTAATATTGTCTTTGATGGTGCTGTAATTGTAGGTGTAATTATTAAAGCCCAGCCTGCCATTAAATACCGGCGAAAATCCCGCCGTAAGTTGCAGTCCAAGACCCAGCGTGCCAGCCTTGACCGTCACACCGACACCCTCGGCATGAACCAGTGAGGAACACAACAGCGCCACAGCCGCCATGCCTGCGATTTGGATTTTGTTCATCAAACACCCCGTCGACAAGATTAAACATTATCAGGAGGCCCAAACAAAGCCTCCGTCCGCGTTTAACTTATCGACGCCCAGGCGTATATCTTTAGAACAGGCTGCGCAATGCCTCGCCTGGATCGGGAGTCCTCATGAACGCCTCACCTACCAGAAAGGCATGAACGTTGTGGCTCCGCATCAGTGCGACATCTTGCGCGGTGTGGATGCCGCTCTCGGTGATCACGATACGATCCGATGGGATGTTACCCAGCAAATCCAGCGTAATTTGAAGATCTGTATTGAAGGTACGCAGGTCGCGGTTATTAATGCCGATCAACGGGGTATCGAGCATCAGCGCCCGCTCCAGCTCGTGCGCATCATGCACTTCGACCAGCACCGCCATACCCAGGTGATCCGCCAGTTGCGCCAGTTCCAGCATGGTGGCATCACCTAAGGCGGCGACGATCAACAAGATGCAGTCCGAGCCAATCACCCGCGCCTCGTAGACCTGATAAGGGTCGATGATGAAATCTTTGCGCAGCACCGGCAATGAGCAGGCGGCGCGCGCCTGTTGCAGATAGGCCTCGGAACCCTGGAAAAAATCCGCATCGGTCAACACCGACAGGCACGCCGCCCCGCCACGCTCATAACTGGCTGCGATCTCGCCGGGATGGAAATCCTCACGCAACATGCCCTTGCTGGGAGATGCCTTCTTGATCTCAGCAATAACGGCAGGAAGACGCGCTGCCAGCTTGGTTTCGATTGCACCCACAAAATCGCGCGGCGCGGGCGCGGCGGCCACCTGCTTGCTCAGCTCGCGCATCGGCAACGCGGCACTGCGTTCGGTGATCTCCTCGGCCTTGCGCTTGAGTATTTTTTTGAGAATATCGGGGGTTTGGGTCATGTTTTTTTTAAGGTTTCAGTTTGCGTAGGGTGCGTCCCACGCACCACATGAAAGTGAATGGTGCGCAAGGCGCACCCTACAGAATGTTCGGGTTAGGCTCACACAAAACTGTTAGTGAACTTAATCAGCGCTTCCAGTTTGGCGCGCGCCGCGCCGCTGGCGATGGCATCGCTGGCCTTGCGCACGCCCTGCTCCAGAGTCTCGGCCAAGCCTGCCGCATAGATCGCCGCCCCGGCGTTCAGCGCTACGATATCCCGCGCCGGACCCGGCGTATTGTCCAGCGCCGTGCGTATCATGGCGAGGCTGTGCTGCGCGTCACTCACCTTCAGCGCGTCGATAGCCGCGCGTTGCATGCCGAACCGTTCCGGCGCAACGACATAGGTACTTACCTTCCCATCTTTCAGTTCGGCAATCTTCGTTTCGGCACCGATACTGATTTCATCCATACCATCTTCAGAGTGCACCACCAACACGTGCTCGCTACCAAGCCGCGCCAATACCTGCGCCAACGGAACCAGCCAGGCATCGTCAAACACGCCTATCACCTGATTCGGCGCACCGGCCGGATTGGTCAGCGGACCAAGCACGTTAAACACGGTGCGCACCCCCATCTCGCGGCGTGGGCCAATGGCATGCTTCATCGCGCCGTGGTGGGCGGGAGCGAACATGAAACCCACGCCCACCTCATTTACACAACACGCCACCTCGTGCGGCGTCAAATCAAGCCGCACACTCGCCGCCTCCAGCACGTCGGCACTGCCCGACTTGCTGGATACAGAACGGTTACCATGCTTGGCCACTCTCGCTCCGGCAGCGGCGGCTACGAAGGCGCTGGCGGTGGAGATATTAAACGTGTGCGCGGTATCGCCACCCGTTCCGCAGGTATCCACCAGATGCGGGCCGCCTATCTCCACCCTGACCGCCAGCTCGCGCATCACCTGGGCGGCGGCGGCTATCTCGTCTACTGTTTCGCCCTTCATGCGTAAACCGATCAGAAAGCCACCGATCTGCGCGGGCGTTGCCCCGCCGCTCATGATTGTGTTCATGACATCGGTCATTTCTGTGGATGTCAGATCACGGCGCTCGGTAACGGCGCGGATGGCGGATGGCATGTCCATTTGTCTTAAAACCTCAGCGCTCAATTTCCAAAAAATTCTTCAACAACGCATGGCCGTGCTGGGTAAGGATGGATTCCGGATGGAACTGCACCCCTTCCACGGCATACTCTTTATGGCGCACGCCCATAATCTCGTCCATCTCGCCGCTGGGTGTTTCAGTCCAGGCAGTGATCTCCAGACAATCCGGCAGCGTCTCTTTTTCGATCACCAGCGAATGATAACGCGTCGCCTCGAAGGGATTGGATAGCCCGTGAAACACACCCACATTCTTGTGATGAATCATGGAGGTCTTGCCATGCATGATCTGCCTGGCATGAATGATGCGCCCGCCGAACGCCTGGCCGATACTCTGATGCCCCAGACAGACGCCCAAGAGCGGAATCTTGCCGACAAAGGCTTTGATGGTTGCAACCGAAACGCCCGCCTCGTTGGGCGTGCAAGGCCCCGGCGAGATCACGATATGATCCGGCGCCAGATGCGCGATCTCATCCACCGTGATCTGGTCATTGCGATACACCCGCACATCCGCACCCAGCTCACCTAGATATTGCACCAGGTTGTAGGTGAAGGAGTCGTAGTTGTCGATCATCAGCAACATATCGCGGCTATCCTTTTATTACTGATACCAATCTCTGTTTTCGATGCCCGCTTTTTTTGTAATACGCCATGACCAAGCTATAGTACCGAGCACACGAAAGACGCCATTATCGCCCAGAATGGCCCAGGCATAAACCCTCGCACACCAGCAGTGCCCTAACTCTCTCGATCATAAACACCACGCCCACACGCTCGATATGCTCCTGTAGCTTCGCGTGGTTTAACTCATCGAAAATGGATAGATCAATGGTGTAGGGCAGCAGCAGGTCGTCCAACTCATTCGCTATAGTCGAACACAAGTCGGATGTGAGTGCTTCGCCGTAAAGGGTCAGGTCAATATCCGATCCGGTTTTGAAGTTGCCCTTGGCACGCGAGCCATACAAAACGGCTTTTTGAATCTCCGGGAAACGCGCAAAAACGCCTTGGATTTTTTCGACTGTGGCTTCGCTCAACCCGTATTTCATAAGTCCGTATCTGGCTGGCCGCACAGAGCGGTAAAGGTTTGCACCATCGCAGCAAAGGCCGGATAAAACCTCGCCAGGATGTTATTCACGATGCTCTGCGCAATCTCCGTGTTATAGGTGTGCGACGTCAAGTTGCGCGCTTTAATCATATCCATCCAGGCCTCACCATCGGTAATCAGGCCATTTTTGAATGCTTCTCTGGTCGCATTTTTTGAGCCGATGATGCCCACAAAGCCTTGCTCTTCTAAATAGTCCTTCAAGACATTCCAAGCCAGCTCATGGGTAAACTCAAAACCCTGACTCAACCCCTGTTGCTCCAGCCTGGATAATTCGCGCGTCCGCGCCAACTCCACCGCCTCGACAAGCATCTGAAATGCCTTGAGATAGTTATCAAAGCGCTGTTTCCAACGGATGTCTTGCATGGCCCGATTTTCCTTCGTTGTAGCCGCTTAGGTTGAAGCCCGAAAGGAAATCTTGCGAAGAAATTCAGGCTGCCTGCCGTTCCCCACCGCTGTGAAAGGGCATGAATCCAGACTTGATTGCATCGAGGGTCACGATCTCGACCATCGAATCATCAGCCGCATAACTCACGTTCACATTCCAGTTTTGAGATATCTCCCGAACAATCGGTTTATCACCAAACTGGATTTCCAGAATATCATCCGGCGGATAGTAGGTCGTTTTCATGGATCAAACTCCCATCAGCGATGCGCACCATCCAACCCCGCCTCAGCCATGGCCACCGCCCTGAAAATCGCCCGTCCCTTGTTCATCGTCTCCTCCCACTCCATGGCGGGCACGGAGTCGGCGACGATGCCCGCACCGGCCTGGATGTGCAGCACGCCATCCTTGATCACGGCGGTGCGAATGGCGATGGCAGTGTCCATGTTGCCATTCCAGCCAATGTAGCCCACCGCGCCCGCATAGACGCCGCGCTTTACCGGTTCCAGCTCGTCAATAACCTCCATGGCGCGCACCTTGGCCGCACCGCTCACGGTGCCAGCGGGAAAGGTTGCGCGCAACACATCAATGGCGGTCATGTCAGGCTTCAACTGTCCAGTGACGTTGGAGACGATATGCATCACATGAGAATAACGCTCAACGATCATCTTCTCGGTGAGCTGCACGCTGCCAGTCTCACTCACTCGCCCCACATCATTGCGCCCCAGGTCGATGAGCATGAGATGTTCGGCGAGCTCCTTGGGATCGCCCAGCAAATCCTGCTCCAGCGCGCGATCTTCGGCCTCACTGGTACCGCGCCGGCGGGTACCAGCAATCGGGCGCACAGTGATCATGCCGTCCTCCAGGCGCACCAGGATCTCCGGCGAGGAACCGACGACATGGAAGCCGCCCAGGTCCATATAAAACATGTACGGCGAGGGATTGAGACTGCGCAGGGCGCGATACAGATCAAGCGGCGCGGCCTGATAGGGGATAGACAGGCGCTGCGACAGCACCACCTGCATAATATCACCCTCCAGAATGTACTCCTTGGCACGCTCCACGGCGGACTCGAAACCCTGCCGGGTAAACCCCGAAACGAAATCCTCCTCGTTCACCTGCAGCGCGCGGCGCGGCGCGGGCGGACGGGGGGTGGTCTCACGCAAGATTTGCACCAGCGTATCGAGACGCTGCTGCGCTTTGTTCCACGCCTGGTCGATGTCGGGATTGACGTGGATTACCACATACAGCTTGCCGCGCAGGTTATCAAACACCAGCACCTCATCAGACACCATCAACAGGATATCGGGCGTGCCGAGCGGGTCAGGTTTGGCGCACTTCGCCAGACGGGCCTCGATATAGCGCACCGTGTCATAACCGAAATAGCCCACCATGCCGCCTGTGAAGCGCGGCAAACCGGCGACTTCCGGCACCCGGTAACGGGTGCGGAAATCTTCGATCCAGGCAAGGGGATCAGTAACACGCAGAGTTTCCACCACCGCGCCGTCCTTCTCCACGGTAATGTCATGCCCTGCAACACGCAGGATAGTCCGGCACGGTAGGCCGATGATGGAATACCGCCCCCACTTCTCGCCACCCTGCACCGACTCGAACAAATAGGAATAGGGGCCGTCGGCCAGCTTGAGATAAGCGCTGAGCGGCGTATCGAGATCCGCCAGAACCTCGCGCATCAAGGGGATGCGGTTGTATCCCTGAGCAGCGAGCTTTTGAAATTCATCGTGCAGCATGGCCAGAGATAGTCCTTAGACCGCCGGTTCCAATAAACCCTGCAGCTCCGCCATGGAATCAATCACCGCATCGGGCTGAGACTCGCGGATATCAATGCCGTGATTGTAACCATAGGTCAGGCACACAATCTGGAATCCTGCGGCACGCGCGGCCTTCACATCGCTCATGGAATCACCCACCATCAGCGCATCCTGCGGAGCCACGCCGAAGAACGCACACGCATGCAATAACGGCATGGGATCGGGCTTCTTTTTCGGCACGGTATCACCGCTGACCACAATCGAAAAACAATCGTAAATACCCATATCCTTGAGCAACGGTTCGGTGAATGCTGCGGCCTTGTTGGTCACGCAGCCGAGTTTGTAGCCCGCCCCCACCAGGTAATCCAGCCCTTCACGTACACCCGGATAAAGATGGCTGCGCTTGCTGGTGTTCTCGGCATAGAGCCCCATAAAAATCGGCAGCGCCTTCTCAAACAAAGCCTCGTCCGGCTCACCGTCCAGCTGATTGATGAGGGCACGGCGCACCAAACGCTCGACACCGTTGCCCACCCACTCGCGCACCCGCGCCTCGCCGCGCGACGGCATATCCAGACGTTGCATCATGGCATCCACACAAAACGCCAGGTCCGGTACGCTGTCCACCAGCGTGCCGTCAAGATCGACCAATACCATCTGCGGTTTTTTAAGCATTCGAAAGCCCACGGTTTATGCGGGTTGGGCTAGAACCTGTTCACGATCTCGATCAAGGGATGCAGTGCAAGGCAAAATCGAACGAAAAAGCGGAGCATACATGAAGTATGTGAGCATTTTGAGTTCGATTTTAACGCCGCAATGCGCCCTTCAGCGAGATCGTGAACAGGTTCTTGGGTGCGCAGCACCGTCACCCAACATCCGCTCTGTATTTTATTTACCGGCCTTGGCCAGTTCGGCACGCATCGCAGCGACGGTGGCCTTGTAATCGGGGGTATTGAAAATCGCCGAACCTGCCACGAAGGTATCCGCACCTGCCTCGGCAATCGCGCGGATATTGCTTACATTTACACCGCCGTCGATCTCCAGGCGGATATCGTATCCGCTCTCGTCAATCAAACGGCGCGCCTCGCGCAGTTTATCCAGTGTAGCGGGGATGAACTTCTGGCCGCCAAAACCCGGATTAACCGACATCAGCAGTACCATATCCACCTTATCCATCACATACTTCAGATAATCCAGCGGGGTAGCAGGATTGAACACCAGGCCGGACTTGCAGCCGCAATCGCGCACCAAGGCGAGCGAACGGTCGATATGCTCACTGGCTTCGGGGTGAAAGGTAATATAAGTAGCGCCCGCCTTGGCGAAATCGGGGATAATGCGATCCACCGGCTTGACCATCAGATGCACATCAATCGGGGCGGTGATGCCATGCTTGCGCAGGGCCTCGCACAACAGCGGGCCGATGGTCAGATTGGGGACATAGTGGTTGTCCATCACGTCGAAATGCACGATATCCGCGCCGGCATCCAGCACGTTGTTGACCTCCTCCCCCAGGCGCGCAAAATCCGCCGACAGGATGGAGGGGGCTATTTTATAATCTGGCATAGAGATGGCCTCATCAAAGTAAGTGCAATGCAGTAGCGGCCAACACCGCCCCGCTTCCGGGATTCGAACGGCTAACTTTACCTGAATATGGAAAATTTTTCACTTTCAGCCGCATCATCGAGGCCAAACTGATGGTAAAAATCCTTGCAGCGCTGATCCTCACCCTCTCCGCCGGGCTGGCGCTTGCCACAGACAGCGGCAGGGAAAAACGCCTGGGCGAAATGCTCAGCGCCAGCGCAACCCTGACAGGAGAGGCGGTTTGGCTGGACGCCGGGGCAGACAAATTCCTCGGCCTGTACACCGCGCAGACCACCAGGACACTGCAAGGCGGGGCGATTATCCTGCACGATACGGGGATGAATCCCGATTGGCCCGCCGTCATCGCGCCACTGCGCCGCGAACTCCCCAAACGTGGCTGGTCCACGCTTGCAGTGCAATTACCGCTGCCTGGCGAGGCCAAGGAAGATAATAGCGCACTACTCGACCAAATCCCGGCGCGGATCAAAGCGGCAATCGCATTTCTGCACACCAAAGATATAACGCGGATCGTACTGATCGGCCACGGCCAGGGCGCCACGCTGGGCGCAACCTTTCTCGCCAACGACCCTCAATCCGGCATCGGCGCGCTGATAGGCATTGGCATGAGCGCCGAAAAAAACCAGGAGCCACGGCTATACCTCCCCACAGCACTGGAAAAGATCTCCCTCCCGATCCTCGATATCTACGGCAGCAGGGATGAGGACAGCAGCCGCACCAGGGCCGAGCGCCGCAACGCTGCCGTCAAGGCCAGTGCAAGCACCCCCCCTCAACAGACAGGAGCCCCTCCCAAGCGCCCCGGAAACGCCTTACAATACCGGCAAATTGAAATTCCCGGCACGGATCACCTTTTTACCGCATCCGATATCATCCTGGTCAAACGCATCACCGGCTGGCTGAAAAAATACGCCGCCACGGCGCCATCATCAACACAACCCGCAAAACCCTAAGGAATCGTCATGCTCATCGCCCTGCCTCTGCACTTGCTCGCCGCCATCATCTGGGTCGGCGGAATGTTCTTTGCCTACATGGCGCTGCGCCCCGTCGCAGCGACGTTACTGGAACCACCCCAGCGACTACCCCTGTGGTCACAAACCTTCGGGCGCTTCTTCCCCTGGGTATGGAGTGCAATCGTGCTGCTGCCCGCGACAGGGCTGTGGATGATCTTTATGGAGTTCGGCGGGATGAAAAACAGCGGCGGACACATACACCTGATGCTGACGGTGGGCACAGTGATGATTCTACTGTTCCTGCACGTGTTCTTCGTGCCCTACCGGAGAATGAACGCAGCCATTGCGCGCGCGGAGCTTGCTGCGGCGGGTAAATATTTGGGGCAGATACGCCGCATCATAGGCATCAATCTGATACTGGGGCTAATTACAGCGGTTGTCGCCAGTGCAGGGCGTTTTTTGTAAAAGAAAGGGAACGACTGCGCGCCCTAATTCCTTCTTCAACTCAAAGGCAGACACCCCCCTCTCCCGCAAGGCGGGAGAGGGCTGGGGTGAGGGTAGGGGAAAATGCCAACCGAACTCTGAGGCCTCCCCAGCCCGTCATCATCTTTATGCCTTACAACTCACACGGCGCCTATACCCCAGCCACACACCAAACATCCCCAACACAGCCAAAGGTATCATCCCAAAAGCACCACCACCGCCACCAGCAGCAGCGCCCGGTGTCGAACTATTCGGGATGGGTTCAAGAGCCGCCGAAACGGTAAGGGCAGCACTGTTATTGTCCGGCACAAAATCGACAACAGCTGTAGATGCTGATGAAACCGTAGCCGTGCTTTTTAGACTCGCCGCACCGCGGGGAGGAGTGACGACCACATACACAACAATAACGTCACCCTTTTTCAACACCTTATCGTATGTGCAAGTGACAGCACTGCCCGACTGCTGACACGTAGCCCCCTGGGGACTATTCGACGTAGCCATAACGACACCCGCATCCAGCGTTTGAGTGATTCTCACACCAGAAGCATCACCGGGGCCATTGTTGGTGACCGTAATGGTGTAATTGACCGGATCAGCGGAACTGGCGGCCTTGAGTGCACGCCCCGTCGCTGCGCTGGTGGTCAGGATAATCTGTAAATCAGTGATCGCGGCCGGAGTGGAGTTTATCTCTACCGCCCCGATGTCGCAGCCACTTGTTGTATAGGGTCGAACATGCAAGCGTTGGTCCACGCCTGGCGTAGGACATGCGCCCGTTGGTATGGCATCAACCGCAGGACCGACCGCAGGGACATGCACCCACCGCGGCAAAGTGATACCGCCCGGAAGGGTAATAGGCCCACCGCCCGCAGTGCTCCCCACATCGGTAAGCACCCCCAGCAAGGCATTGGCATTGGGCGGCAGGTCGTTCGCTGCAACCAGCTTGCACGTGCTGCCATTATCGATGTTGTAACCCTTGCTGGTAGTTGTGAAAGGCTTGGGTGCCGTGAATTGGGTAGCGTTAGTTATGTCATCAACGAAACTCCCGGAGAAACAGTTCCCGACGGCGGCGGCGGGGCTAACGAGGCCGGCGATGATGCTGCTTTGAAACACGGTAGCATCGTTTGATGACACATCCGGATCTATGAACACTTCATTGCCAAGGGCATATTTCAGCCCGTCGGCACTCGCGGTAACACCAGCACCGGCGCGGTTATTACTCAAAGTAACGTGCGCGAGCTCGGCCCGCGAGCCGTTAAAGAGGCCGCCACCCGCACGAAAGGCTCTATTTCCACTCAGCGTAGAATGTTTTACCGTCAGCGTACTAAAGCCGGAATTATGTATGCCGCCGCCATCCCCGATCAGTATGAATGAGCCAGAACCCACTATGTTATTCGTAATGGAGCTGTATAGAATGCTCATCGTACTAAAGTTATCGATGCCGCCACCCCAAAGCTGGGCCGTGTTGCGACTGATGTCGCTGGACACGATGATGACCACGCCCTCCGTGGCGATGGCATCGTTGTAGATGCCAGCACCTTGCGTGGCCAGATTGCCGGTTACTGAACTGTCCCGAAGGGTGAGCCTTCCACCTATGTTTGCTATTGCCCCGCCCCTTGAAGAACTCTGTCCTTGAGTAAAGGGGGTCGCATCCGAGTTACCCCTGAGTATGCTCGCAACAATGGTCAGCGCGCCGCTGTTCAGTATGCCGCTTCCGTATCGAATGGTGGAATTGTTTTCGACTATGCTGTTCCGGATGGTCATCTCGCCTACATTATAGATTCCCCCTCCGCCATCGCGAAAATTGTTGCCAAAAGAATCAACGGGTATCTCGACGATATTGTTTCCGATAGTGCAGTTTTCGATGGTCATCCTGGTTCCGCTGGCGTTATAAATACCTCCACCCGTACCCTGGCTGTCCGGGACATTACCGTTCGCCCATTCCGCAATGTTTTGGGATATTTCGCAGTTTTTGAGCGTTACAAACGCACCCGCGTTATAAATGCCGCCTCCGAGACTGCCCCCACCAGAAGACACATACGCATACCCCTTCTCGATGGCTACACCATCAATGGTGACGTTATTACGTCCGATAAGATGAAATACCCGATCAACCGTACCCCTGAGGGCAGTAGAAACGATTCCCGTCCCTTGTTGAGCAATACGCGTCACCGCAGCCCCCGCGCCCAGGATAGTCAGATCATCTGTACCCGTGACATCAAGGTCACCGCTGGCCGCCGCGTTTTCATTTTTACCTGCAAGGGTTAGTGTGTAGGTTCCCGCTGGCAGGTTGATTGTATCCGCCCCCGCCAACGCATTGGCTTCCTGGATGGCAGCGCGCAGGCTACAGACACCCGCGCTGGTCGCGCACGTTCCGTCGCCTGGAGTAGCATCGACGGCATCAGCAGTACTGGTGACTGGGAAAGTAGCAGCTTGTAATGAGGGGGCAGCGAATAACCCTGAAGCCAGGGTTATCAGGAACAGCGGATATCGGATCGGGCGAAAAAAACCAAGACCTGCACCAATCCCTTGACTTTTTCTTTGAAACATAATTTGGTCACCTATATCCGTGGCGATGGGAAAGCAAAGTGTCCCTTGACAGTAAAAGGGCAAGAGGGCGAACGATCACATAAACGGCCACTTCTGCGTCTTTTCCCTGGTTGATTCTATAGCATGTTTTTTATAATAAAGTCAAGCCAAGGGGGCCGCTCAAATATACAAAAAAGTCGCTCAACCTCCAGAATAAACGAATAAAAACAAATGATTAAAACAATAGAATAGCAGGCGCAGAAAAGAAGCAAGGCCGCCTCATGCTGCCAACCTCGGGGGAAAGTATCATTAGAGAAAAACGAACACCGTCTTATTGAAAAGCAGGCAGAGGGGGAGTTACTGAAAGCACGTCACACTGCACACGCCGCCTTAGAGGGCTGTCAAAAAAACGCAGGGTGGTCGTGCCACCCTGCGCATTTCAATTCACCACCCCGACAGGCCAACTTACATTACACGTGCCGCACTACGCCTATAGCCTCGCCATGCGCCAAAAAGACCCAGCAACGTCAAAGGCAACACCCCAAAAGCACCGCCACCGCCAGTTGAAAAACCGCCCGGCCCAACACTGTTAGGGAAGGGGTCAGTAATCGCCACGGAGCGCGCAACAGTCACTCTATCGTTGCTGCTTATTGGATCGATGGTGACACCGGAATCCGGGAATGAAACCGTAACCGTGCTGTTGAGATCCTTCCGGTTAAGATCCGATGGACTGACGGTCATATAGGCATCGAAAGACTTGTCCGACGCCAGCCCACCAGCGTACTCGCAAGTGACTGTCTTACTATCGAACTGCTTGCAGACTACATTCTGGGGGCCGTACGACCCAAGCGCAACATCGGCATCGAAGACCTGAGTGACGGTAATTAACGCGCTTACATCCATAGGACCATTGTTCGTTACCGTGACTGCATAGCTCATGCTCGCCGCAGAATTGAAGGCAGCCTTGAGAGAGGCATTGGCACGGGTAGCGAAACTCACCGCAACCTGCAAATCCGCAATCGACGCTGCAACAGATGCCATTTCCACAGAGCCCATATCACATAGGAGACTGGTCGTGCCAGGCCGGACATACAGGCGCTGATCCACGCCGGGCTTGGGGCAGGCGCTATTGGGGATGGCGTTGATTGCCGGGCTGCCGGTATTGAGCATATACATCCACTGGGGCACTTTGCTGACGCCGGAGAGGTAAGCGGGAAGCGCGGCACCACTGCCGAAATCGGCGAGCGTCGCAAGCTGTGGATTGGTGTTGATCTTGTCATTTTTGGTCGTATCCAGCCCACAGGTATTGCTGCTGTCGATGTTGTAACCGTTCGATTTAGACGGGAAGGGCAAGGTGGGCGCGGCAAGCAGGGCGGGATCGAAACCGGCGGTAGCAGGCTTGCCTGCCAGGCAGTTTCCGGCAGGGCTGGCGCCGCCCGCGATGATCGTATGTTCGAAAATAGTGGCTACATTATTCGATACAGCCAAGGCATTAATAAACACCTCATTACCCAGGACGTAAGTACCGGAGCTACCACCACCGGAACCACCGCCACCGAAACCACCGCCACCGAAACCACCACCGCCGAAACCACCACTACCACAGAAACCAATACAGTCATCGGCGGTGGGATCGACGGGGCCACTCCCCGCCTTGTTATTGGCGAGGGTTACATGCAGCAGCCTCGCTTTGGCGCCATTGAACAGTCCGCCGCCCGCGCGGTTGGCAGAGTTACTGCTGATCGTGGAATGTGCGACCAACAGATCACCTACACCCATGCTCCGGATACCGGCACCATCACCCAGGAGAGGGCCGCCGAAACTACCCCCAAAACCGGAGCCACTACTATCACCAGCAAACCCGGCGGTATTCTTGTAGATTGCGCTATAGCTGATACGCATCACGCCCCAGTTGTCGATCCCACCGCCCCACTGTTCTGCCGAGTTGGAAGACACGGTACTGGAGATAATGTTGAATTCAGGCACGTTCGCGCCAATTTGCAAATTAAGGATACCGCCCCCCTCAATTGATCTATTACCGGTAACCAAGCTGTCCCTGAGCGTGACAATGCCGCCGTCATTGGCAATCCCCCCGCCCATTCCGAACGGGCCAGTGTTCCGGCTGCTTGATTGATTGCTGCTGCCAGCAGGCCCTACGTTGTTGCTCACGATGCTTTTGGTGATAGCCAGCGTCCCTTCATTGAGTATGCCGGCCCCGTTCCTGTACGTCGTATTGTTGTCCACAACAGTGCTGAGGATGGTCATATCACCGCCATTGAAGACGCCCCCGCCACCGTTAAACCCCGGCTCAGAAGAGTCCCCGCTTATCGGTGTGCTATTACTTTTAATAGTGCAGCTATTGATGGTCATCTTGGCGCCGGGAGCGTTGTAAACACCACCACCCTGGCCGCCTGACCGAGCGCTATTCGACCATGCCGAGGCGTTCCCAGTTATCTGGCAGTTTGAGAGCGTAACCCAGGCTGTTTCATTGAAAATACCGCCGCCATAGCCTTTTACGCCGCTCGCGTAGCCCCTTTCTATCGACACATTGCTAATGGTGACGTTATTCTTGCCGATGAAGTGGAACACCCGGTCTATACCTGGAGAAGAAGACCCTCCCAGAATACGCGTGGTGGATGAACTGACACCCTGGATGGTCAAATCCCCCCCTCCGGTGACATCGAGATCGCCTTTGGCAGCGCTGTTTTCGCCTGTGCCGGTTATGCTGAGTGTATACGTCGTCCCTTGCAGCGTGATGGTATCCGCCCCCAGCGAGGCATTAGCCTCCATAATCGCGGCACGCAGGGTGCATACGCCGGTGGACGTGGCGCATGCGCCATTGCCCGGATTGGCATCGACTGCATCGGACGTGTTATTGACAGCGAAAATAGCAGCGTGCGATGGAAAATTGATCAATAGGCCTAAAGCCAGGGGGGCGAACAGCCGATACCTGATAGTGCGGAAAGAGGTTGAACATGCCCCGGCGACTTTATTTTTTACTATCAACATATAACCACCCTCTTATCACAATAGGGAAAGCCGCCGATCCTTTGCAGCAAAACACCAGGCTTGACACGCTGAAACATAGACTGTCTAGAATTTGGCTCTATTTTTGCTTATTACGAGCCTACATATAGCAAAAAACCCAGCACTTAGTCAAGGTGGAATAGGTCTAGACACTGATAGTCATAGAATTTATATACACAAAAAAAAGCCAGACCAAGAAGCAAAGTCATACAGTTTTGCTTTATGCAAGTTGAATTTCAGGAGAGCATTTATAAAAAAACCGCTGGCCCCACGTTTTATGGGGTCAGCGGTACATTTTTTCCAGCAAATAGCTAGAAGCTAGGCTTTAATCAATCCGTACCTGGTCAGCGACCACCTTACCGCAAACCACGCCACGCCGAAGATGGCTATGGTTACACCGATACCAAATGCTGAGGTCATCGGCATGGTGTAGTACTGAGGATCCACCGATCCCGCGATCCAGGTATAACGTTCAATCCAGGTGCCAAGCCAGATCGATGTAGCCACCATCACGATCACATACGGATTGTGACGGTTTGGTGTAATCGCCAGGGTGGTAAACGGAATGATGAACTTCATGGTCAGGAACGTCCACCACAGCGGACCAAAGCCCTGGTACATCATGTTCCTGTAGCGCGTCACATCGTCAGGCAGGCGCCCGTACCACATAATCAGGAACTGGGTGAAGTACAGGTAGGTAAACAGGATGGTAAAGGCCAGCATGAACTGCGCCATATAATTGAAGATATGGGGTTCGAACGGCTTGGTCAACTTATCCGATCTGTAGAGGAAAAACAGAAAGATCGTGAAGAAGGCCAGGAAGCCATGGAAATTGCTCACGAAATGATAGGCGCCATAGCTCGCACTGTGCCAGCCGGGCAACATGGTCATTTCAAAGTCCCATGCCACCATCGTTGCATAAAGGAAATATGCGACCGGAATCAGCAGGGCAACATTGCGGAAACGCCGCTGCGCTGCGTAGGACTCATCGATCTCACTCTGATGCTGATACTTGATGAACAGACCGTACAGGCCCGCCACGATCAGAAAACCGACGATTTGCCGGGTCACCAGGAAGGTGTAGTTATGCCAACCCGGCAGATGCTGCCCCTCATCGTGGGCGTGTGCCAGCCACTGGAAGGTCGCCTCGCCGTTTGCCAAAAGCACTAGCAGCAAAACAAACGCAATGGGGAACAGTACTGCCAATGCACAAGCCAGCTTGCGCACCTGAAAGCGCCACTTGCCATTGACCAGGTGAAGGACAGCAGAAAATGTCACGCCACCCAGCGCCAGATACAGAATAATCAAAAAGTCTACGGTCAATACTGACCAGCTACCAAAGTTTTCCATTTTGCCCCTCTGGTGTTCGTATTTCTATTGCGTTTTATTTAGCGGATACAGTTTTCGCAGGCTCGGCCTGTGCATCCTGAACCATTTTATGACGAACATAGTTCACCACATGCCAGCGCTCTTCCACGGACAGGTCGTTGGAGCCACGCCCATCTTCACGTGCGCTCGGTTTACCATAGGCCGGCATAATCGCGCTGCCAAAGGTAATGGTGCCGAATATCCATCCCTCGGTGAGATTCTTCTGGGCATAATCGTCGGTCAGGTTGATAGCACCGATTTTTGCAGTAATCGGGGAATCCGCCTGACCGGTAAGACCATGACATGCCGCACAATAAATCCTGAACAGTACTTTCCCCGTCTTTAAGGATTTCTCGGATACCGGGATTGGGTTTACCAGATCCTTCGCCTCATCCCGATTGGCAATCGTAGTTGCAATTCCCTGCGTCGGAACTGAGCGCTTGGGGAAAGGCGCCATCGGCCCTTCCTGAGGCTTGATGTTGGGCTGATTCATCATATCCTGCGACCACGGCCAGGCAAACGCCGCCGTGGGCACCAGCATCGCAGCTAATAGCGGACCAACAAACCTCATTTGATCACCTCTTCCCGAATTTCAAGTACTTTATGCTGTCTGAACAGCGCTTTCAAAGGCTCAAACGTATCCTCGTCCAACTCCATAATGATGCCAATTTGATCCACGGCGATTTTTTCGCTGTACAGCGTTTCCTTTTTCCCGAACAGAAGACCGGACAGGAGCAGGAAGCTAATCACAGTAAAAAGGACACCGAACAAAATCAGCATTTCATAGGTCAATACAATATTGGAAGGCAACGGCACAACCGGCTTGCCGCCCTGAGGCTGCACCAGGAAGTTGGCCTGTGCCGACGCCAGGAACAGGAAACCGAAGGTAATGCCGAATATGGCACCGGCAAGTGTGAACTTCGGCACATGCGCCGGACGGTCACCCAACACCTCTTCAATCTCCGGGTGCTCGATGGGAGACATCAATCTGACATCGTCGACGGACACACCAGGAACCTTGTACTGCCGGATGTCGGCAATGGCTGCAAAGGCCTCCTCAAAGTCAGAGAACAAACCCAAGACACGATATTTCTTTTTCATCATTACGCCCCTTCTGCACTGGGTCTACCAGTGGCCTGCTGCACATCCGCCGCCCGCCGATGGAACTTTTCAGCCACCTCGGCATGCGCTTCCCGTCTGCGATGGAACACCATCTCCTTAACTTCGTACATAGAGACGCACGGGAACACTTTCACAAAGATCAGGAACAGTAATCCGAACCAGCCGAAGCTGCCAAACACAATCGCCCACTGCACAATACTCGGCCACATGAAGTTCCACGCTTCGGGAGCATAGGCATGTGACAGTGTCGGGCCTACGATCATCCAGCGTTCAAGCCACATACCAACGTTGAGCAGGATGGAAACAACCATCATGGTCGCCATGTGGCGGCGCAGCTTTTCGAAGGCCAGGGCGAATGGCAGCACCGACCCAAAGAACATCATTGCCCAGAAGTAAGGAGCGAATGGACCGACGAACTTGGAGATCAAGACCTCCTTGGCGACGGGATCATGTCCGTACCATGTCGCACCAAATTCTACCAAATTCAGATAAGTCCAGACCATGGCAATCGCAAAGGTCAACTTGCAGGTCTTCTCCATCAAGGCAACCGTCATGTACTCCTCCAGCCTGAAGAAGTACCGCAGGAGGATAAACAACGTGATGATAGCCGCGCATCCCGAGTACAGCGCACCCGCCACAAAGTACGGAGGGAAGCTGGTGACATGCCAGCCCGGCATGATCGACATGGCAAAGTCGGAAGACACGATAGAGTGTACCGAAACCGCCAGCGGAATCAGGAAGCAGGCCATCAGCATATAGGTCTTGCGGAAGTGGCGCCACTGACGATCCGTACCTTGCCATCCCAGCGAGAGCACGGTATAGAGCTTCCTGCGCCAGCCAGTCACGTTATCACGGCAAATCGCCAGATCGGGGATCATGCCTATAAAGAGGAACAGCGCCGATGAGGTAAGGTAGGTGGTGATTGCAAAGGCGTCCCACACCAGAGGCGATCGGAAGTTCGGCCAGATGCCGCGGTCGCTGACATAAGGGATAACCCAGTACAGATTCCACATGCGCCCCAGATGGATCATCGGGAAAAAGCCCGCCGTCATCAGCGAGAATGTTGTCATCGCCTCTGCAAAGCGGTAAATCGGTTTACGCCAATCGGCATGGATAATATGCAAAATTGCCGACAACAGGGTTCCCGAATGGCTCATGCCAATCCAGAAAATGAAGGTTGCAATATACAGCCCCCACATGTGCGGCCGGTTAAGATCCGCCACGCCCAGACCGGTCTGATACTGGTACACCTCCGCAACGACAGCGCAAGAGAGCATGGCCAGGCATACTGCAATAGCGATCCAATAGGCCTTTCTGGGATTCTGCAGACTTTGCAGAATATCCGTATTGATCTGCGCCCACTTGATCTCTTCGTTGATATCTTTTTCGTTTACGTATTTCATGCCGTCTTTTCCACCGACCTGATTTGTTGAGTTGTCATTGAAACCACCAGGATTGACTCATAAACAACCACGCGAACCCCCACCCTTAGACTTCGCGCACCCGCTCCAGGTACAGCACGCTGGGATCGGTGTTCAAGCCCTCCAGAATACGGTAACCGCGAAGCTCCTTGTTTTCTTTGTTCTGCTTGGTCTTGCCGCGCTCCACCTGATGGTAGCTCCACAGCTTGCTTACCTGGCTCTCAGGATTCTGCATATCGCCGAACACCAATGCCCCGGTGGGGCACGTCTGTACGCACGCAGTCGAAAACTCGCCGTCGATCACCTTACGGTCTTCCATCTTGGCTTTATCTTTCGCCACGCGGATACGCTGGATACAGAAGGTGCATTTTTCCATCACACCCTTGTCGCGCACACTAAGATCCGGATTGAGCTGCATGTGCAGCGGCTCCGGCCAAGCATCTTCATAGTAGGACCAGAAATTAAAATAGCGTAACCGGTAGGGGCAATTGTTGGAACAGTAACGTGACCCGATACAGCGGTTATACACCTGGGCGTTGAGGCCGTCCGGGGTGTGGTATGTTGCAGCTACCGGGCAGACCGGCTCGCAGGTGGCGGCATGGCACTGCTGGCACATCATCGGCAGGAAGCTTGCGCCAAAATCCTGGAATTCGCTTTTAGTCCCGTCAAACCCGACGCGCTGTTCAAAGCTCTGTCCGTCCTGCTCAAGCAAGCCTGGGAGGTAGCTGCTGGGCATGGATGGTTTCAGTTCGGTCTTTTTGGCGGGGGGGTTACCCTCAATCCAGGCATCGACATTCGCCGTGGGTATTGCCTCGTATGGCGCCAGATCAGGTTCATCCCAATAACGCTCAATGCGCAGCCAGTTCATGGCCTGGTTTTTACCGCAGCGTTTCTCACCCACCACCGGCAGGTTGTTTTCGGCATAGCAGGCCACTGAACAGGCGTTGCAGCCAATACATTTATTCAGATCAACAACCATGCCCCACTGGTGCTCGTACTCGTGGAAACCACCCTCTTCGGCGCCTTTCCGGTACCTGGACCAGTTGGTCAAAATATTATCAAGTGACATTCTTTGTCCCCTCTGTGCGGTCAAACACGCTTGCAGTAACAGTACCTACCATCTTGCGCCCAAGCTGGGTCTCGCTGCCCATCAGCTTCACCAGCACCTCGCGCCGGCCTGACTGGGCAACTGTTACGCGGGTGCCATACAGAGCCAGCTCGCCGGTTTTCGCATCTGTAACCGGGGCGAGAATCTTGAGTGGATTGACGCCGCGCCCCTTGGCATATCTGCCGTATTCTTCATGCCCCTGGCCCATCGGCACAGCGATAACCTGCGGATGGATGCCCTTATAGACATATACCTGAGCCTCGACAGCACCCTGCGCGGAGGTCACTTTGACGAAGTCACCTTCTTTCACGCCGAGCTTGGCAGCTGTCGCCGGATGCATTTCCACCCAAGAGGTCCACACCACCTTGCTGATTTGGTCGGGGGCCTCCTGAAGCCAGGGCAGGTTGGCATGACGGCCATCCCACAAACCAAGCCGTGCAGACGGCGCCAGATAGTACTGCTGTGCGTCACTCTTAAACTCGGGAAAGCTGATTTCAACCATCTTGGGATTAAGGGCGCCGGCAACCGTGCCTATATTCAACACACCCTTCTGCAGACTTTTGCCCCAGAAATCCTCATCGCTGACCGCATCGCCTTTCACAGACGCGGGCAACGCGGCAAACGCATTTTTCAGATAGCCGTAATAATCCGCAAAAGACTCATACTCCTTAACCTGACGCGCCTTCAGCAAGGCCAGCAGCAGATCACCGAACCCCCTGGTGTCGGGATATAAGCGCTCCATCAACGGCTGCTGAATGCTGATCGACTTTTGCTCGGGCTGATAAACCCCCATGTGTGTGCCCCAGTCTTCATGGGCAGACAGGATGGGCAACACCAGATCAGCGCTCATGGCGGTCTCATCCGGATGTACAGCGAAGACCACCTTGAATGGGATATTTTTCAGCTTGTCGGCCAGCCCCAAAGCAGCAGGGGCAGTATAGACGGGATTCGAGCCATGGAAGAACACCACATCCAGCGCTTTCTTGTCAGCGGCATCCGCCAATGCCAGGAGGTCACGAGTACCACCTGCCTTGGCCTCCATCTGCGGAAAAGGGGACGATCCAGAGGGAAGGATGGTCTTGCCGATATTGCCGAGCACAATATTGAGCACCATGATCGCGGCAGCGGACTGGTAACCATGCGCATGGCCTTCGACGGACGCGCCGGCCAGAACCAGACTGGGAGAGCGATCTTTAAGCAACTTAGCAATCCGCATGATGCGGTCGCCTGTTACCCCTGTGATGCCGGCAACCTTTTCAACATCGTAACCTGCAATCAGCGTGCGGATATTGTCAGGTAGACCTGCGATCTTCACCTCATCCCCGAGCAAAACCTGATTGGCAATACCCAATGCAAGCACGCCCTCGGTGCCGGGACGAATCGCCACCCAGAGATCTGCGCTGCCGCCCGTGAGGGTCATCTTGGGCTCGACCTGTACCAGTACGCCGCGCAGGGAACCAGTGCGGAACTTGGCATACTCACCGGAAAAATGCACGGGCGAGGCTCCCGCCCCCACAAGATCAGCACCAAATGACAAAACCATTTTTGCCGCAGGAAGATCATAACGCGGCATGGCTTCGCCGAGCATATCCTGATTGACGGCACGCACTACGGCGTTGTTGATAGTCTCGTGTATGAAATGATTTTTTGAATCCATTGCAGCAAGGTGGGCGGACAGCAGCACCGATTGGTGGCCGCTTACCGTACCGGTAAACCAGGCAAAGCGATCTCCCGCCAAACCAGACGCAGGCCCTACCTTCTGCTCCAGCGCTGCCAGGGCTTCATCCCAGGACACCTCATCCAGCACGCCACCCTTGCGCAGCATGGGCTTTTTCAGGCGGTCAGGGTTGTAATGTCCCTGCACACCGGCCTGACCCATCTGGCACAACTTGCCTTTGTTGATGGGCGAGTCAGGATTACCTTCCATCTTGAGCACGCGCCCTTCACGCACACGCCCATGCACACCGCAACCCGCCGGGCATTGCTGACACGTCGACGCAAACCAGACACCTACGCCAGGAATAACATACTCCTCGGGCTGAAGATAAGCGACCACTTCCTCCTTACCCTCTTCAAGGGTAACAGTCGTTGGCCTATCACAGCCGGCAACGGCTACACCCACACCGCTCCAACCCAGGATCTTCAGAAAGTCTCTGCGGTTGATATCGTTACCACTCATAGCAAATCACCCACCTCAACGTGCAATTCAAAACGCTGCGCACACGAACCCCAAGCGCACCCTGTTCAATTAATTATTACTTGTGACACTTCCAGCAGTCGAACGGACCTTTGTTTGCCTCATGACAGCGGGCGCAGAACCCCATGTTAAGAGGTTTGACCTTGTGCGCAACCGTCATCTTCTTGACCTCGCCGTGGCAGAAGGCACACACTTCAGAAACCCGGTCGACAGACATGCCTTCATTGTCGAACACAAATCTCTTCAGGTGTTTCTCATGGGTGAAATGGACAAAATCAGGAACGTCATGCACTTTTTTCCAGCGCGGCGGCTCTTTCTTCTCCCAATATTCCGTGAGCTTTTTAATGCGCGGCTTGTCGGTAGCAATTACGAGATGGCAGCCCATGCACTTGCTGGTCGGCGGGATGCCGGCGACCTTGCTGCGACGCGCATAGGTGTGGCAATACATACAGTTGATTTTATTGATATCAACATGAATATTATGAGGAAACTCGATGGGTTGCTCGACGTTTTTACCCTCATGCTCGCCTTTTGGAGGAACCGCATTTGGAACGCCACTACTGCCATCCGCCCATGCGGACGATGCCGCCAGGAAAATTCCCAGCACCATGGCAGCAAACGCCATCAAGAAATAGCGTGAACTACGGCGATGCGGCACGGCCACCCCCGAAGAACCCACCGGCCCAGATAAAAAAAGATAACCGTGCGACATCTCAACCCTCGATGTTTATATAAATTACCACGGGATTTCAGCATTACCGAAAGGAGCGCCCGCCATAGACGGACACCACGCAATGCGAGGCAATCACCCCTCCCGAACAGAATGCGACGCGCCCACCCACCAAAGGGGCGGGGACGTCTGTGCGCTGCCACAAATGCTTTAAGGCAACACACCGCGACAATCGAGAGTTAAAGAAGATAGGGAATGCTTAAACGACAGGACACACTAAACCGCACCCACCCCTAATCCTTTAATTTCCGACCAATTCGCGCTCCCACCAAATTTCCGTATTTATTTTGTTAGTATTAGGTGCAAAAGGCTAATGATAATAGGCAATTAAATTTGTATTTGTTATCTTTGACCGCCCCTACGCCTCGAATCCTAGAACAACTTTGTAGAGCGTGTCAATGCCAAAATATCGAGTTTCTTCAGGTATCGCACAGATAACGCAAAAATACACTGGAAACAGCCCCTCGAAACACGTGACAAAATTATACGCCCAGAGCCGCCACTATCTATAAATTATGGCAAAAAACCAAAAACAGAAAAATAATCCCTACTTGATCCTATTTTTAAAACTTCACGCCAAAAAAGAAGCCTCACACCCCCATAAAGAGGGCTGACCCTGTCAATAACTGCAGCAGAAGCATAAACCTTCCGGCCAATTATTTAGTAGACTACATCAAATTTCAGGATCATCGCCTCCCTGGTGGATATCAATATCATGCAGACACGCAAAATACTCATATTTCTCGCTGAAGCAACCGTCATTGGTCTAGCTGTTGCGTTTGTTGTGATGTTTTTCTTCCGCCCCAATACCCTGGAACGACGCCCCGTTGTTGAATTCAAGGAGAGTATGGCACCGGCGAACACCACCACCCTACTGCCACGGGGCATCGCACAAGATATGTCGGGTCCGGTGTCGTATTCGCGCGCGGTGGAACTTGCTGCACCGTCGGTAGTGAATATTTTTACAGCAAAGGTCGTCACCCAGCGCTCCCATCCGCTCTTTGACGACCCCTCTTTTCGCCGCTTTTTCGGCGACAAGCTGCCCGCGCCCGGCAAGCGCCAGGAGAACAGCCTGGGATCCGGTGTAATCATCAGCGCGCAAGGTTACATTCTGACCAACAACCATGTTGTCGAAGGTGCCGACGAAATCAAAGTCGGATTGCATGACGGACGCAGCGCGGAGGCAACTATCGTTGGCACTGACCCGGAAACTGATCTTGCAGTATTAAAAATCGTGGTCGACAAACTCCCCAGCATAACCATCAGCCAGTCTGACGCGCCACGCGTCGGCGATGTCGCACTGGCCATTGGCAATCCCTTCGGCGTCGGCCAGACCGTGACGATGGGCATCGTCAGCGCCACGGGCCGCAGTGAACTCGGCATCAATACCTTTGAGAATTTCATCCAGACCGACGCCGCCATCAACCCCGGCAACTCTGGCGGAGCATTGATCAACGCCTATGGTCAGTTAATCGGGATCAACACGGCGATCTTTTCGCGTTCGGGGGGGTCGGAGGGCATCGGTTTCGCGATTCCAGTTAGCATCGCCAAGAATGTCATGCAGCAGATCGTCGAGCACGGCCATACGGTACGCGGCTGGCTTGGCATCGAAGCCCAGGATCTCACCCCGGAACTGGCCGAATCCTTCGGAGCGAAAAATGTAATCGGGGTGGTGGTTGCCGGGGTATTGCCCAACAGCCCGGCCAGCAAGGGCGGGATGAAATCCGGCGACATCATCACTCAGGTCAACGATCAAAACGTCACCACGGCCAAGGATCTGGTGAATGCTATCGCCAAAATCACGCCTGGTGCAGAGACGCATCTGCGAGGGCTGCGCAACGGCAAGGAGATCACATTCACTGCCCGCGTGGGCGAGCGCCCCCAGCCCCAGGTGCAAAAGAAACCCGAATAGCGCAGCACCCCTTCTTACCCCGCCATCGCCGCCTCCACCACCTCGCGCGTCAAATGCGGCGCGAAGAGTTCGATGAAGGCGTACATATAACCGCGCAGATAGCTGCCACGGCGAATACCGATGCGGGTGATACTGGGCTCGAACAGGTGCGCCGCGTCGATGGCGCGCAGGTTGGTGTCGCGCGCGGGGTCGAAGGCCATGCTGGTAAGCAGCCCTATCCCCAACCCGAGTTCGACATAGGTCTTGATCACGTCTGAGTCGAGCGCGGTAAATACCACGTTCGGCTCCAGCCCGTGCGCCTCGAAGGCCTGGTTGATTTTGGAGCGCCCGGTGAAGGCAGAGTCATAGGTGACGATGGGATAGCGGGCAACGGCCTCCAACGTCAGCGGCCTCTCATCCAATACCGGATGCCCGGGCGGTGCTACCACACAACGGTTCCATTGGTAACACGGCAGGGTCGCCAGATCCTCGAACGAGGTAAGCGTCTCCGTGGCTATCGCAATATCCGACGCCCCTGACCTGACAAATTCCGTGACTTGAGCCGGATTTCCCTGGTGCATGTGCAGGCTCACGCCGGGATAACGTTCAGTGAAGGCCTTCACCACGGGAGGCAGGGCGTAGCGTGCCTGGGTGTGGGTGGTGGCAATGGAAAGTGTACCGATGGTTTCGTTGGAAAACTCCTCACCCACCTGCCTGATGTTCTCCATGTCGCGCAAAATGCGCTCTGCTATCGCTAGCACCGCCCTGCCCGGCGAAGTCAACCCTGTCAGGCGCTTAGCGCCGCGTTCGAAAATATGTACATTCAGCTCTTCCTCCAGCAAACGGATCTGATTACTGATACCGGGCTGAGCAGTGTGCAATTTTTTGGCGGCGGCTGAAACACTGAGTCCCGAGCGCGCCACTTCACGGATATAACGCAATTGCTGAATATTCACGCGACCTCCATAATATAATATATAGCTATATGTTAATCATATTTTATTATTTTTTATTCTAAGTCAACCCCCGTATAGTTCGCTCCACGTGCATCACACAACTCCAAGGAGATGAGCAATATGAGCAGATGGTTATTAGCAGGGTTCTATGGCGTGATTTTGTCACTCGCCACAGGTTCGTCCGCCTTCGCGGATACGGTTATACGCGTCGGGCATCTTCCCAATCTCACCCACCCTCAGGCGCTGATTGGGCGGGAAACAGGTGATTTCGAAAAAAATGCCGGGGCCAAGGTTGAATGGGCGGCCTTCAATGCCGGCGCATCCGCCATGGAAGCCTTGCTGGCGGGCGAACTGGATCTCGCCTATGTCGGCCCCAGCCCCGCGCTCAACGCCTATGTCCGCTCCAAAGGCCGGGTATTGCGCGTCATTGCCGGCGCGGCCAGTGGCGGCGTAGCGCTGGTGGTGCGCAAGGATGCGGGCATTCGCAACCCGGCTGATTTGAAAGGCAAACGGGTAGCGGTGCCGGGGCTGGGCAATACCCAGGATGTCGCCCTGCGTTCCTGGCTCAAGGCCAAGGGCTTGGGCAGCAGCGTACAGGTTATGCCGGTCAAAAATCCGGAAATTTTTACCCTGTTCCAGCGCAAGGAGCTGGATGCCGCCTGGGTGCCCGAGCCATGGGCCACGCGCCTGATACAGGAGGCCGATGGCGCCCTGTTTGTTGACGAAAGAGACTTGTGGCCGGAGGGCAAGTTTCCCGCCACTCTGCTGGTCGTTCGCGCCGATTTTCTGGCAAAAAACCGCGCCCTGGTTAAACGCTTTGTCGCCACCCACATCGACCTGACGGAGGCAATTATTCAGAAGCCTGACGAGGCCAAGCGCAACATCAACGCCCAGTTAGCCAAGCTGATGGGTAAGCCCCTGCCTGCGGCGCAATTGGATGAAGCCTTTACGCGGATAGCCGCCACTTACGACCCCATCCCCGGCGCACTCCTGAAAGCTGCCAGACAGGCTTGGGAATTGAAGTATCTGCCGGGTGCCCAGCCACCTGACGTGGCGCCCATTTTCGACCTGTCACTGCTCAATGAGACTCTGCGCGAACGCGGCAAACCCCTGGTCGCTGCGGCCAAGCGTTAGGAGAAGCCAAGTGCCCAAAGTAGAGATCAACGGCGTATCCCAGGTATTCTGGTCGCAATCCGGCGCGGTGCAGGCACTGGCAGAAACGTCACTGTCGATAGACGAAGGGGAATTTGTCTGTATCGTTGGCCCGTCGGGCTGCGGCAAGTCCACCCTGCTGAATCTAGTTGCAGGGCTGGCAAAGCCGGACACCGGCCGGGTGATCGCAAATGGCAAGCCCGTGACCGGCCCCGGCCCCGACCGCGTGGTGATGTTTCAGGAGTCCGCCCTCTTTCCGTGGCTTAATGTCCTGCAAAACGTCATGTTCGGGTTAAAAATGGCCGGTGTCCCCGAGCCGGAAAGGCGTGAGCGTGCCGAAAAGCTGCTGCACATGGTACATTTGTCGCGCTTCGCCCAGGCATGGGTGCATGAGCTGTCGGGCGGCATGAAACAGCGCGTGGCTCTGGCGCGGGCATTGGCACCGAACCCTGACATCTTGCTCATGGACGAACCGTTTGCCGCGCTGGACGCCCAAACGCGAGACATGCTCCACGATGAACTGGAAGACTTGTGGGCGAGCACCCGCAAAACCGTTATCTTCGTCACCCATAATGTGCGCGAGGCGGTGCGGCTCGGCACCCGGGTCATCGTCATGACCGCCCGTCCGGGCCGGGTGAAAAGCATCTATGACATAGACCTGCCCCGCCCCCGTCATATTGAGGACATCGAACTGGTCAAGATCGCGGCGACCATCCGCGACGACTTACGTGGCGAAGTGTTGCAGGCCACCCACGAGGAAGGAATAGACTGATGAATACCGTTGCGCACCAAGCCCCATCCGCAGCGCTCGCCGCCATCGCGCAAACCAAGGCGCGCAAGGATCGCCTCGACCGCTGGCGCATCTACGCAATGCGCCTGGCATTTTTTGCCTCATTGATAGGCCTGTGGCACGCACTGGTGTGGCTGGAAGTGTGGGATGAAATGATCTTCCCCTCCTTGCCGCAGGTGACGGAAACGCTGTGGCTAGGCATTAGCGATCAATCGCTGCCGGCCGCCATCGCCATCAGCCTGCAACGGCTGCTGATCGGGTATGGGCTAGCGCTGTGCATCGGCATACCACTCGGCCTGTTGCTGGGCCGTGTGCGCTGGCTGAACGAGACGTTTGGGATGCTTGCGATGGGGCTGCAGGCACTGCCGAGTATTTGCTGGCTACCTCTGGCGGTGCTGTGGTTCGGCCTGGGCGAGAGCGCGATGATTTTTGTGGTGGTGATGGGCGCCCTCATGGCGTTGACCTTGGCGACACGCGACGGGGTCAAAAACATGCCGCCACTTTATATGCGGGCGGCCCATGTGCTGGGCGCCAGCGGCTGGCGGCTGTACGTCCATGTGATGCTACCCGCCACACTGCCCGCCGTACTGACCGGAGCAAAACTAGGCTGGTCGTTTGCCTGGCGCTCATTAATGGCCGCCGAGCTGCTGCTGGTGGGGGTGGGCTTGGGCTCCCTGCTGGAGCGAGGCCGCGAGCTGCACGATATGTCGCTGGTGGTGGCGGTGATGATGGTCATCATGTTCGTTGGCCTGATGACCGATCGCTGGCTGTTCAGCCGCCTGGAACAGCGATTCGTCCATCGCCGCTGGGGGACGTCCGCATAAAACATAATTAAAAGTTATATTCTAATAATAATTTATTAATTTTAATGCTATTGAATGGTTGTTATAGTCTCGGGTTCGCGTCGCTTAAAATAACGCAACCGTAGTGAGGCCGACTGGATGGAATGGGCATATACCGTAGCAGGCCTGGTGGTCGGCTTCATCGTGGGCGTGACTGGCATGGGCGGCGGCGCACTAATGACGCCACTGCTAATCCTGCTGTTTAATATTTCCCCGACCATGGCGATTGGCACGGATCTTTTATTTGCCGCGATCACCAAGTCCGGCGGGATCTGGGTGCATGGGCGCCGTGGCAATGTGGACTGGAAGATCGTCAAACTACTCTGCATGGGCAGCCTGCCCGCAGCAGCCCTGGTGGTTCTCCTGCTCCAGCACTACAGTGGCGGCAACTCTGGCGATATGAAAAAGGTGCTGACCACGTCACTGGGCATCGCCTTGCTGCTTACCGCACCGGCGATTTTATTCAAAAACCGCTTATTGCATATCGCTCAGTCCAGCCTGAACCTGCAACGCTTTGTTCATTGGCGGGTACCGGCCACGATTCTTGCCGGCGCTGTGGTAGGAGCGCTGGTGACCCTATCATCGGTCGGGGCTGGCGTACTGGGAACCATGACGCTGTTCTTCCTGTATCCCTACCTGTCTTCGGTGAGGGTGGTAGGCACCGACATCGCCCACGCCGTACCGTTGACAGCGGTTGCGGGCCTGGGGCACTTGAGCCTGGGCCATGTCGACTTTACCCTACTGGGGAGCCTGCTGCTCGGTTCGCTGCCAGGCATTTATCTCGGCAGCCATTTAAGCAGCAAGATTCCCGAAAAGGTACTGCGCCCCATTTTGGGCACCGTACTGCTATTGTTCGGCGCTAAATTTACCTTTTCCTGACAGACGGTTATTATAGCGGTATAGATGGTCAAGGGCCGCCGTGGCGCCCGCACCCGTAAAGGGCACAATGTAGAAGTGGAGAACAAACGATGATTAACGCACAACATCTCGTCAATAGCGAGGAGATCAGCCGCTACGAAGAGGCGGTGAAATCCTACCTGGGCTTACAGATCGACCCGGACCGCTTCATGTCGATCCGCCTGCAGCATGGCGTCTACGGCCAGCGCCAGGATGGCGTGAACATGATGCGCGTCAAGATCCCCGGCGGCACGCTGAATGCCGCGCAACTCACTGCCATCGCCGATGTGCTGGAGCAGTACGTCAACCACCCGGTGGTGCATATCACCACCCGCCAGGATATCCAGATCCACTACGTACCTCTGGAACACACTCCTGCGGCAATGCGGCGCCTCGCCGATGCCGGGCTTACCACGCGCGAGGCGTGCGGCAATACCGTGCGCAACATCACTGCCTGCCCGCTCGCGGGGGTGTGTCCGCGTGAACATCTCGACATCACGCCGTTGATGGAAGGGACGGTTACACATTTCCTGCGCCACCCGCTCACCCAGCATCTGCCGCGCAAATTCAAAATGAGCTTCTCCGGCTGTGAGGCCGATTGTGCGCAGGGCATGATGCATGATCTGGGCGCGGTGGCGATAAAGAAGGATGGGCGCTATGGCTTCAAGATCATGGCGGGCGGCGGGCTGGGCCACAAGCCGCACGAGGCGATTACTGTTGAGGAGTTCATCGAGGAGCACGACCTGCTGCCGAGCATCGAGGCTATCGTCTCCCTGCACCACCGCTATTCCGACCGTAAACGCCGCGCCAAGGCGCGCATCAAGTTCCTGGTGGACAAATTCGGCGTGCAAGGCTTTATCGAGAAATACAAGGAAGAATTCGCCCGCGCCAAGGCGGCTCTCGCAGACAAGCCCCGCCCCGCTGGTGTGTGGACGGGTGGTACGCCGGGCGAAGCCTGCGGCATGGGTGCACCGCGCCAAGTATTCGCGCAAAAACAACCCGGTTTGCACGTATTCCCGGTCAGCATTCCCATCGGCGACATCACCGGCCCGCAGATGCGCGGCATCGTCAAACTGATGGAAGACAATGGCTTGCAGGAAATACGCGCCACCCAGGATCAAAATCTGATGCTGCTCAATGTGCCCGAGGCCGCAATCCCGTCGATACGCACAACCATTGAATCGCTGGGCCTGGGCGAACCCAAGGCCGGTGACGATGTCGTCGCCTGCCCCGGCACCTCCACCTGCCGCCTGGGCATCACCTCCAGCAAGATCATCGGCACCAAGATCTCCGGCGGAACCGCTGATCTGCGCATCCGCGCCAGTGGCTGCCACAACGGCTGTGCGCAGCCCGAGACTGGAGACATCGGCATTTACGGCGAGGGCAACCGCCTGCACGGCAAGCTGGTGCCGCACTATCAGATGTACTTCGGCGGCGATGGCCGTAGCGCAGGCGGACTGGCCCTCAAAGGCCCTTCCGTACCCGCCGCACGCATCGAGACTGCGATTACGCGTGTAGAGGAAACCTATGCGCAGGATCGTGACGAAGGTGAAACCTTCTTCCATTGGACACGCCGCCACGGTAAAGAATACTTTGCGGAGCTACTGCAAGACCTTGTCAAGGTCGCGCCCGAGGAATTGTCTTCCGTGCTCCATGATCACGGTGAGGCCAACGACTTCAAGGTACTGCAACTCGGTGGCGGTGAGTGCGCCGGGGCAGCACAGGAGTTCGTCGCATCGCACTTTGCCGAGGCCACCTACGAACGCGATTGCCGCAATTCCTTTGCATCCCAGCACAAATACCTGGACGCACTGGAGTGCGGCGAAGCGATAGGCCGCCTGATCGGCGAGTCACTGCTGTTCTCTTCAGGGCGCGCTGCATTGTCTGGATTGCCCGAAATTGCGGCGGCGTTGCAGGAGTCTTTACAGCAGGACGCCCACTTGGGCGCCAAGCTGGCAGAAATGGCAAGCAGCATCGCGCAATTGAAAGAGACCTTTGATGAACAGGAATACGCCAAGCTGGTGGCCGAACAGGATGCCTGGATCGCACAATCCGCCCAGGCCTGCCAACGCCTTGACCGCCAGCTTAACCTGACCGTCTCCATCACCGCACCTGCGGCGAAGGCCAAGACCGCCGAGGTCATAGACCTGTCCACCTACGGCTGCCCGTTGCACTACCTCAAGGCGCGTAACGCGCTGAACGCAGTTCAGGTAGGTGATGTGGTGGATTTTCTGCTGGAATCCGGCGAATCCACCCAGCAGGTAGCCTCCAGTCTGGAGGGCGACGGACACCGCGTGCTCTACAAAGAGGATCGCGGCACGACAACGCGCATCACGGTCAAAAAAGCCGCCGCCGCGCAGTCACACTAAGTTATATAGAGAGCAGAGAAAACATGAGTCTGGACACGCAGCTTCAACAAAAGATCGACGCCACCCTTGCCCTGCTGAAAAGCATTGCCGCAGATTTTCAGCCTGTCACCTTCGCCAACAGCTTTGGCGCAGAGGACATGGTGCTCACCGATCTCATCGCCAAACACGCGCCCACCATCGGCATATTCAGCCTCGATACCGGACGCCTGCCGGAAGAGACCTACAAGCTCATGCAGGAGGTGCGGCAGCGTTACAACAACATCGCCATCACCGCCTACTTCCCGGAGTCGTCCGCCGTCGAAGAATACATCCACAGCCACGGCCCGAACGCCTTTTACGATAGCGTGGAGCTGCGCAAGCGCTGCTGTGGCATCCGCAAGGTCGAGCCATTAAAACGCGCCCTGACGGGCAAAAAGGCATGGATCACCGGTCTGCGCCGCGAACAGGCCCCCACCCGCAAGGATCTATCAAACTCGGAGTGGGATGCCGACAATGGGTTGCAGAAATTCAACCCGCTGATCGAATGGACCAACGGCGATGTGTGGAACTATATCCGCCACTTCGAAATACCCTACAATGCGCTGCACGACAAGCACTACCCCAGCATCGGCTGCGCCCCCTGCACACGCGCCATCACAGTGGGCGAGGACATCCGCGCCGGGCGCTGGTGGTGGGAAAATCCCGAGAGCAAGGAATGCGGCCTGCACGCCAAGAAGGCGGGATAATCTCGCCGAAAAGCCAATAACAATTTACGGGGCGACACAATACGCTATAAAATACCCTGTAAATTTTTGGCGCCGGAGAAGAATTACGCTCCTGGCACACTGTATTTTTAAAACTCTTAAGGAAACACAATGTCCCAAAAACACCCTGTAGTCGCGGTTACCGGCTCGTCGGGAGCAGGCACCACCACCGTCAAGCGCGCTTTCGAGCATATCTTCCGCCGTGAAGGCATCACCCCCGCCATCGTGGAGGGTGACAGCTTTCACCGCTACGGCCGTAAGGAAATGAAAGAAGCCGTTGAGGTTCTGCGCAAAGAGGGGCGCACCCTGAGCCATTTCGGCGCCGAAGGCAACCTGTTCGACAAACTGGAAAACCTGTTCCGCACCTATGGCGAAACCGGCAGCGGCGAGATCCGCTATTACCTGCACAACGAGCAGGAAGCGGCCCCTTACAATCAGGAACCCGGCACTTTCACTGCATGGCAGCCTATTGCGCCCGGTTCAGACCTGCTGTTTTATGAAGGCCTGCACGGCGGCATCGTCACTGAAGGCGCCGATGTTGCCAAATGGGTAGATCTGCTGATCGGCGTAGTGCCTATCGTCAACCTGGAGTGGATCCAGAAAATCCACCGTGACACCGCCGAGCGCGGCTATTCCGCCGAGGCCGTCACGGACACCATTCTGCGCCGCATGCCCGACTATGTGCAGTTCGTCACCCCGCAGTTCTCACGCACCGACATCAACTTCCAGCGCATCCCGATTGTGGACACCTCGAATCCGTTCATCTCCAGGGATATACCGACACCTGACGAAAGCTTCATCGTCATCCGCTTCCGTCATCCGCAAAAATACGACTTCCCGTATCTTATGCAAATGATCGCCGGCTCATGGATGTCGCGCCCCAACACCCTCGTCGTACCGGGCGGAAAAATGGGATTCGCCATGGAGATCATCCTCACCCCGATCATCCACGACATGATCGAAAAGAAGCGCGCCGGATAAACCGGCATATTTTCTTGGCCAGGCAGCATCAGTGCTGCCTGGCCAATCTACCTCTTCCGCCGGAAAAGCCAGACCAGATCCGGCACCGCCAGCAACAGACACATCACCGCAATAATCCGTTGAAACCAGACTGCCTGCTCATACCGGCTGTCATAGCCCCCCAACAATACCAGCGCAGCAAGAACCAACACCACTGCAAAAACCCGTTGCGCACCTTCCCGTAGCCCCCATTCCCAGCGCCGCGCCAAAGCGATTCCGCCCACCGCGCACAACCAGCCTATCGCCGCCCCGCCTAGAACATCCAGTGGCCAGTGAGCGCCCACCACAATGCGGGATAATCCCGTGGACGTCGCGACAAGCACCAACAACGCCGTCAGCCAGGCACGATTAATCAGCAGACTCACTGCCCCCGTAAATGCAAAGACTGCCATAGTATGGCCGGAGGGAAACGAGCCGGACTGAAGCACCGGCCCAATGATGTGAAAACTCTCCAGCGGCAACACCGCCGCCGGACGCCCGCCGCCGATCAGCGCCTTCAAGACCGGGGCCGCTACGGACGCGAGCAGCGCAGTCAGAATCAACGCCCACACCACATCAGGGCGCCGCCCTGCAAAGAGCAACACCAACACAAACACCACCAGCCCATCACCAAGAATCGTCAGATTGGCCCACAGTACATCGCCGGTAAGCTGGCTGAGCCGGTTAAGCGACAAAAACAACGGCTGGTTCGCGCCCATTGAAAGCACGATTAACGCAAGGATTACGGCTATGGCGGGCACGCCCCACATTGTGCCCTTCACGGGTACGATGTCCAGTGCGAAGGACGGGTGTCCTGTATTATCATACTATCGTTTGTTTTTTATCGGAGGTGCAAAGTATAGCGTGAAGTGGCGGTGAGAAGCATACTACACACTGACAGCTTGACACCCTTCCGGGAAAAAGAAAACCCCGATAAACTTTCGTCTATCGGGGTTGCATATAAAGGCTGGCGGTGTCCTACTTTCGCATGGGAACTCCCACACTATCATTGGCGCTGAACGGTTTCACTTCCGAGTTCGAAATGGGATCGGGTGGTTCCCGTTCGCTATGGCCGCCAGCCAAACCTTTTCACTACTAAATGGAACGCAATCTTGCGTGCGTTCTCACGTGAATACAATCAAGAATATATAGAAAGGCAGGGTATGCGTTTTATGTCAGTCGTCGACACATAGCACCTAAAACCACTTGGGTGTTATATGGTCAAGCCTCACGGTCAATTAGTACTGGTTAGCTTCACGCATTACTGCGCTTCCACACCCAGCCTATCAACGTCGTAGTCTTCGACGGACCTTCAGAGAGCTTAAAGCTCAGGGAGATCTCATCTTGAGGTAGGCTTCCCGCTTAGATGCTTTCAGCGGTTATCCCTTCCGTACTTAGCTACCCGGCTGTGCCACTGGCGTGACAACCGGAACACCAGAGGTACGTCCACTCCGGTCCTCTCGTACTAAGAGCAGCTCCTCTCAAATCTCCAACGCCCACGGCAGATAGGGACCGAACTGTCTCACGACGTTCTAAACCCAGCTCGCGTACCACTTTAAATGGCGAACAGCCATACCCTTGGGACCTGCTACAGCCCCAGGATGTGATGAGCCGACATCGAGGTGCCAAACACTGCCGTCGATATGGACTCTTGGGCAGTATCAGCCTGTTATCCCCGGAGTACCTTTTATCCGTTGAGCGATGGCCCTTCCATACAGAACCACCGGATCACTAAGACCTGCTTTCGCACCTGCTCGACGTGTGTGTCTCGCAGTCAAGCACCCTTATGCCTTTGCACGCACTGCGCGATTTCCGACCGCGCTGAGGGTACCTTTGTGCTCCTCCGTTACTCTTTAGGAGGAGACCGCCCCAGTCAAACTACCCACCATACACTGTCCCCGACCCGGATAACGGGTCTGGGTTAGAACCCCAAGCACGCCAGGGTGGTATTTCAAGGATGGCTCCACGCAAACTGGCGTCCACGCTTCAAAGCCTCCCACCTATCCTACACAAGCATACTCAAGGTCCAGTGTAAAGCTATAGTAAAGGTTCACGGGGTCTTTCCGTCTTGCCGCGGGTACGCCGCATCTTCACAGCGAATTCAACTTCACTGAGTCTCGGGTGGAGACAGCGTGGCTGTCGTTACGCCATTCGTGCAGGTCGGAACTTACCCGACAAGGAATTTCGCTACCTTAGGACCGTTATAGTTACGGCCGCCGTTTACCGGGGCTTCGATCAAGAGCTTCACCTTGCGGCTGACCCCATCACTTAACCTTCCGGCACCGGGCAGGCGTCACACCCTATACGTCCACTTTCGTGTTTGCAGAGTGCTGTGTTTTTAATAAACAGTCGCAACCACCTGGCTATTGCAACCTCCAAAAGCTTACGGAGCAAGTCCTTCACCTTCAGAGGCACACCTTCTCCCGAAGTTACGGTGCTATTTTGCCTAGTTCCTTCACCCGAGTTCTCTCAAACGCCTTAGGATTCTCTCCTCACCCACCTGTGTCGGTTTTGGGTACGGTTTCGTGTTATCTGAAGCTTAGAGGCTTTTCTTGGAAGCATGGCATCAACCACTTCGGTTCACAAGGAACCTCGTCATCAGTTCTCGGCATTAAGGACCCGGATTTGCCTAAGTCCTCTGCCTACCACCTTAAACCGGGACATCCAACACCCGGCTGGCCTAGCCTTCTTCGTCCCCCCATCGCAATAACACAAAGTACAGGAATATTAACCTGTTATCCATCGACTACGCATTTCTGCCTCGCCTTAGGGACCGACTCACCCTGCTCCGATTAACGTTGAGCAGGAAACCTTGGGTTTTCGGCGTGCGGGTTTTTCACCCGCATTATCGTTACTCATGTCAGCATTCGCACTTCTGATACCTCCA